>JAGBFD010000141.1 GCA_017936645.1 Clostridia bacterium
AGAATCTCACAGGATCCCGTTTCCCTTGAAACGCCTATCGGTGAAGAGGAAGACAGCCATCTTGGTGACTTTATCCCTGACGATGATGCTCCGGCACCTGCAGATGCAGCATCAATCCTTCTTCTCAAAGAGCAGCTCGACGAGGTGCTTAAAACTCTTACTCCCAGAGAGGCAAAGGTTCTTATGCTTCGTTTCGGTCTGGAGGGCGGACATCCTCATACTCTTGAGGAAGTAGGTAAAGAGTTTGACGTTACCCGTGAACGTATCCGTCAGATCGAAGCAAAGGCTCTTCGTAAGCTCCGTCACCCGAGCAGAAGCAAGAAACTCAAGGATTTCCTTGACTGATAACATCATTGTTTTCACCGCATATCATACTATGAGGTGAAAAAATGAAACGGCGCAGAAAAATAATACTACCGGCTGTTACAGTATTTTTACTCGTGGCAGCCGGACTTTTTATATTTGTCGAAATCAGGATAAAAAGTGTAAGAGATGAGCTTTCGGTTCTTGAAGCAAACAGCGTAGCATCAGCGGCATTGACTGCAGGACTTGAAAAATCACTTGCGGATTATCAGCTAAATTACGACGATATCGTCAGTTTTACATACGATTCACAAGGAAACATAAAGTCGCTTTCGACTGATATAATCACACTTAATACACTCGGCAGTGAGATAGGGACCAATACGGATGAATATATAAACGAAATAGGTGTTTATGAGATTTCGATTCCGTTTACTTCACTTTTCGGTATGCAGCTTTTTTCAGGTATGGGTCCTGATGTGTCTTTTTACATTACGATGCGGGGGCTTACGTCGACGAACTTTGAAAACCGTTTTGAAGCGGCAGGAGTGAATCAGACGAGACATCAGATTTTTCTGAAAGTTACGATAAAGACGAATGTTATCTTTAGAGGAGAAGTCAGAATAGTAGAATATGAGTCTGAAATCTGCATTGCAGAAAGTATAATAGTAGGTGTAACTCCGAGCACTTTTGCGAATTTTTAATGTTGTAAATGAGTTGAATTTTTGGTATAATAATTCTATAAAAACCGATGGGGAAGTGTCACTATGGCAGATTTTGAAAATGCAAAAAAAAGAGCTGAAGAGTTAAGGGACATTCTTAACTACCACAGCCATAAATATTATGTCGAGGACAGCCCTGAAATCGAGGATTTTGAGTACGACAGACTTATGCGTGAGCTTTCGGATATTGAGGATAAATATCCGGAGCTTGTCACGCCCGATTCACCGACCCGACGTGTAGGCGGTAATGCTGACGGTCAGTTCGAACCTGTTGAGCATACTGTACAGATGGCAAGTCTGCAGGATGCTTTCAGCATTGATGAGCTTATCGCTTTTGACAAGCGTGTGCGGGAGACTGTAAGTGATGCTGTTTATGTCGTTGAGCCGAAGATTGACGGTCTTTCTGTTTCTGTTGAGTACGAAAACGGCGTTTTCTTCCGCGGTTCGACGAGAGGTGACGGCATCGTTGGCGAAAATGTCAGCGCAAATCTCTGCACGGTAGGCTCAATTCCGCTTAAAATCAAAGAGAATATTCCGTTTATTGAAGTGCGTGGCGAAGTTTATATGCCTCGTGATGTTTTTGTGAAGCTTGTGGAGCAGCAGGAAAATAATGAGGAGAAGCCTTTTAAAAATCCTCGTAATGCTGCAGCAGGTTCACTCCGTCAGAAAAATCCTAAAATTACAGCAACGAGAAAACTCGATATTTTCGTTTTCAATATCCAAAGGGTAGAGGGTAAGGAGCTGACAGGTCACAAGCAGTCACTTGATTATCTCAAGGAACTCGGATTCAAAACCGTTCCGTTCTATACTCTTTGCACTAATATCGATGAGGCGATTGCCGAGATTAACCGTATCGGTGAAATCAGAGGTACATTGCCGTTTGACATCGATGGTGCAGTTATCAAGGTCGATAGTTTTGCTCATCGTGAAGCACTCGGCAGCACATCAAAATTTCCAAAATGGGCAGTTGCGTTCAAGTATCCTCCCGAAGAGAAGCAGACAAAGGTTATCGATATTGAAATTAATGTCGGCAGAACGGGCGTTCTTACTCCTACGGCTGTTTTTGAACCGGTACTTGTCGCAGGGTCAACTGTAAGCCGTGCTACTCTTCACAATCAGGATTTTATCGCAGAAAAAGACATACGTATAGGTGATACTGTGATTATCCGTAAGGCGGGCGATATTATCCCTGAGGTGCTCAATGTAGTTGAGCACGGTGAGGGTGCAGAGCCTTACGTTATGCCGTCAGTCTGCCCGTCGTGCGGTGCGACCGTTGTACGTGAAGAAGGGGAGGCGGCTGTACGCTGCCTGAATACGGAATGTCCCGCACAGCTTCTTCGTAATCTCATTCATTTTTGTTCAAGAGATGCCATGGACATCGAGGGACTTGGGGAAAGCAACCTTGAGCTTTTTGTAAATGAAGGTCTTATAAAAACTCCTGCGGACATTTACAGCGTAAAAGAGGAGCAGATCATACCTCTTGAAAGGATGGCGGAGCAGTCTGCAAAAAACATTGTGGATGCTGTAAACAAATCTAAAGAAAACGACCTCTCAAAGCTCGTTTTTGCACTCGGAATCCGTCACGTAGGACAGAAAGCGGCAAAGCTTTTATCTGAGCGTTTCGGTACGATGACAGGTATTATGGAAGCTTCTTTTGATGATATAATGACGATCGACGGCTTCGGCAGGATTATGGCTGAAAGTGTCGTTGACTATTTCGGTATGCCACAGACGAAAGAACTAATTGACCGACTTATGTCAGCCGGACTTAATATGAAGTCGCTTAAAGAAGTCAAGGATATGCGTTTTGCAGGAAAGACTTTTGTGCTTACAGGTACTTTGCCGACGTATTCACGAAAAGAAGCAGCGGAAATCATCGAAACCTTCGGAGGAAAGACAGCATCTTCTGTTTCAAAAAAGACTGACTATGTCCTTGCAGGTGAAGAGGCGGGAAGTAAGCTCAAAAAGGCAACCGATCTTGGAATTACTATAATCTCGGAAGATGATTTTAACGGGATGATAAAGTAGTTTGATAAAAATATTCAAAATGAGATATGGCAGGGAGTAGTCCCTGCCATATTTTTATAATTATTTCAGTCTAAATTCCAACACAACGGGGTTGTGGTCTGAGTAAACGAAGTCGGTACTGATGTTTTCAAGATTTATTATCTCGACATTTTCTGTGACAAGAAATCCGTCAACGATGATTGTGAAATTACCTTTTTTATACGGTACGTCGCAGTTGCGGCAGGTGGGAGTGAGGGTGTCATTCGTGTAGCTGTCGCACCTTATGATGCAGTCGGGTAGAAGGTTGGTCGGAAACGGCTGAGCCCAACCAATGTCGACCTCTGCACCACCGTTAAGTTTCTGTGTGGAATCTCCCGTAAAGTCGTGATTGAAGTCACCGCCACATACACAGTAGTTACCTTTATCGTACTCCTTTTTCATGTCTTCAAAAAGCATATTCATCTGAGCTGTCCTTATTTCATCACTTCCGCCATATGCCGAGAGATGGACGTTGAAAATCACGAGATCTTTACTATTTTCGACAGGTATTCTTGAAATAGAATAGCAACGGTCAAGGTCAAGGAATTTGCTGACGCTGTCAGAAATCGGCAGACTTCTTCTAAGAGAAGAAGATATGTTATATCTGCTCAGGGTCAGGATGCCGCTGTTTGAAGCACCGTGAGGTTGTGTGAAAGGGTAGAAGAGAAACGAAGAATGGTAATTTACCGCAAATGTACTGCTGTAAGAACCGAATCTTTTTTCAAGAATTTCACGCTGATTTATGTGATAGCTTCTTGTGGAGTCAAAGTCAACTTCCTGAAACAGTATAAAATCAGGATCGTGTTTTTCAGCTTCATATGCCGCATTATTTATGCAGTTTTTTACGCTTTCTTCACTTTCTGCCCAGGATTCCGTGCCACCGTCCATAAAAAATGTGAAATCCTGAGTGTAAGCACCGAAACCGAGATTCTGTATGACGGCTGTGTAACTTTCGCCCGGCTTTACACTTTCGCTGAGACCCGTCTGCATAGGATCGATTGCTTGATTATCCTCGATGCGTGAATAGCTAAGAAAAAGATATGCAATGTAGCCGACAAGTATCAATACAATTGAGAGAATAATGCACAAAACAGCCTTCAGAACTTTCTTCGTACCGCTTTTCTTTAACATAGAATCACGTCCTTTAAAACAATCTTATCAAGTTTATTATAGCTCAAATCTTTTGTTACTGCAACACAAAAAGAAACAGCACACTCCGTTAAGAAGTGTGCTGTGAAATTAAAGACCGGATTACATTGCGCCGAATACAAACTTACATACAAAGAGGATAGCGATGATCGTTACAGCGATATCTTTCTTTGTATACTTACCCGTAAAGAGAGTGATAAGCGTATAAGCTATAGCACCGATACCGATACCGTTTGCGATAGAATAAGTAAGCGGCATCATAATAAGAGTAAGGAATGCAGGAACAGCACTTCTCATATCCTTCATATCAACGTTTGCAAAGTTCTTGAGCATAAGAACACCAACGAAGATGAGAGCAGGAGCTGTAGCCGCTGCAGGAATGATACTTGCAAGAGGTGAAAGGAAGAGACAGACTGCGAAGCAAAGAGAAGTAACAAGGCTTGTAAGACCTGTTCTGCCGCCTGCTGCAACGCCCGATGCACTTTCAACGAATGTTGTAACTGTAGATGTACCCAAAACCGAACCTGCAACAGTTGCGACAGAGTCACAAGCCATTGACTTATCAAGATCTATCGGGTCACCGTTTTTGTCAAGCATATCAGCCTCTGCTGCTGTACCGTAAAGTGTGCCGATTGTGTCGAACATATCAACAAGGCAGAAAGTAACGATAAGCATAATAACAGAGAAAATACTGCCGATCATCTCACCTGAGAAAGCGTTCTTCCAAGACTCAGCCTTGAATACACCTGTGATACCGATTTCAGCAAAATCCTTGAACGGCTGTGCAATAGAAGCCATATCAAGAGTGAAGTCAGGTAACTGCCATGTTGCAAGGTAGTAGATAACCGTCGTAATAAGGATACCTACAAGAACCGCACCCTTGACGTTGAGCTTTGTAAGAATAGCAATGATGATGAAGCCGAGAAGAGCGATAACTGCGGGAGCAACATCTGCCCATGCAACACCGTTGAGCTTAACAAACTGAACGAGAGTGTACTGGTTGGGCTCGATGACGCCGACATTCTGGAAACCTATGAATGCGATGAAAAGACCGATACCTGCAGAAATTGACTTTTTGATGCAGTCCGGCATAGCTTTTGCAATATAAGCTCGTGCACCGGTAACTGAAAGCAACAGGAAAACAAGACCTGAAATAAGGATAATTACAAGACCTGCCTGGTAACCTGAGATAGCATCTCCGCCGCTTATAATCTGCGGAAGAACGAAGGACGTGAAGAAAAATGAATTAAGTCCCATTCCGCAAGCCTGTGCAAAAGGCATTTTAGCATAGAATGCATAAAGAAGTGTACCGATGACTGCTGCAAGGATTGATGCAATGTAAACGGCATTCCAGATTTTAGGAATTCCCGGAACATCAAAACTGAATCCGACGATCTGATTCGGGTTAACAATGATGATGTAAGCCATTGCAAAGAATGTTGTAAGACCTGCAATAATCTCAGTTCTTACATTTGAACCGCGTTCTGAAATTTTAAAGAACTTGTCCATTGATAATACCTCTCCTTTGATTGTATTTATGGAATAACCATATCTATATTATACTTAAAAAATAAAAATTTTCAAGACTTTTTGTGTGATTTGTATTATTTCTGATCAAAAACCCACAATATATTGAAAACAAAAAAACAGATCGTAAAAGCACCATTATAACGATCTGTTTTGTTCATCCGAGAGATATGAAGTTTATTACTTTCACGATAAGAACTTATCTGAGTTCTTTAGGAAGCGGTCTGTGCTTTGCAGTAAACTCAATTACGTCGACTTTTATCACACCTACAACTTCTGCCATTCTGTCCTCAAAAGTAAAGTCCTTGCCTGTCTGCGTTTTCATAAGTGCAGAGAGGGCAGTTTTTTTGATTTCAACATCTTCAATGATTTCAGCAGTACCTCTGCCCATAAGAGACGAGTACGTAATGCCGTATTTACAGGCCACTTCGCCTTCGAAAGGTGTAATGCCGTATTCCATTTCAAAGAAAACCTTCGGGTTCGCTCTCATAACGTCAAGCTTTCTGCCCTGTCTTGCACAGTGAAGCCAGATTGTTAGTTTTTCATTTTCGTAAGTGTAGCCGTAATTCATCGGCACAACGTAAGGCTCATCACCGTCAACGAGACCGAGGTGAAGTACCTTTGAATTGTCAAGGATTTTCAAAATTTCTCCGATGTCCGTTACCTGTCGCTCGCGTCTTGTCATTCCGTTCATTGTATTACCTCCGAAATTTTTTGGATTTTGGAGTATTATAGCATAAAATAAAGGTATATACAACAAAATCTCCGCCGGTTACGACGGAGATTCAGCTTTGTTTTGTTTTTTATAAAGTCGCCTCGCCTCAAAGTACGCAAAGCAAATGCAGATGAAAGAGTAAATGGAAAAGATAAGAAACGGCATTATATCAGGAGTTTCTTTAAGCATTTCGATGTATAAAACGATGCTGATAATACCACTTACAATCATGCACGGAGTATACTCGATAAATGCAAACATGGTGAGGAACAGGATGATAATTCCGAGCAGGTTTGTTGCACTGTCGAGCAGGACATATTTTGCACCCAACAAAGGAAGAGCTTTCCACATTACTATAAGTGCGGCAAGATATCCGACGATAAGAATCATCCTCTGCCACCACGTCATTTTACGTAACACGGTTGATTTCTCCCACTTGTTTTTATTCCATCGGATAAATGTGATCAGCTGCATCGGGAAAGAGAAAAGTATCGCCTGAAATGCGGAAGCGATCAACCCGTAGTAGAAATACACAGCGGCATAAAGTATAGAGTTTATACTGCCGAGCAGATTACTGTAACGGTTGACACGTGACTGAAGCGAAGCGATTATCAGAGAATTATAAAGCGGAAGGATACGAAGAAAACTTTGATTGTAATAAATCCCCGAAACGGTTATAAGTATACCTGTCAGCACCATAAGAATATATATGAAGATGTCTTTTTTTGAAAGCTTGTTTTGTAACGGTTTTGGCAAAGCGTATAACCTCCGACTGAATTTCGTGAGAGATTATAGCACATACTTTATTGATTGTCACTCGTTTTTTATAATTAATTATTATGGTATCAGAATTGTTTATCATCCGTTGCGGGATTATTTATAAGCTTTCCGCTTTCCGTAAATCTTGAACCGTGGCATGGACAGTCCCATGAATGTTCATCTTTGTTATATTTTAAAGCACAGCCGAGATGAGGACAACGAGGAACTGTAGGTGTAATGAAATTTACAGCAGTTTCAAAGATGTTAACCGCAAGCTGAGGATGAAAAATCCTTCCGGACGGGGAGAAAATCTGATTTTTTTCATCAAGTCTCTTTTCAGCTTTGAGAGTGTTGCAAAGGATTTCAGCGGCAACCATTGCAGAAGTGAAACCCCATTTGTTAAAACCTGTCGCGACAAACAGTTCGGGTGTGTTACGGGAGTATTGACCGATATACGGCATACCGTCAAGTGTCATACAGTCCTGAGTAGCATATTGAGTTTCGATAGTTGCATCAGGATAGTGCGATTCTGCAAAACGGATAAGTTCTGTATAGTTGCCTCCTTTTTTACCTGTTCTGTGACTGCCTCCGCCAAGCAGAAGAAGATCATCACAGTTTCTGAAGGATAATCCTTTTTCACTCGCATCGATATACATTCCGTCAACGTTCTGTGCGTTTTTCAAAGCGATAACATAAGAACGGTGCTGATACATTTTTAGAGAGAACAGCCCATGCTTATTTAAAATCGGAAAGTGAGTTGTGATAATCGCACGTCGGTATCTGATCCTGCCGTGATTGGTTTGTGCGATATTATCGCTGAGATTGATCAGTTTAGTGTTTTCCTTTATATTAAGCCTTTCCGACACTTTAAATAACAGCTCCAACGGATTGATCTGTCCCTGATTATCCATTCGGATAGCTTTGTAAATATCAAACGGAAGGAGTGTATCTGTCACTGTTTCGAAAGGAATACCGAGTGTGCGGTATGCATTGATTTCGTTTTCGATATCATCACTTTTATGAAGCGAGTAGACATATGCACTCTTAGTTTCGAACCTGCAGTTATATTTCTCACAAAGGTCACGGTAAGTGTTTATTGCCTTACTGTTAAACTGATAATATTCTCTTGCGTAATCAATGCCGTATTTACTGATAATTTTATCGTAAATCAATCCGTGCTGAGCGGTGATTTTTGCAGTTGTGTCTGCGGTCACTCCGCAACAGATTTTATCAGCCTCAATCAGAATGTAGTCCGCACCGCTTTGATCAAGCATATAAGCACAAAGAATACCTGCAAGACCTCCGCCTACTATGAGAATATCTGTTTCGCAATCCGAGTCAAGACAGTTAAATTCCGGTTTGTTGATTCCTTTAAACCATATGGATTTCATTTCTATCACATCCTGATATTATTATGCACCAAATAATAATCTTTATATAATTTTGTTGACCGGAAAACTGTTTTTGTGTTATTATTACGATAAAGATTATCCTGAAAGATAAAGGAGTGCAGATTATGACATTTTTAGCAAAACTTATGAGCATTGTTATGCTTATCCCTGCTCTTTTCGGCTATTACATCAACGATGCAGAGGATACAGAAGAGGCATACCTCACAGCACTTGAAACAATCGCTTACGAAAACACAATTGAAACAGCAATTCCTCAGACAGAAATCTACAATATGGTAGTTAATCATCTTACTTCAGAATTACCTGAAGGTAAAACTGAGAAAAAAGCTATCGTCATCGGTTATGACGGTTGCCGAGCAGATGCACTTACTCTTATGAAGGACGAGTACAGCGGTATAAACACCGTAATTGAGGATGGCGGATCACTCAATCTTGCCTACTGTGGCGGTGTCAACTATCCTGACGGTGAAAACACTCAGGATACATCTACAGCTCCCGGTTGGTGCTCCGTGCTTACAGGCGTATGGGCTGAGGATAACGGTGTTTACGGTAACGGACAGCCCAAATCACTTGAGTATAAAACTCTTATGACCGAGCTTGTTGAAAACGGTACCATTGATTCGGCATCTTTTATCACTAAGTGGAACGGCCATTTTTCAAAAAAAGATTCGACGTACATAAACGAAAAGAACTACTGTGAAGAAAATGATATCAATGTTTCTTTTAACAAAACGTCAGGCAACGAAGGCAGTATGATCAAGGCAGCACAGCAGCTGAAAAAAGCTGATTGTCCCGACTTTACGATTGCGATTTACGAAAATACTGACAGCAACGGCCACAACCTCGGATTTTCAATCAACAATCCTTACTACAAATTAGGTTTTGATCACTGCGAAAAATTTGCATACGATACAATTCGTACAATCAAAAACAGAGATACATTTGAAACAGAAGACTGGCTTATCGTTATCACATCAGATCACGGCGGATACGGTACAGGTCACGGTGGTCCTACAATCCAGGAAAGAATGGTTTTCATTGCAGCAAACAGATATTGATTCTGAAATAAAAATCATCCGCAACGCTTTTGCGTTGCGGATGATTTTATGCTTTTAGTTCGGATTCTCTTTTTTTCAGAAAATCAAAAACATCAACCAATTCATATACATATGTCTCAAAGTCGGGATGATCCTTCTCTACAAAGCGGAATTCTATATAAGGATCATCGTCCCAATGACCGCCAAGGAAAAAGTCTGAGTAGGGAATGGTTAAAATTGAAAATTTGCATCCGTAACGCAAATATTCCAAATACTCCCGACGTTCGTCTTTTTGCAGTATTTCAGTTCCGGGTCGTTGTTCTATGAAGGTAACAAGTGAATTATAACATTCACAGTCGAAATACAACGAGATGGAAATAAAGCCTCCGTTGGTTTTTTCGATTTCAAAAAGCTGAGTTTTACCGTCAGGCATTTCCACAGCAAAAAAGCAGTCTTTGACGTCGAGAAGGTTTATTTTCTGATATTTTGGTTTTTCATTTTTTTACTTGTTTTAAAAAGATCGGACCACATAAAAACACCTGTTTTTAAATAATTAATTTTAAATTTTTTACTTAGCGAAACTGTAAACTGATTTATACGTAAGGTTTTCAGTATGCAGCTTCGACAGTTTCACCGATTGCTCTTAAAAGAGAATCTTCGTGGGTTGACGGGAGATCACAATTGTAATGCCATATCATTACACCGCCATAACCGTTTCTGATGGCAAAATCCGTTTTCTGTGCAATAACATCGGGCGTATTGAACCAGAAATCTTTGCCTGTATCATTGCAGTGATACCAACCGTTTTCGTCGATGTCTTCATAGCTGCCGTTATAACCGTACCAGTATCCTGACATATCGGTAGGACGGGAATAGAAAGGCAGACCGATATTTACTTTTTCAAGAGGAATACCGTAGAATCCGACCTTTCGTACCATATCCGTCATATCCTCATATGTCGAATGTCTGCCGTTTTCATCGTTCATATCGTAGAGCATAATTTCAAAAGTATCGACGGCAGCGATAGCTTTTGTCGAAAATTTGATATTCCAGTCGTTACACGCAACTCCGAGAGTATAGTTGCCAAGCTTTTTATCGAGCGAAACGAGGAATTTATTGTAGTAATGCCACGCTTTCAACGACAGCGGATATTCATAATCAAAATGTACTCCGTCAAAATCATATCTTTCAAGAACTGCAACAATGTTATCTTCAAGTACACCGCTTGTGAAAGCCTTGTTATGTTCATCGCTCTGAGCTTCCATCTGATCTTCCCATACATCGGAATCAGTGTGACCCGACGGTCCGAGAAGGTTCAGAGTGATTCTGACATCTTTGTCACCGATCGCCTTACGGATGTTTGCGAGAGCTGTTTCAAGCTTATCTTTTTCGATATTGACATTACCTTCATTATCAAAGGTCGCACACTCAAAAAGAATAGCATCTGTTATGATATCAAAATCTTCGGTGTAAAGGCTTTCGGGGCTCTGAACATAATCAGCTCTGATATATGTTGTGACCCTGAAATTCTCAGCTTTTTCGATACAGCTTTCACCTGCACCCAAGAATCCTGCCAATAAATATACAAGAGCAGTAAAAAACGCAATAATTCTCTGAATAAACATAGTTAAATCTCCTTATCTTCATCTGTCAGGGAAGTATATTTCCTGCAGATCTGTAGATTTCGTACCACTCTTCACGTGTGATACTTATATCAGTTGCCTTCAGACAGTCAGCTAAGCGACTAAGATTTGTTGTTCCCGTGACAGGCTGCATCTTTGCAGGGTGACGAAGAATCCACGCAAACGACAATGTTGTTTTTGAAATTCCGTATTCATTTCCTATGCTTTCAAGGGTTTCGTTGAGTTCAGGGAACTTATCGTTATCTATGAAGCAACCGTCGAAAAAGCCGTATTGCATCGGCGACCACGGCTGAATGGTAATCTTATTAAGACGGCAGAAATCAAGAACGCCACCGTCACGGTTTACACCTGAAGCATTATACATATTTACGTTTACACCTGACTGAATCATCGGAGTATGCATTATCCCGAACTGAAGCTGATTTGCACACAGAGGCATATCAAGCGAATTCTGCAAAAGTTGCATCTGATACGGATTCTGATTTGAAACACCGAAATGACGGACCTTACCTGATGCTTTCAGACAGTCAAAAGCTCTTGCCACCTCTTCGGGCTCCATAAGTGCATCCGGACGGTGAAGCAGCAGCACATCTATGTAATCTGTTCCCAGACGTCTGAGACTGCCTTCAACGGAATTTATTATATGTTCATAAGAAAAGTCAAACTGACCTTTGCGTATGCCGCACTTAGTCTGAATCAGTATATTTTCCCTCATAGATGGTGTGATGGCTTTGCCGAAGACTTCTTCACTCTTCCCGCCACCATAGATATCCGCATGGTCAAAGAAATTTGCCCCGTGACTCAATGCTGTATCTACGAATGCCGATACTTCTTTTTCGTTCATATCGCTTATCCGCATACAACCGACGGCTATGGTTGGCACTTTTATTCCGCTTTTACCAAAGTCTATATGATACATGATGAAAACCTCCTTTTTCTCATTATAGCATATATGGAGATTCAAATAAAGATTGTATACGCAAATTATTTGCAAAAAACAGGTATACGTATGAACAGAATGACTCTGCATAGCAGAGATTGTAAAAATATGCAGAATTAGTGCTTTTATTCATAAATCTTGAATATTATTCAAAGCTAAAAAACGACACAAAGTATATGAAAAAATATTGAATAATTTTTGCTTCAAAGTGTTGAAATCAGACGAAAAAAGTGTTATATTTATATGAACTCGTAAATTTGCATAGATTATTCACGACTTTTGGCTGTCGCTTGTGCAGGTTTACAAAAAGTGATTTTTTACAAATTTTCTGTTGCATATTTATGCATAACGTGCTAATATATATGCATAAACGTTGGCAGAAATGCATATTGGAGGTTTTATTATGAATAAGGAAAACATAAAGAAGGTTGTCCTTGCTTACTC
>JAGBFD010000142.1 GCA_017936645.1 Clostridia bacterium
AGTTTGATATCTAACATTTTTATCACTCCAGATAAATATTATTTTCCGTAATTTTCAAGCTGCAAAGCAAGGCTTTCAAGGTCATCTCTGTCAAAAAACTCGATTTCAAGAGTTCCTGAGCCTTTTTTGCCGTTTTCTTTTATCTTAACCTTTCTGCCAAGGTTATCAACGAGAGCCAATTCAACCTCGCTGAAAAATTTATCTCTTTTTTTCTGCTCTTTCGGTTTAGCGGGAGTCTTTTTGGATTCTTTTACAAGTGCTTCGATCTGACGGACAGAAATATCTTCCTTTATAATAAGGTTTGCTGTCGCAATCATCGCATCCTTGTCGGTAAATCCGAGCAAAGCTCTTGCGTGACCGGCAGAAATGAGATTGTTTTTAACCATTTCCTGAATTTCTTCCGGAAGTTTAAGAAGTCTGAGCGCATTTGCGATAGCAGGACGGGATTTACCGACCTTTTCTGCAGCTTCTTCCTGAGTAATCTTCAGCTCATCCATCATATAGCTGTAACCGAGTGCTTCTTCAAGCGGATTCAGGTCTTCACGCTGAAGGTTTTCGATCATCGCTATTTCTATAGTCTCTTCGTCAGTAAGCTCTTTGATTATAACAGGGACTTCCGTCAGACCTGCGATCCTTGCAGCCCTCCAGCGTCTCTCACCTGCTACGAGCTGATATCCTCCGTTTGTAAGAGGACGGACTACAAGAGGCTGAAGTACACCGTGCTGAGAAATGCTGTCTGCGAGTTCTGACAAAGCTTTTTCATCAAAAATTTTTCTCGGCTGGTCGTGGTTAGGCTCGATTTCCATAATTTTGAGTTTATTTGAGGATGAATTTATCTCTTCGACTGAGTTATCGACGAAAAGAGATTCAAGTCCCCTGCCCAGACCGTTTCTTTTAACTGCCATTATTTTGCCTCCTTACCGTTGTTTTTTAAAAATTCATCGGCAAGAGCTACGTAAGCAGCTGCGCCTTTTGAGCTTTTATCGTAATAAATTATAGGCAGACCGTAGCTCGGAGCTTCGGAAAGCTTTACATTACGCGGAATTACCGTGTTATAAACCTTACGTGGGAAAAATCTTTTAAGCTCATTCACAACCTGGTGTGTAAGGTTAAGTCTGCCGTCAAACATCGTAAGAAGAACACCTTCGATGTCAATAAGCGGATTATAAAGCCTTTTCACCTGGCGGATCGTAGACATAAGCTGTGAAAGTCCCTCAAGTGCGTAGTACTCACACTGAATGGGTACCAGAACAGTATCTGCAGAGCATAGTGCATTAAGAGTTATAAGACCGAGTGAGGGCGGACAGTCAAGAAAAATAAAGTCAAAACTGTCCTTAACGAGAGCAAGAGAATTTTTAAGCTTTGACTCACGTCTGTTCATATCCACAAGCTCAAGCTCAGCACCTGCAAGGTTCATACTTGACGGAAGCAGCCAGAGATTATCAAACTCAGTTTGTACCATAGCTTTTTCGACGAGCATTGAGTTGATAAGCACGTCATATGCTGACTTTTCAAGCTCACGTTTGTTTATACCAAGACCGCTTGTAGCATTTCCCTGAGGATCAATGTCTACGAGCAGAACTTTATAACCCTTTGCTGCAACTGTTGCAGCAAGATTTACTGTGGAAGTAGTCTTACCTACCCCACCCTTCTGATTAACGACTGCAATTGTTTTAGCCATATTTTATACTTCTCCATAAAAATTTACAAAAATCATTATATCACAAACATTTATGAAATTAAAGTATAAATACATATATTTTTCAAAAAACCTCAATGTTTCACGTGAAACATCAAGGTTTTAGTGTTTAACATTATGTATTTGCAGGTTTTTCTATCTTTACAACGTATTCTATATATGTATCAGTCTCATTTTTAGTGGCTTTTGCACTGATCCCGCTTTTCCTCATAGTAGTAACAGCATGGTTAAGAGTATTTATAAATATACGTATGTCTTTAAAAACCATTACCTTTTTACCTTTCTTTCCTTTTTCCTGTGATTTTGTCAGTATATCGCAGATCAGTTGTTCAGTTGCACTTACTGTAAGCCCCTGCCCTACTACCGTATCTATAACCTGCTCCATAAGTGCTGCCGACGGAAGACGTAATAAAGCACGTGCGTGTCTTTCGCTCAGACCGTAGATCATTATATTATATCTGACTTCATCCGGCAGTCTGAGAATTCTCAGTTTATTTGAAAGAGCTGACTGTGACTTGCCGAGTTTTCGTGATACCTCTTCCTGAGTCAGACCGAAGCCTTTTATAAGTCTTTCTATAGCCATAGCTTCTTCAAAAAAATGCAGGTTTTCACGTTGCAGATTTTCAATAACCGCAAGCAGAGCTGACTTTTCTTCATTAATATCTATGATTATAGACGGTATTGCTGAAAGTCCTGCCATCTTACATGCTCGCAGTCTTCTTTCACCTGAGATAAGCTCGTATCTGCCGTCAGCCTTCGGTCTTACTGTGATCGGCTGTAAAAGACCGTTATGATGAATACTTTCAGCCAGACCTTCGAGGTCATCCCAGTTAAAATTTTTTCTCGGCTGATGAGGATTGGGGTGAATCATCCTTGCAGGTATCAGAACTACTTCGTTTGCTGTTTTCAGTTTATTGCGGTTTTTGAGCATAAAAAGCCTCCTTCAGACTTGCCAAGTATAATTTAGCATTACTGAAAGAGGTTGTCTATTATTTTTCATCGCAGAAAATCTGTGGATTTTTGCAAATTCTACCTTATGCAAGAGGTTTTTTTGAAATCTGTGCCGAAGCACGTGGATATTTTGGCGGAGTCTGCGATATTTTCTTTGTAATAATTATGCATCTTTCTCCGCAGTTCTGAATATCAAGATGGCAGACTTTTTCAATCTCACCGCCAAGCAGCTTTATCGCACCTTTTGCACTGTCGAGCTCTTCATCAGCTTTTGCAGCCTTCATAGGTGCGAAAATACCGCCGACTTTTACAAACGGCATACAGTATTCGCTAAGAGTATTCATATTAGCTACTGCACGTGCAGTTACAAGGTCAAACTTTTCACGGTACAGCTTTTCTTTGCCTGCAAGTTCAGCTCTTGAATGAAGAATTTCTGCAGAAAGTCCTATTTTATCAAGTACGGAAGAGATAAAGTTAAGACGTTTATTTGTACCGTCCATAAGAGTGATGCTTATATCGGGACGTGCTATAAGCAGTACAACACCCGGAAAACCTGCACCTGTACCTACATCTATGACTTTTGCACCTTCTTTAAGGTCTATAACAGTAAGAAGGCTGAGAGAATCCACAAAATGCTTATATAAAACCTCATCAGGTTCAGTTATCGCTGTGAGATTGAGAGTTTTATTGGTTTCGAGAAGCATCTCAGCGTATTTATCGAGTCTATCGAGTGCTGTATCATCAAGCTGAATGCCGATTTTAGCAGATTCTTCTTTTAAAAGCTCTTTATTTATCATTACGGCACTCCTTTTCAAGATAAATGAGTAAAACTGAGATATCTGACGGGCTGACACCTGAAATACGTGATGCCTGACCAATGTTGTGAGGCCTGATCTTTGAAAGCTTTTCTCTGGCTTCGAGGCGAAGACCGTGTATAGAATTATAATCTGTATCATCAGGGAGCTTTTTTACTTCAAGTCTGTGCATTTCATCGACCTGAGCCTGCTGACGTCTGATATATCCTTCATACTTGATATCAATTTCAACCTGCTCAAATATCTCACGGGGCAGGGGAGGACGCTCAGTATCAAAATCGGTAAGCAGATCATAATTCAGCTGAGGACGCTTCAAAAGCTCTGAAAGACGTACACCTGTGTTTAACGCAGATGTTTCACGTGAAACAAGTAGGCTATTTATAGCCTGTGACGGAGCAACTACTGTCGACTGTACACGTTTTTTCTCAATGTCTATGAGTTCAAGCTTATGAAGATATTTCTGATATCTTTCTTCGCTGATGAGTCCTATTTCGTAGCCGATGGGGGTGAGTCTGCGGTCGGCATTGTCCTGACGCAGAAGAAGACGGTACTCTGAACGTGAAGTCATCATTCTGTAAGGGTCAGAACAGCCTTTAGTGACAAGGTCATCTATGAGTGTGCCGATATACGAGCCTGAACGCTCTAAAATAAGAGGTTCTTTGCCTAAAATCTTATGTGCGGCATTGATACCTGCGACGAGACCCTGTGCAGCAGCTTCTTCATAACCGGAAGAGCCGTTGAACTGTCCTGCACCAAAAAGACCGCTGAAATCATTGAATTCAAGACTTGACTTGAGTGAAAGAGGATCTACACAGTCATATTCGATAGCGTATGCAGTTCTCATAGTTTCAGCGTTTTCAAGACCGGGAATAGAACGGATAAATTTAAGCTGAACATCTTCGGGCAGGGAAGAGGAGAGACCCTGAAGATACATTTCTTCAGTATTTTCTCCGCAAGGTTCAATAAATATCTGATGTCTTTCTTTTTCAGCAAAGCGAACTATCTTATCCTCAATACTCGGACAGTATCTCGGACCTACACCGTCAATTTTTCCACCGTAAAGAGGGGAGCGATGCAGATTATTGAGAATTATCTCTTTTGTTTCGAGATTTGTATATGTAATATGGCAAGGAAGCTTGTTTCTTACTTCACATTCACAGTCAAAAGAGAAGGGAACAATATGCTCGTCACCTTCTTGAATTTCTAATTTAGAAAAATCAACTGTTTTTCTGTTCACACGTGAGGGTGTACCTGTCTTGAAACGTCTTGTGGGAAGACCGAGCACTTTAAGGGACTCACCGAGCTTTTTCGCAGGGAACATACCGTCAGGACCGCTTTCATATGAAACGTCACCGACATAAACCTTACCTGCAAGGAATGTACCGGTAGCAAGGATGACACAGTCAGCTGTATAAACAGCTTCAAGGTGAGTTTTTACCTGCCACGTACCGTCTTTGAGCTGTTTTATATCTACTATCTCAGCCTGACGAAGGTCAATATTGTCCTGAAGCTCTAAAACGTGTTTCATATAGTCAGAGTAAAGACGTCTGTCAATCTGTGCACGCAGACTGTGGACCGCGGGACCTTTGCCGAGATTGAGAATACGGCTTTGCAGGGTGTTGGCATCAGCGGCTTTACCCATTTCACCGCCGAGTGCGTCTATCTCACGTACAAGATGACCCTTTGAAGTGCCTCCTATAGACGGATTACATGCCATATTTCCGACCCAGTCAAGGTTGATTGTAAAAACGCAGGTTTCGCATCCGAGACGTGCAGAGGCAAGTCCCGCTTCAATACCCGCGTGACCTGCACCTATGACGATAACCTGATATTTTCTTGCAAAATATTCCATACTTTTCCTTACTTTCCTACACAGAATTGTCTGAATACTTCATCTACGACTGCTTCACTTGCTTTTTGTCCTGTCAGCTCAAGCAGAGTTGTGATCGCACCGTCAATGCAGACACCGATAGCGTCAAGCGTAAGACCGAAATCGACAGCATCAAGTGCTTCTTTCAGGCTTGCAAAGGCATTTTCACAGCAGATACGCTGTCTTTCGTTAGCAAGCATTGCAGCAGACGTGTCAAAGTCCTTAGTGCCGATGAGTGTTGCGACTGTATCGCAGAGTTCGTCGTAGCCTTCACCGTCTTTAGCGGAAATTGCTACACATTTTCCTAATTTATTTTCTATAATAGAAATATCAGCACGTTTTTCAAGATCTGTCTTATTTATAATAGGTATAACGGTTTTACCTTCGCAAAGCTCTATGAGTTCCATATCCTCATCGGAAAGTTCTCTTGAAAGGTCGAAAACAGCAAAAATGATTGCAGAGCGTTCAAGCTTCTTGCGGCTTCTGTCAACGCCTATCTTTTCAACCTCGTCTCCGGTTTCACGCATACCTGCAGTATCTGAAAGGCGGAGGATACAACCGTTGAGATTAACCGTTTCTTCGATTACATCACGTGTTGTACCTTCAACGGAAGTGACGATCGAACGGTCATAGCCCGTAAGAAGATTCATAAGAGTTGATTTGCCGACGTTCGGTTTGCCGACGATAGCCGCATCCACACCCGTAGTGACTGCCATCCCGCTGTCAAAGCGTGCAAGCAGAGTGTTTATCTCATTCATAGCATTCTGAATTGTATTTCTGAGATTTTCTGTGTCGATTTCTTCTATTTCATCGTCAGGATAATCCACCCAGGCAGCCATATGTGCGGCTACGGAGAGAAGGGAAGAGTTTATATCATTTATTTTTCTGCTGAGAGAACCTTCAAGAAGGTTATAAGCGGCATTTGCACCCTGCTCACCCTGAGCAGAAATGAGAGACATAACACCCTCAGCCTTTGAAAGATCCATTTTACCGTTAAGAAATGCACGTTTTGTGAATTCTCCGGGCGCGGCAGGGGACGCACCGTTTTCAAAAACGAGCCGCAAAATCTTTTTAGTCAGGAAAATACCACCGTGGCAGTTGATTTCCACCACATTTTCACCTGTATAGCTGTGCGGAGCACGGAAAACGAGGCAGATTACCTCATCTACAGCGTTTTCACCGTCAAAAATCCTGCCGTAATGTGCTCTATAGCCCTCAGAGTCGCTCAGAGTCTTACCTGAAAAAGCCTTGAAAATCCTGTCGCAGATTCCGAAAGCTTTTTCACCCGATATTCTTATAATTCCGACGCCGCCGGTACCCATTGGTGTGGATATGGCGGCGATAGTTGATTTGTCTGTCATATTTTTGTTTCCTTATATAACAAGATTAGCATGAATTCCTTCAAGTCTTTTCGCTATTCTGAAAAATGCGGCTTTAGCCTTAGAATTTTCTAAATTTTTCATACCCGTGACGGAGCAGAAAGAAAGCTTTTTATCTTCAGGGACTACACCTAAAAGCTGAAGGACTGTAGCGTCGATCACTTCATCTATATTAAGATAGTGTCCCAAAACGGTGAGTCGCTTATTGAAACGGTTGATTATGAGGCGTACATTTTCGATTCCTTTTGAGTAAAGGATATCGCCTGCATAAAGACCGACACGGACACATACCTCGTCAGGAGTGGATACTATTATACCTTCATCGGCACACGAAGCGGCGAGAAGGAAGCCTCCGCGGACACCTGCAGGGGCATCGAAAAGAATATAATCAAACTCAGAGTCATATTTTGAAATCATTTCTTTTACGGCATCTTCAGTATAGCTCTCATCAAATTCAGGAGGAGCTACAAGGAGCTTCGGGCCGATAGTACTGCGAAGTGCATCTGAAGGCTCACAATGACCGTTTATAACATCGCCCCAGTTGAAAATTCCCGTATCATCTGCGGAAAGGATGAGATCAAGACATCCCATACCTATGTCGAAGTCGATGACAAGTGTATTAAGTCCCATTTCGCAAAGTGAGACAGCAATACCTGCGGTAAGAGAAGATTTTCCGACACCGCCTTTACCTGAAGCAAGAATTATCTTTTTAGCCATAATTTTTCACCTCATCAGAACAAAAGAGATGCCTCATTTTCCTCATCTGTTTCATTCTCGTTTTCGTTTTCTTCCTGAGTCATAGACTGAGCTTTAATATTTTCAAAGTAATAGTTATAGATATCACAAGCAACGGGAGCACAGCTACTACCTGATCTTGCACCTTCTACTGCGACAGCTATCGCAATTTCGGGATCGTCGTAAGGAGCAAAAGAAATATTGAAACCGTTTGTGTAAATTTTACTCGTTCCGTTGATGTTTTTTTCAACCTGTGAAGTACCTGTCTTACAGGCAACGGCTACGTCGAGAAGTCCGAAGTTGTTACGGCAGGAGCCGTTAGTAACTACAAGACGCATACCCTGATGAACGGTTTTGATGTTTTCGGGCTTGAATCCTGTGTTGCAGATGACATTTGCATTCTTTTCAAGAACTGTCATGGCATTATTTGAAGTAAGGATAGATTTCACAAGATGAGCTTCGTAACGTGTACCGCCGTTTGCGATTGTGGCAACGTAGTTACAAAGCTGAAGCGGTGTGAAAAGGTTTCCTGCCTGTCCGATAGCGGACTGGAGAGAGAAACCGGGCATCCAGGTCTGATTGATAGACGTTCTGTAGCTCGGAGAGTCAAGCACACCTGTATTTTCACTGATTTCTATACCTGTAGGCTGACCGAGACCGAGCATCTCACGGTACATATTCATCTTGTCGATGCCGAGTTCTTCGCCGCCGTAGTAATAGAAGAATGAGTTACAGGAGTCCTGAAGTGCAGTCTTTACATTGATAGTACGGTTATCATGACCTATCTGACAGACGAAATTGTGTCCGCGGTAACTGTAATTATAAGCACAGTATTTTGTGGAAGAAGGATCAATGATACCTTCCTCAAGACAGGCGATGGCTGTAGAAACCTTTGCTGTCGAACCGGGAGCGTAGGTGCTCAGCGTTGCACGGTTATATAACGGGAAATTCGTATTTTTTACAAGCTCCGAGTAGTCATCATAGTAGGTTGAAAGGTCATAAGTAGGGTAGGAGGCGAGAGCAAGAATTTCACCCGTTTTGCAGTTCATAACGACAACTGCACCGCCGCCTGCATTGGCTGTGCCGATGGAATCACAGGTTTTCTGGAGAGAATCCTGAGCGATTTTCTGAAGATTTGAGTCGATAGTCAGCACGATGTTGTCACCGTTTTTAAGTCCGTCGACTACAGTTTCCTGAGTGCCGTCAGTATTTGTCTTTACTGTCTTTACACCGTTTGTGCCCTTGAGATTTTCTTCAAAGACTTTTTCAATGCCGCTTTTTCCCACGATATCATCCATCGCATAACCTTTTTCCTTAAGAACGGCATATTCTTCGGCATTGATCGCACCCGTCACACCAAGGATGTGCGGAGCGATCGAACCGTCAGTATACTCACGGTAGGTAGTAATCTGCACGTCAACACCCGGAAAGCGTGAGCTGTTTTCCTTTATAACGGATACGAGAGAATCGCTGACATCCTGTGCAAAGGTGTAGGGGTTTGCCGTGTTGAAGACATTTGACTTCATATTTATGCAGACGGAAGCGATTTTGAGAGTTTCCTGCTTTGAATAATCTGCAAGAGAATATCTTTCGATTATCTGAGTCATACAGTCGTCTGCAGTAGCATATTTATTAAGGTGAAGCATATCTCGTGAAAGGAGCTTTGAGATATCATTCTCTCTGTCCTCGATGTAAGCATAGTTTCCGTTTGCATCGAGAGTTATGGGAAGCTCATCTATCCACTCTTCACCGTTTTTTTCAAAAAGATTTATGAGAGAAAGTATGATTTCATTACGTTTTGCCTGATCGTTGTATTCAGGGAAGGATGCCGCATCGAAAATGATGTCATTACCCTGACGGTTACCGACGAGTACCACACCGTTTCGGTCGAGGATCTGACCTCTTGTGGACTTTACGACAGATGTGGAAGAAGCCGAAGCTACTTTTGAAGCGTATTTGTCACCGTTTATGACCTGAATATTTACAAGACGTATGCCGAAAACCGCAAAAAGGCACACGAAGATCACTATGATGGCAATGTATCTGCCTTTTTTCTCTTCACGTGCGAGTCTCATTTTTTCAGCTCCTTGTTTTTATTTGAATTTTTTTGAAACAGATCTGATTAAGAAGTAATAAAGCGGAGTCAGCATAACAGTATAAATTGCTGAAGTGAAGTAATATCTGAAATACAGATAGACGGGTGATATCTCTGCGTCAAAAGCAGTATAAATAAAGAAAATCAAAGCCGTATAGATAAAAGAAGAAACACACGTAAAAATCAGTGCACAAAGCAGGTTATTTCGCATAAGGTAAGTGATGAGCGAACCTGCGATGAAACCTATGCACGTAAAAAAGAGAGAATTGAGTATCAAAGACTGTGCACTGAAGGAGTCAAGCATCACACCTGCGGCAAGGCCGTAAAAAATTCCTGCAAACTCTCTCTCAAACATAGAAATGCAGATAACTGCGGGGATGAGAAGCAAAGCTTTAATACCGAACGGATCGGGAAAAAGACCGTCGGTATTTTGAAATGTAAAGGTGAGCACGGTCAACACCGCAAGAAGAATACGGCGTACTACTGTTTTTGTTCCACCGATTTTATCGATATATTCCATAGCAGCCGAAAATCGTCCTTTCCATTAATTTACCGGGTCAGTTGTGATGACACCCTGACCGTCAAACTCTTTGATTACAAAAACTTCAGTCAACTCTGAAAAGTCAACAGCAGAGCGGACCGTAGCAACGACAGAGATACCGTCAGAAGAGTCTTCAAGGGAAACTATAGTACCTACGATCAGATCAATCGGATAAATTCCACCGCTGCCCGAAGTGCAGATGATACCGTTAGGAGACATTGAGGTTTCCTTTTTAAGTCCCGGAATTTTGCAGTAAACCCCGTCTGCAGCATTACCGGTTCCTGTTACGTAGCCGACTTCGCCCGTATAGGTTTCGTAGATGCCGACGTTGACGTCGGGATTTGCAATCGTTTTGACAGTACACGTAGCAGGGGAGACGGAAGTGACGATGCCTACGAGATTTTTACCGTAGATGACAGGGTCGTTTACGCTTATTCCGTCAAGAGAACCCTTGTTAAGAGAGAAGGATTCGTTTATATCTGTCGAGTCCCTTGAAATTATGACAGCATTTTCAAAAATAAAATCAGAGTTTTCTTCCTTTACTCCGAGAAAATCCTCATATATATCAAGTTTTTCCTTTGCTTCGTTATAGCCGATTATATCTTCCTGATAAATTTCTATCTGTTCACGGAGTTTCGCATTTTCTTCAGCAAGAGTAGCTGAAGATTTGAAATTGTCATAGAAATTGGAAAATTTATAACTCAGGTAAGAAGAAACGGTCTGAAGCGGAGAAAGAACCGTACTTGTGGCGGAAGAAAGGGGAGTATTGTTGCTGTGCGAGAGTGCGGCAATAACTGCACCCAAAAGTACGGCAACGATTACACATATAAATGCTTTGAGTGCACCGCTGTGTAGAAATCTGCGCAAACCGTTTCACCTCTTTTCGTAAAATGATAAAAGTTAAAATTAATGATGTTTTTCAAGGCAGATACCTGTACCGTCAACTACACAGTCAAGCGGATTGTCTGCGATAGTGACGGAAATCTTCATTTCTTTTTCGATAAGCTTGTCAAGTCCGCGGAGAAGTGCACCGCCGCCTGTGAGTGTGATGCCGCCGTCGATGATGTCTGCGGAAAGCTCAGGCGGAGTGTTTTCAAGTGTGGTGCGGATAGCTTCGAGAAGACGGTTGATGCTGTCCTTGAGAGCTGCACGTATCTCCTCTGCAGTAACCTCGACGTCCTTTGGAAGTCCGTCGACGAGATTACGTCCCTTAACGTTCATCGCACCTTCACCCTCGTAGGGGTAGGCTGAACCTATCTGAATTTTGATATCTTCGGCCGTTCTTTCACCTATGAGAAGGCCGTGCTTTCTTCTTATGTAATTGATGATAGCTTCGTCGTAGCTGTCACCTGCGACCTTAACTGAGCGTGAAGTTACGATGTCACCGAGTGCGACTACAGCCACTTCAGCCGTACCTCCACCGATATCTACGATCATTGAACCTTTCGGCGCATCTACGGGGAGACCTGCACCAAGAGCAGCAGCCATTGGCTGCTCAATGAGGCTGACGTATCTGGCACCTGCACTCTTTGCAGCGTCGTTAACGGCTCTTCTTTCAACTTCCGTAACGCCTGACGGGACGCAGATCATAACTCGTGTCTTGCTGAATGGTGAAGCGGTGATCGCTCTGCGGATGAACTTACGAAGCATCTCTGCAGTAGCATCAAAGTCAGCGATAACACCGTTACGAAGCGGACGGACAGCACCGATAGAGCCGGGTGTCCTTCCTATCATTTCCTTAGCCTGAGAGCCGACTGCGACCACGCGTACAGGATTGTAACGCTGGTCAACGGCAACTACTGAAGGTTCGCGGATGATGATACCTTTACCTTTGACAAAAACGAGAGTATTTGCTGTGCCTAAATCTATACCGATGTCCTGTGAAAACAACATATCAATTTCTCCTAATAATTATTTTGCTGAGGTAGCTGAAGATGAGGGTTCAGTCGCTTCTTCCTCAAAAACTTCTTCTGTCGGTGCTTCTGTTGACGGGATTTCCGGTCTTACACCGCCGAGGTCTTTGAGTGTGTAGGATTTTTCGATCTCTTCGATGAAAGCCTCTTCAGTAAAGCATTCGTTGTCAGCGTATGCTCTGATCTCAAAGAGAGCGAGACCCTGCTCAACGAGATAGTAGTAGTAAGTGCCTTCACCGTGGTTTGAAGTGTAAGACATAGCACGGGCTTTGAGTCCGAAAATTTCCGTCTCATACTCCTTGAAGTCGCCAAAGCTGTCGATCTTTTCCGTGTAAGCACGTGCAAGACCTTTTTCCTTGGCATAAAGATTGTTCGGATCAGCCATAATATCGTAGCGGATTTTTACCTCACACTGAGGTTTGTTCATATCCATACAGGCACCTTCGTGCTGAATAGCGATGAGGTCGTTTGTGCAGAAATCAGCCCAGTTTTTACGGAGTTTAAGACAGATGAAAGCGTTTTCTATCTTATCACCCTTTTTATTGACTACTCTGTCGGGGAAGATATAACCCTTTGTGATGCTGTTGCCCTGCTCGTCCTTAACCTTTTCGTAGAGGTTTCCGTACTCATTCTGAACGAAATTGCCCCATACGTCGGTAACGACGATATGAGTCTGACCGTTGTCATCCACGATGACATCCTTTTTGCCTCGTGCGATGACGAAAACAATCACCGCAACGACGATGAGAGCCACAACTGCAAAGACAATCTTTGACGGGGTATCCCAGGAAATTTTCTTATTTTTTTTATTTGTCTTCTTACCTGAATTATCTGAAGATTTTTTCACGAAAAATCGCCTACTTTACAATTTTATTCAATATAAAAGTATAACATTACACTGTCAAAAAGTCAATGCACAAAGAGATAAATATAGTTGACATATCATAGAGTTTTTGGTAGAATATTTCCGCACAGAATTATATACCTGCCTCCTTAGTTCAATGGATAGAACGAGGTCCTCCTAAGGTTATACTAAATCACTCGCCTTTGCTCAAAAGGCGAGCGATAATATAGATAAAATTTCATACACGTCTCTGTACCTCAGCAGGATAGAGGGTCCGCCTCCTA
>JAGBFD010000143.1 GCA_017936645.1 Clostridia bacterium
TACAGATTTTGCCGGGACGGGCAACCCGTCACCTACGCATAAAGTTTAATTCTATGTCATTCTGAACATAGTGAAGAATCTTTTTCTTTTTTCAAGATCCTTCGCTTTGCTCAGGATGACACTACTGAAGATCTCGTCAAACCCGAATTTGCACATAAAAACGGCAGGGGTTCGCAAAACCCTGCCGTTAGATAGGATATATTCAATTCTATTTTATACTGACAAAATCAAACATCTCTCTTATGTTTTCTGCATCTGTATGAATCGTCACGAGAGAGCCCATTGTTTTGGTCTGGGCTGCGACGTGATAATACGTATCGTTATAGAAGCTACATTTATTTTCGCTCGGATGAGCGTGTCCCATCGATACAAGTCCTACACAACCTGCATTTTCAAAAACATCGTCGAGAGGTTTGTTTTTCGGGATATTGTACTCTTCCTTCATTTCGTCAAGCTTTGAATAACTGTCTTTGTACGCTTCACCGTACAGGCCTGCTTCGGCAAATGCGGGTGTATTTTCGTGAATGAACACACTCATTGAGATATCACCGTAAGTTTCAAGTTTTTCATTAATCGCATCCTCACACCACTTGACCTGGTCAGCGTGAACATAGCCGTAGATGTGTTCTTCGTCCTCGTCATCATAGTCCATCGTGTCAAGAAAAACGAGCGAATGGACAACCGTTTCACCGTTTTTAATATCTATAGTATACTGTGCACCACCCGAAACATCACTGACATCGGCACAAAGACAATAATCAAACTGCGAAAGATATGCAGTAACATCGGCTGATGTGCCGTGTGCAATTCCGTCATTATTACCCGGAATATATGCCCAGTACTGCTCCATCTCGTCAAACATAGTGCCGACTGTATCAAGGACATATTCCTTATTAAACGCACCTGATTCACCGTCATCAATCATATCACCAAGCATAACGACGAGGTCGGGATTGTATTCTTTAACCTGAGCTTTCATTGTTTCCATTACGGAGATATCACCGTAAGAAAGACCCGTTGTGAAATGAGTGTCCGTAAATTGGAGAATTGTGAAATCACCGTTTTCATCAGTTGAAAGTGTCGGTATTTCCTTATCTGCCTTTACGGTTTCGCTGTAGCCAGTGATATCGCCTTTATCTGCAATCTGCCGTATTGAACCGTCCGTTGTGAAAAAATTAAAGATTGCAGTAAGTGTTGCAAGTAAAATTGAGAAAAAAGCTTTCATATCTGACCTTCTTTCCTTTTATTATTCTTTGAATATCCGAGTTTAAGTCTCAGCGGATTATTGTCTATATATTCAATTATTTCAAGGTAGTCTTTTTCGTTTCTTATGATATGATCATTGTAAGAGGTCTGCCATATATTTTCACCGTATTCTTTATTACAATAGCGTTTCAATAATGAAACGAACTTTGCTACCTCACTTTTTGTAGGGCGTGACGTTTGCGACACGCCGCCACTCATAGGTTTCTCCGTTATCCTCAGCAACAAGTGAAAGTGGTCAGGCATAATGACATATTTATCTACCCTGATATGGTCATACTTTTCTGACAAAAAAACAATATACTTGTCAAGTGTATTTCCGTAAGACGATAACTCAATCTTCGGCACGTCGCAAGCGTCGTGCCCTACAAGGTTACCCAAAATTCTCCTTCTGTTTTCAGTACATATGGTAATAAAATATGCTCCGGGGGTCGAATAATCATATTCCCTGAGACGCAAATTTTTTCGTTTCTGTAAGTTGCTCATATCACATTAAGTTTTAACGAACTTTTCAATCGGTGATACATCAAGAAGATCGAACTTTCTGATAAACCCGTAGAAATCCTTTGCGATTTTCATAACACCGCCCTCTTCATTGCTTTCGATATTCAGCGGCATAATCGGGTCATGAACACTAAGGCGAAGAAGAAGCCAACCGTTACCGTTCTGTGAATCAGCAGAGATACGCATACCCTCTCTGTTGTCATCGGCTATCTTCCAGCCGTCTCTGCCTTCATAATACTTTTCAAGCTCGGCTATAACATTCTCACCGTAAGCCTTGAAATCATCTGTCTTTATCGCAAAGCGAAGCTCTTTCTCCTCAACGGGCTGTTCAAGAGGAGCAAGGATATCCTGAAGAGCATTTCCCGTCTTATCCCTTGCGATGAGGATAACGATTTTTGTCATA
>JAGBFD010000144.1 GCA_017936645.1 Clostridia bacterium
ATCAAAATCTGGGTTAAGATCCGTGAAGGCGAGAGAGAAAGACTCCAGGCTTTCGAGGGTACAGTAATCGCTCGTAAGGGCAGCGGTGTTTCCGAGACCTTTACTGTTCGCCGTGTTTCTTACGGTGTTGGTGTTGAGAGAGTCTTCCCGATTCACTCCCCCAATGTTGATAAGATCGAGCTTATCAGAACAGGTAAAGTACGCAGAAGCAAGCTCTACTATCTGCGTAACAGAGTCGGTAAGGCTGCAAAGGTTAAGCAGCAGATCGGCTAAGCTAAGAGCTGAAGGTACGCAATGCCGTACCATTGAGGGTATGGGAGGCCTACGCTTCACCATGCCCTTTTTTCACTTTGTTACACACATTGTGTATTCTTCTCATTTCCCGGAGGTAGCGCTATGTTTTTAGGCAAGCGTCAGATGCAGGTGGAAAGAACCGAATACCTTACAGACGGTCTTACACCCGAACAGGCAAAAAAACACAGAAAAAAATGGCTCAGGATTTTTGATCTCAGCGGATCAATCGTCACAGCCATTGTTATAATATTCGTCCTTTTCACTTTCGTTTTCCGTCCTGCAAGTGTTGTCGGAGAGTCAATGCTCCCCACTCTTCAGAACGGTGACTGGCTTATCACGGTTCCTCAGAAGGAATACGAATACGGTGACATCGTTGTATTCACTCCCGACGAAAATATGACAAATCACGAGGGTGAACCGCAGAATGGTGAACCTTACATCAAAAGGGTAATTGCCACTCCCGGAGACAGGGTCGAAATCAACTTCGTTTCCGGTCAGGTCATAGTAAACGGCGAAACTCTTGACGAACCTTACATTCTTGCTCTTACAAAAGAGGCGGGTGACGTCACCTACCCCGTGGTTGTTCCCGAGGGCAAGCTCTTTGTAATGGGTGACAACAGAAATAACTCACGAGACAGCCGTACAAGCGGTGTCGGCTTCGTTGACGAAGAAACTGTGCTCGGAAAGGCGATTTTCAGAGTCCTTCCTTTCGGTAATGCCGATATTTATGAAAACTTCAGTCAGGATGAATAATTATGGAAACTACACCTATAAATAACGAAAATACTGCACCGAAAAAGAAGTTCAGCTTCACAGGCATGGTTTTTGATGTCGTGTCGATTTTCACTTCGGCTCTTGTCATTATCGCCCTGCTTTTTACTTTCTGCATCCGTTTTGTGGGTGTTGACGGCAGGTCGATGATGCCTACACTCAATCACGGTGACTGGCTTCTCGTTTCTGCTATTAATAATGAGATTGATGTCGGTGACATAGTCATCAGCACTCAGCCGAATTCTTTTAACGAGCCCCTTGTAAAAAGAGTCATCGCAAAGGGCGGTCAGACTGTCGACATAGATTTTATAACAGGTGCTGTCTACGTCGACGGGCAGAAGCTTGACGAGCCGTACAGAATGGAACTTACCCACACATCAGAGGGTGTTTCCTTCCCTCTCACCGTTCCCGAAGGAACACTTTTCCTTATGGGTGATAACCGGAATGATTCTACTGACAGCCGTTCGACCCTTGTCGGCTGCGTTGACGAAAGATACATTCTCGGTGTCGTAATGTTCCGTTTGGCACCCGATTTTACAAAAATAGACTGACGGGACTGCCTGACAGCAGTCCTTTGCTTTTTTAGGAGAAAAATATGAGTGATTTTCAGAAACAGACGGTTCAATGGTTTCCCGGTCATATGGCAAAAACACGCAGACTCATCAAGGAAAGTCTGTCTATGGTCGACTGCGTGACAGAAATCCTTGATGCAAGAATTCCTCTTGCAAGCCGTAACCCCGAAATCGAAGAGATTACAGCGTCAAAACCCCGTATAATACTTCTGAATAAATGCGATATGGCTGATGAAAAAACCACAGCCGACTGGATAAAATATTTTAAAGCACAGGGCTGTGAAGCTATAGCTGTCGACTGCCGTTCAGGCAAAGGACTTAACGCTTATCATCCCCTTGTCAGAAAAGTTCTTGCTGATAAGATAAAGGCAAATAACGAAAAGGGTATGGTAGGAAAGTCCCTGCGAGTGATGGTCATAGGTATACCTAATACAGGTAAATCATCATTCATCAACAAGATGGCAGGCCGTGTACGTGCAAAAGTAGCAGATAAACCGGGTGTGACTACAAGCAATCAGTGGTTCAATATCGGCAACGGAATTGAGCTTCTCGACACTCCGGGTGTACTCTGGCCTAAGTTTGACGATCCCTTAGTCGGTGACAAACTTGCATTCATCGGCTCTGTAAAGGATGCCGTTCTTGATATCGAAACTATGGCTGTACGCCTCATAGATGCTCTTCGCGACGGTTATCCCGACCGTCTTTCTGAGAGATATAAAATCTCTGACTTTGAAGACCTTGAGTCATGGGAGATCCTTGAGCTTATAGGCAGAAAACGAGGTATGCTCATTTCAGGCGGCGAAGTCAACACAGAAAGAGCTTCCGTAATGCTTCTTGACGAGTATAGAGGCGGCAAGCTCGGCAGAATATCGATGGAATTCCCCGAAAAATGACATTTCGTGCAGGATTTATAAATTTATTTTTGATTAGTTCATAAATTAGACAAAATAAAACTTATAATAGTAAGTGAACACAGAAAAAAGTATAGTCTTTTTCTGCTGAAACGGAGGGATTACTATGGCAACTGAAAAAATTCTCGTTGTAGATGACGACAATAACATATGCGAACTGCTCCGCCTCTACCTTGAAAAAGAGGGCTACAACGTTATCATCGCAAGGACGGGCATGCAGGCTGTGCAGACCTTTGCCGAGCAGCAACCCGACCTGATGCTTCTGGATATCATGCTTCCGGAGCTTGACGGATGGCAGGTTTGCCGTGAAGTACGCAAGTACTCCAACAAGCCGATCATTATGCTCACCGCAAAGGGCGAAACCTTTGACAAGGTTCTCGGTCTTGAGCTCGGAGCAGACGACTACATCACCAAGCCTTTTGAGGCAAAAGAAGTCCTCGCACGTATCAAAGCCGTTCTCCGCAGATCAGGCTCGACGTATCAGTCGGACCCCGCCGAAAACATAAAACAGGTTTCATACGATAATCTCGTGATCAACCTCACAAACTACGAGCTCAAGGTAAACGGTAAGCGTGTAGATGCACCACCCAAAGAAATGGAGCTTCTCTACCACCTTGCAAGTAACCCTCACCGTGTATTCACCCGTGATCAGCTTCTCGACGAAGTGTGGGGATTTGACTACTACGGAGACAGCCGTACGGTCGATGTTCACGTCAAGAGAATCCGTGAAAAGCTTGAAGGCGTTTCCGACAAGTGGGAGCTGAAAACCGTCTGGGGTATCGGCTATAAATTTGAAACCAAGGACTGATAGTCTATGGGTAAACCAAAAGTTAAGATAAACACAAAGATTTTCCGTAAGTATTTCCTTGTCATAACTTCGGTTATTCTTATGAGTGTTATACTGCTTTGTTCGTCCTATCTTTTTCTTGCTACAAGGCACTGGAACACGGAACAGATTGACACTCTGCAGCACAACTCAGACATAATAGCACAGAATGCTCAGCAGGTACTTCTTCGCTTCAACCACTCTGACACGGATGAAGAAACAGATATGTCACCTCTTGCAATGATCTGCAACACGATGAGCATTATGTCCGAAGCTATCGATGCTGATATTTTTATCACGGATATGGACGGTGAGGTTGTCGTCTGCAAGGATATGATTGACAATAAATTCAGCTTTTCAAATCATTATCGCTGTCCTGTTCATAAGCGTTACCGCATAAACGAGGATATCCTCGAAAAAGCTGCGCAGGGTAATTACACGGAATCGTCGAAGCTCGGCGGCATCTTTGCCGACAATCAGCTCACCACAACATCGCCTATAATCGTTAAGGGTAAAACGGTAGCGGTGGTTTTTGCGACAGAACCTATCACCGCAAACTGGAACAGCTACGCAAGAAGACTGCTTGAAGTTTTTCTGACTGCGGCAATTCTTGCTTTAATCGTTTCCTTCCTCACGGTCTACTACCTTTCATACAGACTGACACGCCCCTTAAGACAGATGTCCGTTGCAGTCAAGCACTACGCTGATGGCGACTTCAGCTATAAGGTCAAGGTGAACGGACGGGATGAACTCGCAGAACTTTCGGAGGCGTTCAATACCATGGCGATGTCGCTTTCCACGCAGGAAAGCTCACGACGCAGCTTTGTCGCAAACGTTTCACACGAACTGAAGACTCCGATGACGACAATTGGCGGATTCATCGACGGTATCCTCGACGGAACAATCAGCGAAGACAAGCAGGAGTATTATCTGCGACTCGTTTCCGACGAAGTGAAACGTCTCTCCAGGCTCGTGACAAGTATGATGAACCTTTCAAAGATCGAAGCAGGAGAAATGCAGATAAACCTCAGGCAGTTTGACATCAGTGCCAATATTTTTAAAACTCTTTTAAACTTTGAAAAGAAGATAAATGACAATAACATAGAAATCGTCGGACTAGACACGATGCAAAGCATCACGGTAAATGCCGACGAAGATATGATACAGCAGGTTATTTACAATCTCGTTGAAAATGCCGTAAAGTTTACTCCTAACGGCGGATATATATTCATAAAAGACTACAAAGACAACGAAAAAACTTTTGTAAGCATCAGAAACAGCGGTGACGGAATCGAACGTGATGAACTCAGTAAAATTTTTGAACGCTTTTACAAAGTTGACCGTTCGAGAAGCTACGATGTGAAAGGTGCAGGACTCGGTCTTTTCCTCGTCCGCAGTATTATCGAGCTCCACGGCGGTGAAATCAAAGTAGAAAGTAAAGTCGGAGAATACACCGAATTTGCTTTCTGGATCCCAAACAAACACTAAACTCCCGAACGAGAGGCAGGATGAATTCCTATGAACGAAAACGGTAACAATATCATTCCGAATGACGAACCAATGAAAGAAAATGTCCCCACACCACCGGTACAGAATTCTTTCCCTGAAAACAAAAATCCGGGTGCTAACGGTGCTTATGCATCATACACTCCGCCCCGTGCCGGTTTCACTGAACCGAGAACATCATATGTACCGCCGAAGGCGGAGCCTGATACCAACGCTCCCGATTCAAAGAAAAAGAATAAAAAGAAAAAGAGCAAAACTATCGGTAGTGTAGGCTTCATCATCTTTATTGTCCTTCTGGTTGTCGCTCTGCTCGGTGCAGGTGCATTTTCGGTATATTGGATTATTACTCATCCGTCAGACGGAAAGGATCAGTCTCTTTCGGGCGGTGACGGCACACAGATCGTCCTAACAGAGTCCCCCACTCCGAGCGAGAACTCAGAAAGTCTCACTACCATTCAGATCGCAGAAAATGCCGAAAAGATCAATGTAGGCATTATGATTTACGGCAAAACACAGTCATTCATATCAGGCACATCTTCTTCGCTCGTGGGTGAAGGTTCAGGTATCGTAATGGCTGTCGACAAGACGAACACCTACACCTACATCCTGACCTGTGCCCACGTCATAAGTGACGCTGCAAGTAACGGCTACACCATAACCGTGCAGGATGCCGACGGCAACACCTACGACGGTATAATGGTAGGTTGTGATGCTAAGACGGATATCGGCGTTATCAAAATCGCTGCCACAGGCTTACCCGTTGCACAGTTCGGTGACTCATCAGCTCTGAAAAAAGGTCAGAAGGTATATGCTATCGGTAATCCCGGAGGCATGGAATTCTTCGGATCGTTTACTGACGGTATGGTTTCTTCCATCGACCGTCCCATAAGCAGCGAAAGCGGCTACGAAATGAAGTGTATTCAGCATACGACACCTATAAACTCAGGTAACTCGGGCGGTGCACTTCTCAATGAATTCGGTCAGGTTATCGGCATCAACTCCTCTAAAATCGTAAGCACCGGCTACGAGGGAATGGCTTTCGCTATTCCGATAAGTGATGCTAAACCGATCATAGACGATATCATCGCAAACGGTTACGTAACAAACAGACCGAAGCTCGGAATTTCTTACACTTCAGCTATGCAGTATCAGCAGTACGCTATGATCATCAAACTTAAGGAACTGCCCGCAGGCTCACTCATCATCCGTGATATCAGCCCCGACAGTTCACTTGCAGGTACAAACGTTGAGATTTACGACCTCATCATCGCTGTCGACGGTGAAGACCTCGACACGGCTGATGTCCTTCTTGATAAGATTGAAAACGGTAAGGTAGGCGACGAACTTACACTCACAATCTGCAGAATTTCTGATGATTATTCCATTTCAAAATTTGATGTAACCGTCAAGCTGGTCGAAGATACAGGCACTTCTTCTTCCTCATCACAAACAGAGCAGCCCGATAATTATTGGGAACACTACTTCGGTAATTAAATTCTCAGCACCCACTTAACGGTGGGTGCTGCTTTATAGGTGGTTATTATGGCAGATATCGTAACTCTCGGAGAACTTCTCATAGACTTCACCTCTGTCGGTACGAACGAGCAGGGTCAGCTTCTCTTTGCCCGCAATCCGGGCGGTGCACCTGCCAATGTAGCGGTTGCGGTTGCGAAGCTTGGCGGCAGTTCTGCTTTTATAGGAAAAATCGGCAGCGATATGCACGGAGATTTTCTCAGATCAACTCTTCAGGAAAACGGTGTCGACTGCGACGGTCTTGTGACAGACCCCGAACACTTCACTACCCTCGCCTTTGTCAGCATAAGGGATGACGGTGAGCGTGAGTTTTCGTTTGCACGAAAACACGGTGCGGATAAAATGCTCTGCGTTGACGACATCCCTGTTGATAAAATAAACGGAAGTACGATTTTTCATTTCGGCTCAGTCTCTCTGACGGATGAACCATCACGAAACGCTACTCTTTTTGCTGCAAAGACAGCTGAGTTGTCTGGCGTAACCGTCGCCTATGATCCCAATTACAGAGCTTCTCTGTGGGAAAACGAAGCGACAGCCATACTTCATATGCGAGATGCACTCAGATTTGCTGACCTCGTCAAAGTCTCTGACGAAGAAACTCTTCTGCTTACAGGAGAAACCGATTTCAGAAAAGCTGCGGAAATCCTCGTCGAAAGCGGGGCCAAAATCGCTGTCGTCACTCTCGGCAAAGACGGAGCTTACGTATGCACAAAAAGCGGTGGAGCAAAAGTCGACGGATATAAGGTAAACGCTGTAGACTGTACGGGAGCAGGCGATTCCTTCTGGGGTGCATTTCTTCTCAAGGTCGCACAAAGCGGTAAAACCCCTTCGGAAATCACACTCGATGAAGCGGCAGACTTCGCACGCTTTGCAAATGCTGCGGCAAGTGTCTGCGTAGAGGGTTCAGGTGCTATCCCATCCCTTCCGTCAATAGAAGATATAGAAAAAAGACTCTGAGAAAATCTCTCAGAGTCTTTCGCATTTATGAATTCAGTACAGGCAGTCCGTTTTCATCCCAACGGACTGTTCTTTTTCTTGCACTTCTGCAGGGGTCATAGAGTGAGTCCTCGTGTGAATAACCGCACTTTCCGTCATAGCACTTCTGATCACGTGAATGATAGACGAAAACCCAGTTGCCGTATTCATCTTTGACAAAGCAGTTGTGACCGGGGCCGTACTCTCCGTCGAGATCATCAGATGTAAGCAACGGTCGGTCAAGCTTCTTCCAGTTGCTCATATCAAGCAGATCCGAACCCTCTTCAGCAATCATCATTCCGATGCAGTACTCAGGGCCTGTCGCTGAAGCTGAAAAAGCAAGATAAACCTTTCCGTTTTCGATCATAACAGCAGGACCTTCATTGACGGGAATCCTCACCTTTTCCCAATCGTATTCGGGTTTTGTCAGAAGCACGGCAGGAGAAGTCGTTTTCCAAGGCTCATCGGGGTCAACTGTCGCGATGTAGACATTTGAGTTCCCGTCAGTCTGTGCCCAGGCGACGTAGCTTTTTCCGCCTGACTCAAAATATGTCATATCAAGGGAAAACCAACGGAAAGAAAACTTATCACCTTCACAAGCCTGAAAGCGTCCTTTATCCGTCCACTTGTCAGAGTACGGATCGTTGCCCTCGCACATAATAACGTGGCATCGGATATCCCATACATTATCTGTGCTGTCACTTGCCGCAAATAAGACGTACCATTTACCGTTAATCTCATGGATTTCGGGTGCCCAGATGTAGCGATGGGCAGTATCGCTGTCCTTTTCATCCCAGATTACAATTTCCTCAGCATCCCTGAGTCCTTCAACGGTCCTTGACCTGCGAAGAATTATTCTGTCATAACCTTCGGGATCAGCACCTCCGCACATCGGATAAGAAGCTGTAAAATAGTACCATCCGTCGCTGCCCTTTGTTACGTAGGGATCAGCCCTGTTTTCAATTAAAACTTCTTTTTTTTTTACCAAACAAACCGCCATCTTCTTTCATCGCCTGAATATCTCTTACGAGATAGTCAATTTTGGTATAAACCCAACCGAGAGCTTCGACAACTTTGTAGAGGATCCTCTTGAGTACATTGCCGAAAGATTTGTCTTTGTACTCTTCGTCATGAATAATTGTGATAGTATCGAGAAGCTCGCTGTTGTCGCCACGATACGTTTCAAGTGTCATCGTATCACCGTTAAATTCAAGAGTTGAATAGGTCGGAACATCATTCTCAAGGAAGCTGTATGCGAGATGCTCAGCCTCGTAGCTTTCATCTGTCGGTCTGCCGCAGATTGAGTTAGAGTTGAGATATACAACACCCTTCGGATTTGTGAAAGTGCCGCCTGAAGGAGCTTCCTCTGCCACTTTAGTATTATTCATAAAGTGTGAACGACCCTGTGAGTGTGTGTGTCCCGTGATAACAAGGTCAAGGTCAAACGACTCGAAAATCGGAGCAAATATCGTTTTGAGAAGGATCTCTGTTTCCATATCGCCGATGCTGTCACCCGCACCGTAGATGCCGTGATGAACTACGCCGATTCTCCACTTTGCATCAGGGTTGAGCTTTACAGCTTCCTTCGCCATAGCTCTGTGGTCAGGTGCATTACCCGACGTAGAGTCGAAGAACATATAAAGCACGTCACCGTAACGGAACCAGAAGTCGCGGTCAAGACCTCTGAAATTTCTGCCGTAATACTCATTGGGCATGTTTGTATAATAGTCATATGTCATACCCTTTTTGTCGTGATTACCTATGGCAAGTGCAACAGGAAGTGAGCGGAGAGTTTCGGGCATAAGAAGCGTCTGCCACTCAGCAGCAGTTTCACCCGTCGAAGTGTTGTCACCGGGAGAAACGAGATAACTGATGTCGGGATTTTTCTCAAGTGCCTCCACAAGAAAATTGTTCCAACGCTGACCGTCGTCCTTCTGCTCCTGACCGCCGTCATAGAATGACTCCGTAATCTGAATATCACCTACGACCATAGCCTTATGACTGCCGAATGACTTGGTTTCGTATTTCTTTGCGTCGCTCCAGCCTTTACCTGTATTCCACTGATAGTAATAGGTTGTGTTTTCGGTAAGTCCCGTAACCGTTACACGGCACACAAGCTGAAGATCATTTTCCGCAGGAGTCGTCTCTCCTTCAAAAAGAACTGCATCAGACATATCGGCACTCTTTGAAAGCTTCACCTGAGCTTTCGCTGTGTCCTTGTCTGCGTGCCAGCAAAGGCTGACCTGTGTTTCGTCTGCTCCGACATTGAGCATCGGAAGAGTATTGTCATCGATCAGGGAGTTATAATAAGCTTCCCATTCATTTTTATCAAGCTTTCCGGAAAAATCCGAAGCCTGAGACATTGTGCCAAGTTGCATAAGCATCAATACACTCATAAAAACAGCTAATACCTTTTTCATGATTTCCTCCATTAATTTTTTATAACGATTTATCTTACCACTCCTCGACTGAAAAGTCAAAGAAATAAACGAAAGTTTTTACAAATTTTGAAAAATTTTTCGATATTATCCACAAAAAACGTGTTCTCTTGCTTAATTCAATCTGGTCTGCTATAATCTAACCGAATAAATTTCCCGGAGGATTCTATGAGCTTTTTTAAAATCGGACTTGCAAGCGTAACTTTCAGAAACAAAACCGTTGAAGAAATCGTTTCTCTCTGTGAAAAAGCCGGTGTAGACTGCATCGAGTGGGGTGCAGATGTGCACGTCATCACAGCGGAGAATGCCGAAAAAGCACGAGCTTTGTGTGATAAGGCAAATATCAGAATTTCATCATACGGCAGTTATTACAGAGTAGGCAGCGGTGACGAAAAACAATGGCTCACCCTTTGCGAAAACGCAAAAATTATGGGTGCCGAGTCAATCCGTGTCTGGCTTGGCGGAAAGAACAGCGAAGACACACCTGAGCACGAATACAAAAAGCTGCTCACCGACCTTAAAAACATCTGCACCGCAGCAGAAAAATACGGTCTGCTCGTCTGTCCCGAATGTCACGACTACACTTTCAACAATGACACGGATGCTTTTCTGAAGATCAGAAATGAGCTTGATATGAAAAATTGCAGGACATATTTTCAGTCACGCTACTTCCGTATGGCATACGATCTCGACCGCATTGACAGGACATACGACTTTATCGAAAATGTTCACGTCTCCTACTCTGATATGAAGCTTGAGCAGGCAGATAAAACCAAGGACGAAAACTACCTCGATACACTTCTCAGAAAGTTCAGAGATAAAAGCTTTGGCGGTGCAGTTATCCTTGAATTTACGGAAAACGCAGAAGAATCAAGCTTTTTTGAGGATATACAAAAGCTCAGGACATATTAAAACGACATAGAGAAACCCGACATCCGTTCATAAAAACGAGTGTCGGGTTTTTATCATTATTCAGGTTAAACAAGCTCGGACGTGTGATGGATTTTTGAAATTCTCGGTGCCGCACCCGTAAGATGCGAGATATCACGGTAGTCGCCTTCATAATCAGCAAACAGACCGTCGGGAATCTGCGAAGTCCAGCCCGTTTCGTCAAATCCGGGAGGATTTATACCCATGGCATAAAGCACAATTGAGGCAAGATCACGGATGTTCATTTCTACTATCTCCGTTTTGTTTACTCCCCTGCCTGCCGCGGCAAATGTTACGTATTTCTCTTCGTCCGTCCATCCGCCATGGCTGCCTCTGCCGTTTTCATCATTAGCTCCGCCGTGGTCGGAGATTACCGCAAAAAGTGTTTCGTCAAGCATTCCTGCATCTTCAACAGCCGAGTAGACATCACCTATGAGCTCATCCACCTCGTGCAGACGGTCAAGAAACGTGGGACTTCCGTACCCTGAGCCGTGGCCTGCACCGTCAACGCTGTCAAAATGAACAAAAAGGAAGTCAGGTTTATTCTCACGGATATAGTCACATACTATCGGTGTCAGCTCGGTATCCTTTGCGGTAGCGTGAGAAACGCCGATGTTATTTTCTACTATACCGTAGGTGATTGGATTCCAGTCGCAGTATGAGCCGAGAACCGCATCAGGATAAGCCTCTCTGATCCTTCGGAAAAGAGACGGAAAACGGGAATTCACATCATAAGGGACAGTAGATACGATTTCGTTTGTAAGACCGTGCACTTCAGGACCTACGCCTGTAAGCATTGAACCCCAGCACTCAGCACTTATGGTCGGCTTCGAGGAAAGAGCCTTGTACGTAACCGCACCGTTTTCAAATATACTGTCAAAATGCGGTGTGTCGGCATCCTTAAACCAGCTGCCTGCTCCGTCAACGCCGATAACTATCACGTGTGAGTACTTTCGCTCCATCGTCGGAACCTCCTGTCTTTATATCGGACTATTTTTCAAAATACATTGCTCCGCTCTGAGCAAAAATCAACGGTGGTAAATCCATTCCCTTTTGTTCGGGGATTCTTGAAGCGATTGCAATATCGTGGATTTTACTGTATATGAATCCGGGCTCAAAGACAACGTGAGCACAGATAAATCCTTCTTTTGTAACAGGCAGAGTAACAGTATAGTCCTCTGTCTTTTTAGCGGTGTATGAGAAGCACTCACCGTCACGGTCAAAGACGATCAGCTTGTGCTTTTTGTGAAGTTTTTTTACATTGATCGTAACGCTCGTGTTACCGTCGAGCTTAACAGTATCACCGAGAACGGAATCACCGCTGATGATGTCAATAAATGTCGTACCTACGTCAAAGCATATAGTCGTGCGACCCTTGACGATAGCATCCAGGATATCTTCTGGAGAATCCGACTTTGCATAGACATACGTAACGGGCCATGTCAGAAGATTGGTAACGACATAGTCTTTATGGTAATCGCTGCCGCCTACAACGGGCAACTTATGTCCGTTTCTGAGCTGTTCGTGCCACCATTCAGTACATTCAAGATTGTCATAGTGTGTAGGAGCATTCCAGACTTCAAGCACGTCAACGTCTGCAGCGTTCATCTCCCATCTCCAGGGACACTGCTTACAGTGAGGATGATTCATACAGATTACTGCTCCGCGTTCCTCCGCTTTTGCCTTGACTCTCAAAAAGTCTTCATAGCTTTCACAGGTCTTGTAGTCCTCTTCGTCGATGACATCTTTTACACCCCACATATTACAGTGACCGCCGTGCTTTGTAAGCTCTGCACCGTAAATGAGAGTAAGACCGTCAATCTGCGGAAAATCCTTGCAATTAACGTTGTGGTCCGTGATTATAAGGAAGTCCAGCTTGCTTTTTTTAGCCTTTGCAACGACCTGCTCCAGCGTAAGACCTCCGTCAGATGCTACTGTGTGGCAGTGAGGAACACCTACATACCATTTGTACCCTTTGTAACTCATTTTTCCACTCCCTTAAAGACTTTTTGAATATCCGGCTTTATCATTGTATTGCGATCATTCTGCCATATAAATATGCTCTGCATAAGCCGCACCGTCAGAGCCGACCGAAATCACCGTTCCGCCCATAAGACCGTCAGCATAATAAGCCCCGTAGCCGGTTTTCAGCGTATAGTTGAGTCTGATACCTTCATAATAAATCTGAAAGTTATTTGCGTGATCGTGACCTGCAAATATATTTTTTGTGCTTCCGAGATCCTTGCAGACATCAAAAAAGCCGTTATTCACGGGAGGACAGCTTACGCCCTCACCCAAAGTGCCGAGAGCATCGGGTGCAAGAGACGGATCAAGCGTTCCGAGTTCATCGCTGCCGTTAGCCGCTACCCACGCATCCTTGTATTCACAAACGGGAATGTGCATAAATACCGAACTTTCAACGGTATGGCCTTCGATTTCTGAAATTCCCTTAACAGCCCACTTGTACCACTCGATCTGATTCTCCCAGAGATGATCGTAACCGCCTACAGTTGAACCGTCCTCAAGGGTATATTCAGTATTGTTATGAGTATCAACCATAAAGAGAGTATGTATAATGTGTCCGTTTTCAGTAATGTTTATGATATAGTTGCCGTATCCCATATCCTCGGGACCAAACTCAAACAGGCAGTTTTCAGCCTTGAAGAGAAGATGTGCAGCCCAGAATTCATTGATGCAGCACTGTCCGTCGTGGTTACCCATAATAGGTGCCCACGGAATGCCGTAAGCATCAATCTGCTTGACGAGGTTGATGTATGCTACCGTTCCCCACGCGTTGTCACCTGTCAGAGTGATGAGGTCGGGCTCGGTTTCTCTGACGAGCTCGTCAATCATCTCGGCAGTCTTCTCGCCTTCTTCTTCATAAACGAGATCGTCCTTAAGCTGAAGATCGGCAAGATTGAGAATGATAAAATCTTCATCGGGATTCTTTTCAATTTCTGCACAGTAGTCCGCCGTAAATTCATCCGTTACCGACCATTCACTAAAGAAATTACTTTCACCGAAATTCACAACAAGTGCTCCTACGGGAGCAAGAATACGGAAAAAGGAAAGAAAAAAAGCCAAAATGAGTCTTAAAGTTGCCATACCGCACCTCCGAAAAATTTATCTGTTTCAATTATAAATCCAAAGCAGAAAACTGTCAATTCATATAAATGCACAAAACCTGTCCGCTTTTTTCGTTGACAAAATTCTGCTTAAGTATTAAATTATAAATACAGAATCGGAGGGATCGATATGAAGAAAACACTCAGAACAATATCAGTTGTACTTATCCTTTCTCTTATTATGAGTATTACGGCTTTTGCCGAGCCGGGCTTTGCCTACAAGGACGAAGTGCTTGCAGATTTTTCACCGAGATGGTCACAAATACAAGCTGACAACACGGTAATTTCCGTTACTCCCGGAGCCACAGTCGGTGAGCTTCGTTTTGCGTGGCTGTCAAGCTCAACCGACAGCGATCCTGCCTTCAGACTTTCAAAAAACAGCGATATGTCTGACTCCGAAAGCTTTGAAGTCACTACTGCTGACGCTATCGAAAACCTCAGATCAAACAAAGTTACGGTAACGGGACTTGAGCAGGGCAGAACCTATTACTATTCATATACTGAAAACGGTGTGTGGAGCGAAGCACAGCCGATTACGGTTCAGCCGTCGGATGAATTCACCGTCCTCTACGTTTCAGATGCACAGATCGGGCGTTCAGGTGACGAAACGCTTGAAGAAATACTTATCCGTGACACCTGTGGTTGGAATTACACGGTCGATAAAATGCTTACATCCTACCCTGATGCCGCTTTTGCAATTTCAGGCGGTGACCAGTTCCAATCACCTGACAGCCTCGTGCAGATGAAGGCTTACCTTTCTCCCGAAGCTTTACGCTCTCTGCCTGTCGCAAACACCATCGGCAACCACGACGATGACTCTACTCTTTACGGCGAGATTTTTAACAACCCGAACGAAGTAAACGAGCTTATGCAAAGCGAAGCAGGCACGGGATATTACTACACTTACGGTGACGTGCTTTTTATTACAATTAATTCAAACAACAACTTTATGTTTGACACCGCAAAGGTTTTGCGTGAGGCGACACGTGCTTACCCCGACACTAAATGGAGAGTTGTCACCATGCACCACAACCCTTATTCGGCATCATTAAGCGACGATGATTTCTCAGAAGAAAGACTTTTCTTTTCATCTCTCTATGATATATACGATATCGACCTGTGCCTCAGCGGTCACGACCACTTTTATTCACGCACAGACACCATGTACGCAGGCAAAGTGACAGACGGTGAGGGTACTGTATATATTCAGTCATCCTCTGCTTCCGGTAGTAACTATGATCCGCTTCCCGACCAAACCGCCTCGTTTACTGTTTCTGCTTTTGATGTACGTGTTCCCACATATACAGCGTTTACTTTTACCGACGCTGCGATTGTCGGCACGACTTACCGCACCGACACAGACGAAGTCATTGATTCCTTTGAGGTAACCGACAACACAACGGACTCAGATCCCAATTTCTTCACTGCAGTATTTTCATTCTTCAGAACTCTTTTTTCGATGATATAAGAACAAAAACTTAGTTTTCCGACAGTCAAAGGCAGGGATTTCTCCCTGCCTTTACTTGTTTTTTATAAATCTTAATCATTAAATTCTTTTTCGGAAGCTATGACCTTTCCTGATTCTGCGTTTATTTCATATTCGTATTCGAAATTACCTGCTACAAACTCAACCTCATAATGAGCAATCAGATCGTCACGGTCAAGCTCAGCCTTTGCGAATTTTACATCTGCCGCTTTTACCGAAGCGTGCTCATAAGCGATAGCCTTCGCTTTGTCTGCTGAGATGTATTCTTCCTTCTTTGAAGGATTGGCTGCGGGCTTTGCCTCTCTGTCAACATCCTTTTCGATAACTTTTCCGTCAGATGCCTTGATTTCATATTCGTACTCATATCCGTTTGCCTCAAACTTTACATCGTAGTGAGGAACGATATCATCCGCATCATAATATGCCTTTACGAAAACTGCATCTTCAACCTTAACGCCTGCATCGGCAAGAGCCTTCTGCTTTGCGGCTTCAACGCTGATGTAGCCTTTATTGTTCTCTTTGCTGTTTTTGTTGTCTTCAGGAGCTGCGGGCTTTACAGGTGCACTTTCCTTTTCCGGGGCTGCAGGCTTTTCAGAAACATTCTCCTTAACGGGTGCCTTAACTCTTTCAGCTTCCTTTTCTGCCTTAAGGATCGCACCGTCAGCAACTGCGACTTCATAATCATACTCAAAACCGTCGTATCCGAACTCAATGTCATAATGGACTTTTCCGTCATCCCTGTCAAGTGACGGTGAACCGAACAGTACGGCATTTTCTCTGGCTACGCCTGCGTGATTGAGTGCTGAATCGATTGCGGCATCAGGAGAAATGTTTGCAACCTCGCTGCTTTTCACCGAAGACTGTGATGCCTGAACCTGATTAAGGTTAACCTCTTCTTTTTCGGGCTGATTCTTAGCATATACCGCCACAAGAAAAACCGATAAAACCAAAACCACCGAAACTATAACTGCGAATATCTTTTTCTTCATAAAATCATTCCTTTCAAATTGTCTGTTTTTTATTTGATCAGTCATCCTTGACTGTGACTAAATAATAACGGGCAAACATTAAAGGAATATTAGAAGAAACTAATTTTTGAAAATTATTTTAATTTCGGTAAATTTATCAATTTCTGATTCTGCAACACATTCAGCTGAATGGATCTTAGCTATCTTTTTCACAAGGGCAAGTCCGAGACCGAAGCCCTCAGTTTCCGATCTGGAGACATCCGCACGGTAAAATCTGTTCCAGATTTTCGGCAGATCCTCCTCGCTTATGCCGATTCCGTTATCCCTTACTGACAAAATCACTTTGTCGTTTGCGGAATACAGCTTAACATCGATAATGCCGTTTTCTCTTCCGTATTTGTCTGCATTTGAAAGCAGATTTTCAATAAGCTGAGTTATCAACACGTTGTTCAGGTTTATTGAAATATTTTTTTCAATATCAGCTGTCAGTTCAATGCCTTTTGAAGTCTTGAATTTGTCGCATATACCTTCGACAAGCTCGCTGAGATTTGCCTTTTCGAGTGTGAATCGGCTAAGACCCTGCTCTGCCCTCGTCACGGAAAGCAAAGAGGCTACAAGAGCGGTCATTTTATCTGCCTGCTCTTCAATGGATTCAAGCGCCTGTGTTCTTTCTTCATCATCTGCATTATCAGAAAGTGCATATTCACACTCCGCTTTTATAACCGCAAGCGGGGTACGAAGCTCGTGAGAAGCATCGGAGGTGAATCTCTTTTCATTTTCAAACGACGTGTATAACCGTTCAAACATTCCGTTGAAGGTATCGGCAAGGTTGCTGATTTCACGGGGTGCTTTGTTTGTTTCAAGACGTTTTGAAAGGTCGCTGCCCGTAGAAATTGCGTGTGCCGAATTCGTTATTTTTTCAATGGGAGCAACTGTTCTTTTTGAAATGATATATGCACCGACTGCCGCAATAATCACGAAAAACGGAAGCAGATATATTGCACTTCTGCCGATATTGGTAAACATTGTCTTGACATCCTCGGCAGGACAGACTGCACGGATATAAACTTTTTTACACGACGGGCTTTCCGCAGTAAACTCGATTTTAAAAACCTGTCTGTCGGTGTATACGGGGATCTGAACACCTATTATTGTCGCTTCTGTTTCCTTTATACCTGCGTGGCTGAGTGCTGCTTTTATTGCCTCGGCTGTGCTTATTCCGTTTTTAAATTTCGTTTCGGAATACGGAACAGGCTTCAACTCATTCACGGGAGTTACATCCGACTCGTAAGATATCACCTGCCCGGAACTGACATCAATTTCGTATTCAAATTTCGTGAATTCAAGAAGCTCGGAATAAACATAATATTCCTTGCCCTCGAAAGATTTTTTGACAACCTTTTCAAGATCCGACGGTGCTTCAATGAGGGTGTGCGGTGTTTCACCTGTGAGATATTCGCCATCCTCGCTGAAAAGATCACAGTAAACTCCGTCAGAATAATAAACGAAATCATTCTCGACCTCGAAAATACCGTTGCTGAATTCCATTTCATCGGAGTTACTTTGTGCGGCGGCAACGAGAGTCTGTCTGAGCTTGTCGTCAGCTGTTTTCTGACTGATAATCATAAGCACCGTTACGCTGACGCCGCAGACGACGGCAATCAGAATCGTAATCCAGAGCGTTGTTATTATTTTAAATGAAATCTTTTTCATTTTTCCTCCCTGAGAACATATCCCATTCCTCTGACGGTATGAATAAGCTTTTTGTCATAACCCTCATCAATCTTTTTGCGAAGATATCGTATATAAACATCAACAACATTTGTTCCGCCTTCATAATCATAATTCCAGATATGGTCTTCGATTTTCTCACGGCTGAGAACAATTCCGTTATTTACTGCAAGATACTGTAAAAGCTCATATTCCTTTGCGGAGAGCAAAATATCTTTTCCTCCCCTCGCAACCTTCCTGCTTGAAATATCAACAGTTAAATCCGCAACGGTGATTATGTTTGAATTTGAAACGCTGTTTTTTCTGATAAGAGCCCTTATTCTCGCAAGCAGCTCTTCAAAAGCGAAGGGCTTCACCAGATAGTCGTCAGCTCCGATATCAAGTCCCTCAACTCTGTCCTCAATGCTGTCACGGGCAGTAAGGAAAAGTACGGGAAGATTATTGCCCTCATTTCTGATTTTTCTGAGCAAAGAAAAACCGTCAATTTTCGGCATCATAACATCAAAAACTGCTGCATCATAATCAGTCATACTGACCAGGTCATAGGCATCTTCACCGTTGAAGACGCAGTCAACGCTGTAACCCGCAGCCTTGAGCTGCTTTGCAATTATTCTGTTAAGGCTCTTTTCATCTTCTGCAATCAGAATTCTCATAAGTATCCTCCTTTACGGATATTGACATATATTAGCAAGGAAAGATTAAAACAAAATTAGAAATTATATTTTTATTATCGCAAAAGTAATTTTTTATGTCAATAAAAAATTATGCAAAATACTTCATCCCCATCAAAGATCAAGAGCTTCTTCGCACGAACTTGCCGACGACTCGACGACGGACTGAAAAAGTAAACTTTCTGAGAGTTCAATTAACTCAGCAGAGCTTCAAATCAAGAAAAAACGATACTCTTGAAAAAGTATAAATTTTTCAAAGGAATGGAAATTCAGAAAAAAATCTACAGTAAGCAGTTGTTCTCCCAATGGTGTGCTTTTTATAAAATGAGATGGTTTCTTTTTTACCGTTGTTGACAATCGTCGGAGTAGTGATATATAATTTCGGCAGGAGGTATGCCTATGAAAACACTCCGTACTATTTTGATTTTAATTTCAGTTGTTTTATTTCTCTTGTGTTCGTGTGCCGAGGACGAAGCAGTCACAACGGTAGCTGTTGTCAACGGTGAAA
>JAGBFD010000145.1 GCA_017936645.1 Clostridia bacterium
ACAGATCCTGCAGAGATTAACATCGATGCAGAAAAGGCTGCAAAGTGGCTTGCAAACGGTGCTCAGCCCACAGATACAGTTAAGGATCTCTTCAAGAAGAACGGCATCATTAAATAATTTGCTGGAGGAAATCATCCGATAAAATGGTTCGGATTATTCCCGCCACCCTTTCGGAGGAATTAAAAGATGAAAGAGTTATTGACAAAGATCGCTCAGGGCCTTGTAAATGATCCCGAAGCAGTTTCCGTTGTTGTTGACGAGCCTGATGAGGATGGCGTAATCGTATACCATCTTCACGTAGCTCCCGATGATATGGGACGTGTTATCGGCAAACAGGGCAGAATTGCAAAGGCTATCAGAATAGTTATGCGTTCAGCGGCTAACCGCAGTGAACAGAAAATCTCTGTTGAAATTGACTAAGCTGAAAGAAAAAAGGGCTGCTTTGGCGGCCCTTTTTGAACTTTGATATTACACTGTATGGTGATTTTATGATTAAAGAATTTCTTGAAGTGGGACAGATAGTCGGTACTCACGGTGTACGTGGAGAAATGCGTTTTAATCCGTGGGCAGACGGTCCTGAATTTGTGAAACAATTCAAAACTTTTTACTATGATGATAATGGGGAAAAAAGCATAAAGGTGCTTTCCGTAAGACCTCACGGTAATGTCGCTATAGTTAAACTCGAAGGTATCGATACCGTCGAAAAGGCTTCAGCACTCAGAAACAAGGTTTTGTATATCAGACGTGATGATGCAAAAATAAAAGAAGGCTCGTATTTTATCTCCGAGCTTATAGGCTGTGATGTTTTTGATGCCGATACACCCGAAGCTTGTTACGGAGTACTCTCTGATGTCAGCGAAACGGGAGCCAATGACGTCTGGCATATCACAAAAGATGGTAAGGAGTATCTTATTCCTGCTATTCCGAGTGTTGTAATAAACGTCGACGTTGCGGCAAACCGAGTTGAAATCAGACCTTTGAGAGGAATTTTTGACGATGAGAATTGACATAATGACGCTTTTTCCTGAAATGTGCGAACGTGTGCTTAGTGAAAGCATTATCGGTCGCTCACGTGAAGGCGGACTTGTTGAAATAAATTGCGTAAATATCAGAGATTATTCAAAAGATAAGCACCGTCGTGTCGATGATGCGACTTACGGCGGAGGGCTCGGTATGCTTATGCAGGTCGATCCGATTTATGACTGTTTCTGCGATTTGGAGGAAAAAATCGGCAGAAGACCCCACCTTATTTATATGTCTCCGCAGGGAAAGACTCTTACTCAGGAAAGAGTAAAAGAACTGTCGCAGATGGAGAATATCGCAATTCTTTGCGGTCACTATGAGGGCATTGACGAAAGAGTGATCGAGGAAATCGTTGATGAAGAAATTTCTATCGGTGATTACGTTCTTACGGGAGGAGAGCTTCCTGCACTTGTGCTTGCGGACAGCATTTCAAGAATGTTGCCCGGTGTGCTTGCTGAGGATGCCGCTTTTGAAGAAGAAAGCCACTACAATTCTCTTCTTGAGTATCCGCAGTACACACGACCGTACGAGTGGCACGGAAAGAAAGTTCCTGACGTGCTCTTATCGGGTCATCATGCCAATATCAACAAATGGCGAAGAGAACAGTCACTCACCAGGACATATCTCCGACGTCCGGATTTGCTTGAAACGGCAGATTTAGACAAAAAAGACAAGAAATTTTTGGAAAATCTTAAAAACAGCGAAGAAAAATAGTCATAGTGCAACAAAATGATTAATATGCCATGGTTATTCTGCACAAACAAAAGGTTTTTAAAATCTTAACATTTGGACTACAATACGAATTATTTTTAAACTGAGGTTTATTTGTTGACGATGAAAAGTTTTGTGATATAATAATTAACAAGTGGTAAGCTGATAATTGAGTATTGCTTTGAATTTATTTGGATTGGGAGATATAAGTTATGTTTGAGAAAGAAGTTACAGTTCAGAATCAGGTTGGCTTGAGTGCACGTCCTGCTACATTCTTCATTCAGAAGGCTAATTGCTTCAAATCATCTATCTGGATTGAGAAGGAAGAGCGCCGTGCTAATGCTAAGAGTTTGCTTGGTGTACTTTCATTGGGTATCGATGGCGGTACAACTGTTAAGGTTATCGCTGCAGGTCCGGATGAAGAGCAGGCTGTTGAAGAGCTTGTCAAGCTTGTAAATTCAGGTTTTGCTGTATAATCATATTTAGTTAAAAGAAGGTTGCCTGAATTCGGCAACCTTTTTTGTTTATATTTTTTCAGGAGGTGAGTGTTATGCAGATTCAGGAACTCAGAAAAAAAGCTATGGCTTTGCCCAAAACTCCGGGCGTTTATCTTATGAAAAATGACAAGGGAAAAATAATCTACGTCGGAAAGGCTAAGGCACTTAAAAACAGGGTCAGTCAGTATTTCGGTTCGCAGAACACTCATTCCGTAAAGGTAAGACGAATGGTCGAAAATGTCGATGATTTTGACTATATTCTTACTGATAGTGAGTTTGAGGCACTTGTCCTTGAGTGCTCGCTGATAAAACAATATTCACCTAAGTATAATATTCTTCTGAAAGATGACAAAGGATATTCATATATCAGAGTCACAAAGGGAGAATGGCCGAAAATCACGGCAGTTCTGCAGAAAGGCAATGACGATGCACGTTACATCGGTCCTTACACAAGTTCATTCAGCGTCAGTTCATCTGTCGACGAGGCTCTGAAGATTTTTATGCTGCCCAGATGTAATAAAAACTTCCCGCGTGAGATAGGAAAAGGCAGACCTTGCCTTAATTATTTTATTAAACAATGTTCAGCTCCGTGTGCAGGGAAAATCAGCTGTAAAGAATACAATGAAGCGGTAGAGTCTGCTGTGAAGTTTCTTCAGGGCGACAGTGCAAAAATCATTTCTGATCTTACTGCGGAGATGGAAGAAGCTGCTGAAAATCTTGAGTTTTAAAAAGCTGCAAAGCTGCGTGACCGTATCACTGCTATCAAAAAAATCAAAGAGAAGCAGAAAGTGGCAGGTTCGGGTGTCAAGGAACAGGATGTCTTTGCAATCGCTCAGGCTGAGGATAAATTCTGCGTGTCCGTTCTTCGCTTTTTTGACGGAAGACTGAGGGATAATGAGTGGTTTCTGTTTGATGAGATGAACTCTTTGCCTGAAACGAGAAGCGAACTCATAACAAGGTTTTATTCCATGGGGCGTAATGTTCCGAAGAGGGTTACTGTTGACGGTGAAGTGAGTGACGAAGAGGTGCTTTCTCAGTGGCTTTCAGAGCTTGCAGGACGTAAGGTTGAGATAAACATACCTCAGCGAGGCAGACAGCTTGAGCTTGTGACGATGTGCAGAAATAACGCCTCACAGAAGCTTGCTCTTTCAATGGGCAGAAGCGGAAAGACTACTGCGGCACTCGATGAGCTTACAAGACTTCTTAATTTGCCGAAAGCCCCCGTTTTTATAGAGTCATATGATATTTCTCATACAGCGGGTAGCGACAATGTTGCGGGTATGGTAGTTTTTAAAAACGGTCTTCCGTATAAAAAGAACTATCGTCGATTTTCTATAAAGGGATTTGACGGTCAGGATGACTATGCTTCAATGGCTGAGGTCATATCACGTCGCCTTAACCGTTATATGGAAGAAAAGGAGACGGAGGAAGGTTTTGGTATCTTGCCTGATCTTATTCTTCTCGACGGTGGCATCGGTCAGGTCAATGCGGTTTTGCCGATAGTCAGGGCTTTCGGTCTTGATATTCCTGTCTACGGTATGGTTAAGGATAATAAGCACCGAACAAGGGCGATAGCTCATGACGGAGGAGAAATTGCAATCAATTCAAAACGTCAGGCTTTTACTCTGATTTCAACCATTCAGGAAGAGGTTCACCGCTATTCTGTTGCATACCATCACTCAAAGCATAAAAAATCTATGCTTAATACTACTCTGACAAAAATCGAAGGTATCGGTGAGAAAAAGAGCAAAGCACTTCTTAAACATTTTAAGACAATATCAGCTATTAAGCAGGCAAGTATTGATGAGTTGTGTAAAGCAGAGGGAATAAATCGATCCACAGCAGAAAAAGTTTATAATTATTTCAGAAAAGATATTGACAATACACCTTTAAAAATGTGATAATAATATGTAACTATATATTAAAATGACAGGAGCTTGTACCGTGCGAGTAATAACAGGTTCAGCAAGAGGTCGGGTTCTTAAAACTCTTGAGGGCGAGGATGTTCGTCCCACCACAGACAGAGTTAAAGAAGCGATATTCAGTATAATACAGTTTGAGATAGAAGGCAGAGAAGTTCTTGACCTTTTTGCGGGTTCAGGACAGCTTGGAATTGAAGCTCTCAGCAGGGGTGCGGCATATGCCACGTTCACAGATCTGAGTAAGGATGCTGTAAGCGTAATCAAGTCCAATCTTCTCTCTACGGGACTTCATAAGAATTCTGCTGTGTTGCAGTCAGATGCCTTTGCGTTTCTCAGAAACACGAAGAAAAAGTTTGATATTGTTTTTATGGATCCTCCGTATTCAAAGGGCCTTATTCAGAAAGCATTACCTCTCGTGGCAGAGGTTATGAATGACGGTGGTGTGATAGTCTGCGAACATCCCTACGGCGAGGAAATGCCGCAGAGTGCAGGTCGTTTCTCTGTCTATCGCGAGTATAAGTACAGTAAACTTGCACTTACGGTTTACAGACTCAGTGAAGGAGTGGATTCTGAATGAAGACTGTAATCTACCCCGGAAGTTTTGATCCTATCACAAACGGACACCTGAGTGTCATAAAACGTGCGGCAAAACTTTTTGATGAAGTGATCGTCGTAGTTATGATAAACCACAAGAAACCTGTAGGCTGCTTCAGCTATAACGAAAGAATGGAACTAATCAGACGTTGTACAGCTGATATGCCGAATGTTAAGGTTGACTATTATGACGGTCTGCTTGCAGAGTATGCGAAAATCAAAAATGCTACAGCGATCGTAAAGGGCTTACGTGCCGTATCAGACTTTGAGGATGAGTTTCAGCAGGCACTTACAAACAAAGAGCTTAATCCCGATGTGGAGACTGTGTTTGTTACTGCAGGTGCTGATTATATGTACCTTTCCTCAAGTATCGTCAAGCAGGTTTGTGAGCTTGGCGGAGATGTTTCGAAATTCGTACCTGATGAGGTATATGAAGATATTGTCAATGGCATAAAAAAGAAAGGATGAGTTAAAAATGAACGTACAGGGTTTACTTGATAAGATTGAGGATACACTTGAAACAGGTAGTAAAATACCTCTTTCAGGCGGAAAGGTTGCTGTTGATGCTGAGACAATCAAGCAGTGCGTAGAAGACATCCGTTATGACCTTCCTATCGAAATTGAAAAGGCACAGGAAGTTGTTGCTCACCACAACAACCTCATCGCCAAGGCTAACAATGAGGCTTCTTCTATCGTTTCTTCTGCTCAGACAGAGGCTGACGGTATCCTTGCTGACGCTAAGGAAAAGGCAGCTTCTATCACAGCTACAGCAGAGTCAAATGCTAATGCAACTATCGAGGCAGCTTCTGAACAGGCTCGTCAGATGGTTGAAAGCTCAGAGATTGCACGTCTTTCACATGAGTACTCTGACCGTGTAAGAGCACAGGCAACAGCAGAGGCAGAGAAGATTCTCAAGGATGCACAGAACCGTGCAGAAGCAATTCTCCTCGATGCTAACAATCAGGCAACTGAGACTAAGACTAAGGCTGAGAAATGGTCGAATGAAATCCGCACAGGTGCAGCAGAGTTTGTTGAGGATATCATGAGAAACAGTGACGAAGTGCTTTCTTCAAATATCGCAGAGATCCGCAAAGCACGTCAGAGTCTTTTTGGCGGCAACAGATAATTTGATATCTATAATATGGGCGGTCTTTTTCCGCCCTATTTTTTTGGAGCAGGATTATTATGAAAAAACAGTGTGATTGTTGTTATAAACGTTTCGAAGTCGTCAGAGATACCAGTGTACCTATTTCTACTGACTTGTCTGCACCGATGGACCACATTTACTGCCCGTGGTGCGGAGCTGAAAACGGTGCAGTCGAAAAAGGTTCTCTTATAAGGACACAGCGTTGTAATGCTGAGTGTGAGTTTTGATTATCTGACGGGAGATGTTTGACAATGAGTCATAATTTGATTGAGTTTTTGAAGGATAAAGATATCGTTATTCTCGGCTTCGGCAGAGAAGGGGTTTCTACTTACAATTACATCAGAAAATATTTTCCTGAAAAGCCGCTTGCGATTGCGGATAAAAAGGAAATTTCAATAGATGATAAAAACGTGACCCTTCTTACGGGTGACGGATATATGGATAAGGTTTTTGATTACGGGCTTGTGATCAAAACTCCCGGTGTACCGATAGTAAATATCGAAATTCCTGAAAATGTACTTATCACTTGTCAGGTTGATTTGTTTTTGCAGTATGCACCGTGTAAAAAAATAGGTATTACAGGCACAAAGGGTAAAACAACTACATCCACTCTTATTTATAACCTTGTCAGCGAAGCAGGAAATGATGCCTATCTCGTTGGAAATATAGGTGTACCTGTTTTTGATATAATTGACGAGTGCGAGGGCAAGATTGCAGTCATTGAAATGTCGTGTCACCAGCTTGAGTTCTGCCGCACTTCACCGGATGTCGCAGTTTTTACAAATATTTACGAAGAGCATCTTGACCATTATGACGGTTACAGAGGCTATATCAATGCGAAACTTAACATAGTTAATCATCAGACGGATGAAAACTATCTCATATATAATGCTGATCAGAATGTAGAAGGTCTCATCGACTTCAGTCAGTACAAAAGCAGGAAGATTGCTGTAAGTGCAAAGCCACAGAGTGAATATCAGCAGAAACTTACAACTCTTAATGACAGGCTTATAGGAAAGCATTGTCATCAGGATATCTTTTTTGCTGAGGCTGTTGCACGTCTTTTTGGTGCTGATGATGAGGCTGTAGTAAGAGGTGTCGAAAAGTTTACGGGTATTCCTCACAGAATGGAGCCTGTAGGTACATTCAAGGGCATATCTTTCTACAATGACAGCATAGCGACTATTCCGCACGCAGTTGAGTGTGCAGTCGATGCACTCGGTACCATTGAGACTCTCATTTTCGGTGGACTTGACAGAGGTATATACTACGATGATTTCGTAACGTATCTTGATGAGTGCAGCATTACAAATATTATCGGAATGCCTGAAACAGGAACTAAAATCTGTAAGGCACTTATTGATAAAGGAACTAAGAAAAATGTGGTTCCCGTCGAAACCATGGAGGAGGCTGTGGCGGCTGCTTACGAGTTTACATCAGAAGGAAAAACTTGTCTGCTTTCACCTGCAGCACCCAGTTATAATGTATACAGAAACTTTGAGCACAAGGGTAATCACTACAAAGAAATAGTAAAAAAATTGGGCGAAACTGTTTGATGCTGACGTTTTTTCTGATTTTGTTGTAGACTTTTTTTGAAAAAAATGATACAATTAAGCAGTTATGTATATTAAGAATGGAGGATTTGCGGTGAAAAACTGTCTTATTCTTTTGACAAATTCATATCCGTATTCCTCAGAGGAACCCTTCATCGAGTCGGAGATGCCTTATCTTGCTGAAGCATTTGACAAAGTTATTGTACTTGCGGTGGGTCTCGGAAAGGGTGCATCAAAAACACGTCACACACCGGGAAATGTAGATTGCTACAACATAGGCAAGACTTCAAAGACAGTAAGTCGAACAATTTCTCTTTTGAACGGTGCTATGAATTCTGTCTTGCCATCTAAAACACCTAAAGACGACGAAGCTCGGAGTAACTTCAAAAAAAGAGTGTTCTGTGAGTATTTCAGTGCACGTGGCGAACGCGAGTTCTCTTTGTGCAAAGATATATTGGATAAGTATGACTTTTCTGAGTACGATGGTGTCACTATCTATAGTTATTGGTTTTTTGTCACGGCACTTGTAGGCTGTAAAGTGCGTGATTATATTCATTCACAGTGTAAAAATATAAAGTTTGTTTCACGCAGTCACGGATACGATGTGTATAAGTATGCTAATTCTATGAACTATCTTCCTCTTCGTGAATATCTTCTTGAAAGAGTGGATTCGCTTCACCCGTGTTCCGCTGACGGTGAAAAATATATAGCAGATCAGTTCCCCGGCTATAAGGAAAAGATCAGTCATCGCTATCTCGGAACAAAAGATGATGGTATATCAGAAATGAACGATGACTGTTTCCACATCGTTTCATGCTCAAGAATGGTCAATCTCAAAAGACTTGACAGGATAGCATCTGCATTGGCTTTGCTGAAAAACGAAAATGTAGGTACTATAAAGTGGACGCATATCGGCGACGGTGAAACTATGCAGAAAGTGAGAGAAATCTGCGATGCCAAGCTTGATTTTATGGAAGTGAATCTCATTGGCAGAATTTCAAATACTCAGGTAAGAGAGTTTTATAAAAATGAGAAAGTCGATGTATTGCTTAATGTAAGTACGACTGAAGGTTTACCTGTTTCGATGATGGAAGCGATTTCTTTCTCAATTCCTGTAATAGCTACAGATGTGGGGGGAGTAAAGGAAATCATCAGGGACGGTTATAATGGTCTTCTGCTTTCTCCGGACTTTACAGATAAGGAGCTCGCAGATAGGATCAAGGAACTGATACTTTCGGATAAGGAAGAAAGGCAGAAACTACGTAAAAATGCCCGTGATTTCTGGGAGAAAAACTTTGATGCACACAGCAACTACTCCGGATTCGCAAAGGAAATTTCGGATATGGACTGATAAAAGGGGTGCTTTATGGTCTCTTTTGAAAACGGTGTTTTGAAGATTAAACAAAGTGAAGATAACACCGCAAGAATTATTTATGAAATATGTTTTTTTGTAAATGCCATAACTCTTTTCGCTTTTAATGACGTTAAGTTTATAGGAACGGCAACGGGTATTCTGATGCTGTTGGCAGCGATGCTGCTGTGGATAGGACGAAGAGCACAGAGGGTAATTATCCCGTACAATACTGTCTGGTACATGGCATTTACGGCGTATTCAGCTTTGTCGTGTCTATGGTCGTCGTACCTTGATGCTAATATGGCATCATACTTCTTGAGAATGGTAGTTATCATAGCGATGATAACGTCCGTTTCTATCTACATTGACACGGCAGAAGATCTGGAACGTTTAATCAAGCTATATATATTCTCAATGCTTGTAATAGTAATGATGGAGTTACTTACAGTTCCGTTTTCGGAATGGACGGCAGGAGGAATGGGATCGCACTTCAGCGGTTCAAACTCAAACGGTGTTGCGTTTTTAGTGTTTTGTGCCGAGTTGATGGCATTCTATGAGTTTTATTCGAAAGGGAAAAAGTCATACATTATATTGGTTATACTGTTTGTTTTCTTTATCATCCTTTCAAGCTCAAGAAAGTCGATGTTTGCAGCACTTGCAGGTCCTATGCTGTTTGTTCTGCTTATGACATATAAAAAGAATTACTTTTTCAATATTCTTTTAGTGTCGGGATTGGCGGTACTTGTTGTTTTCTATATAATGACGGATGAAAATGCATATAATGCGATCGGAAAGAGAATCACGTCAATGCTGAATTTCTGGTTTGAAAACCGTCATCATAAGGTTGATAACAGTCTTTATATGAGGTCGTATTACATCGATCTTGCAAAGCAGATGTTTGCTGAATCACCGATTTTAGGCAAGGGTATGGGTAACTTTGCGAAGATTATTGATAATGTATATATGCTTGACGGAGTATATAGTCACAATAATTTCTGGCAGATACTCAGCGAACTTGGCTTATTCGGATTTGTAATATACTATTCGTTATATTTTGTTATACTGGTGCGACTTGCAAAAGGTGCGTTTATAAATAAAAGCGGAACCAATATGTTGTTTTTTACGTTTATGGTTCTGCTGCTGGTTCTCGAAACGGGACTTGTAACCTACAACTCGAAGATGCCGCACGTTGTAATAGCTATCGCGTATGCTGCAACCTATGTAGGAGAGTCTGACGGCAGAAAATATAAGTATATAGAAAAAAATAGTATGGACGAATAGTGAATGGAGGAATTGTTTTGAATAACTACGAAAATTCAAACAAACAAAAAGGTTTTGAATTAAATATTATCGGCTATTTACTCGAACTTTCTAAAAAAATATGGTTAATTGTAATCATTGCTGTTGTCTTTGGTTTGCTTGGCGGTATAGTCGGAAAGGTTACAAGCAAGGATGTCTACACTTCTGAGGTGGCATTTATCGTTAATACTCTTTCTGAAAACGAGATCGTTGAAAACTCTGCTGTTACAGCTCAGATCAATATCACAAATACTTTCAAGTATATCCTTACAGGTCGTGAGTTTAAGACTGCCGTACAGGAAAAGTGTCCGGGCAATCTTTCTTATGCACTCATTGACAGCAGTATAAAAGTTGAGGCCGTTGACTCGACAAATGCTATTGAGCTCAAAGTCACTACTGAAGATGCACAGACTTCGTATAACATCGCAAAAGCTGTAGTTGATGTTTATGCAGACGTAGTTGAAGAGATTTATCCCAACGCTTCACTTAATGTGTGTGAAACTCCTATCCTTGCTGAAAAACCTGAGGAAAACCGTTCAGATGTAATTATTGCGGTGATAAGTGCGGTTATCGGTGTTGTAGCATACTGCGTATTCGTTCTCGTTATGTTTATCATCAAGGATACTATCAAGAATTCAAATGAGCTCAGCGAAAAGCTGCATATTCCCGTTCTTGGTGCTGTACAGCTCGTCGCAAACAAGAATAAGACTACCAAGGGCCTTCTTGTGGCTGACAGAAGAACAGGCTTCTCGTTCATCGAAACTTATAAGGCGATCAGAACGAAGATTGAAAACAATTCTGCAAAGACAGGCAATAAGGTTTACCTTGTCACAAGTGCTTGTGAGAATGAAGGTAAGACTACAGTTTCTGCAAATATTGCACTTTCGCTTGCTGAAAACGGAAAATCAGTTCTTCTTATCGATGCTGACCTGAGAAAACCGTCAATTACCAAGATCCTTTCACTTCCCGAAACAGGTGAAGGCTTTGCAAGTGTAATCAAACAGGAAACATCAATTACTGAAGCTATAAAACTCATCAAAAACTTTAATCTGTATGTACTTGCGGATCGTAAGCCTGTTTCAAATCCGTCAGAGCTTCTTTCAATGAAGATTACTGAAGAGATCATCAACGGAATCCGTGATGAGTTTGACTTCATTATTATCGATACAGCTCCTGCAAGCGTTGTTACGGATGCTTCGATTATTGCAGGTTTCGCTGATGCGGCTATTATGGTTGTACGTGAAGACTTCTCACCGTACTCAAGAATCAGAATGTCAGTTGAAGACATCGACTCAAACGGTGCGGAAATCGTCGGTTGCGTCTTCAATGCTGAAACAGAGACCACAATCAAAGCCGGTAAATACGGCGGCAAGTACGGACGATACGGTGGCAGATACGGTAAGTACGGCAGATACGGCTCTTACGGTAACTACGGCTACGGCTACGGCGCTTCATCGAAAAAATAATAACAACAGAAACCTCTTTCGCATAGTATATAAGCGAAGGAGGTTTTTTAATGCATAATTTTGAAGATATTATCGAAAAATACAAGCGTGAATTGGTCGAATTTTCAAAGCAGTTACCTATACATACTCCTATAGAGGAGGAGTACCGAGAAGCTGTAAGTACTGCGGCACAGCCACAGCAGGAGGAGTCACGCAGTTTCAGAGCAGATGAACCGGAGACGGTTATTACACCTGCAGTTTCTTTTGCTGATTACGATGACTTTCTTGCAAATAATCCTTCTCAGGGTATTCTGAGGGTTCAGGTTTTTGCAGCGGACAGAAGCTTCCCTATATCGGGTGCTTCGGTACGTGTTTTTGTAAGGCTTAATGACGGTGAAAGGGAACTTTTCAGCGGTGTGAGCGATGCTGACGGTGTTGCGGACGGAATAATCCTGCCTGCTCCTGACAGTTCTGTTTCGTTTGATGAAAACAGTACGGTGGCTCCGTATGCGGTGTACTCTCTGCGTGTAAACAGACAGAACTACGCACCGGCATCGTTTGACGGTATTCCTGTCTTTGACTCGGTCAAATCGATACAACCGGTTGAGCTTATTCCTTTGAGTATGAATGGCAGTACGCCTGATACTGACACGGTAAGAAATGAATCTACAACTCTTTTCGGAGGTGTTGTGTAATGGCTGCTGAAACACCTACCATACCTGAATTCATCACGGTTCATCTCGGCACTCCGTCATCTCAGGCAGAGAATGTAAGAGTCACATTTCCTGATTACATCAAGAATGTCGCTTCGAGTGAAATTTATCCGACGTGGCCTGAAAATGCAATCAGGGCAAACATTTATGCACAGATAAGCTATGCTCTTAACCGCGTATATACGGAATATTATCGTTCACGGGGATATAATTTCGACATCACCAATACCACTCAGTACGATCAGGCATTTGTAAAAGGCAGGGATATATTTGAAAATATCAGCAGAATTGTGGATGAGATTTTTAATGATTATGTAGTCAAACAGGGACAGGTGCAGCCGTATTTCACTCAGTACTGTGCAGGGTCGTGTCCGGGTCTGTCACAATGGGGTACGGTGCCTCTTGCACAGCAGGGATATACACCGTACAGAATCCTGCAGAATTACTACGGTGACGATATCAATATAGTTAAAAATGCCCCGATCAAAAGCAATATACCGTCATATCCGGGTACTCCGTTAAGACTCGGAAGTGTGGGGGAGGAAGTAAGCGACATACAGCGACAGCTGAACAGAATTGCGGTCAACTATCCCGGAATTCCTCGTATCCCGAATCCTGACGGTGTTTTTGAGCAGAATACCCTGGCAGCGGTCAGAAAGTTTCAAAGCGTTTTTAATCTCGCACAGGACGGTATAGTCGGCAAGGAAACGTGGTATAAGATAAAGTATATTTACAACGGAATAAAGGGTCTTTCGGAGCTTTATTCGGAGGGCTTATCCCTGAGCGATGTACAGCGACGTTTTTCAAGAGTTCTCAGGCGAGGTGACAGAGGTGTACCGGTGAGGACCTTGCAGTATTACCTTGCTTTTCTCGGTTACTTTAACCCTGATTTACCGCAGATATCCGTTGACGGTATTTTCGGTCAGGAAACATATGATGCTGTGCTGACTTTTCAGAATAAATACGGTCTGACGGTTGACGGAATCGTAGGACGCAGCACATGGAACGCTATTCAGGACGCATACGAAGGTGTTCTGAGGACTCTGCCTCCCAATTACAAAAGTTACGCTAATCTCATTTACCCGGGTTACTTTATCACTACAGGTGCAAAAGGCGATGTAGTCAGACAGCTTCAGACATATCTCAGGGTTATAGGACAGAACAATCCTTCAGTACCTGTCATCAGCGTAGACGGTGATTACGGAAGCAGAACAAAAGCCGCAGTTGAAGCAGTTCAGAGGCTTAACGGACTTGAACCGAACGGTCAGGTAGGACCTATTACATGGAATGCGATAATTGATCTGTACAGAGATTACACTTAACCGCTTTTACACGGAATAAACTGTTAATATCCGAAAATAATACTTTTAGTTAGGGGGACTGACCGTGAACGATAAAGTAATATTTTCGGATAATTTTTATGAAAATGAAAAAATGCTTGATGAGTATTTTAAGGTCGAAAAAAACTATGATGTTGTGAATACCCGTTTCCACGTTACAAAAAGAGAAGCCAAGCTTTACTATATCGACGGTTTTGTTAATAACGAGATTTCCGAACGGGTGATGAACTTTATGATGAGTACGCCTGAACAGATTCCTGACGGCACATCGCCTGAGGAGTTTGTGCAGAGCGTTGTTTCTTATATAGAAATGGATATGAGTACGGATATCGATACTATTTCGAAAGTGGTCTATTCGGGTGCGATACTTTTGATAGTAGACGGATTTTCGACAGCATTTCTGATAAAAACCCGTAATTATCCGCGTCGTTCTGTTCAGGAGCCTGATAATGACAAGGTGCTCCGAGGGGCACATGATGGTTTTATAGAAGGTTTGCTTTTCAACACAGCACTTATCAGGCGAAGGATACGTGACAGAGATCTTATAATGGAGGTTCACGAAGCAGGAAAACGTTCGAGGACAGACATTGCACTTTGCTATCTTGAAAGCAAAGCGGATATGAAAACTGTTAAAAAGCTAAGAAAGAAAATCAGCGAAATAGATGTCAATACATTGAGTATGAGTCAGGAAAGTCTGATTGAATGCCTTATCAAAAAGCAGGTTTTCAATCCTTTTCCAAAGGTAAGGTATACCGAACGTCCTGATTCAGCGGCGGCTTGCATTGCTGAGGGCAGTATAATACTGCTTGTAGACAATTCACCTGCAGCGATGATAATTCCTACAAGCTTTTTTGAGTTTCTGCAGGATACGAATGACTACTACTTTCCGCCTGTAGTCGGTACGTATCTCAGGTTTATCAGAGCGCTGATATTCGGACTTGCATTGCTTTTGTCACCTACGTGGTACCTGCTGATAAGCAATCCGGGGGCAATTCCCGAATGGCTTGATTTCATCACCATAAAAGAGCAGTACACCATACCCGTCATAGTACAGCTTCTGATAATTGAAGTGGTCATTGATACCCTTAAGCTGGCTTCGCTGAACACGCCGAATGCACTCAGCAACTCTTTCAGCGTCATAGGTGCACTCGTTCTTGGTGACCTTGCAGTCACAGCTAAGCTTTTTTCTTCAGAAGTAGTTTTATTTATGGCATTTGTAGCTATTGCGAACTTTGCACAGCCGAGCTTCGAGCTTGGTTACGCATTCAAACTGTCACGCATATTCATACTGGTTCTTACTGCGGCATTTAATTTGTGGGGATATATAGCGGGAGTTCTGCTTGTTCTTTTACAGATGTTCTGTACCAAAACGGTTACGGGCAGAGGCTATATGTATCCGCTGATTCCGTTCAATGCGAAGACGCTCTCACGTTTGCTTATAAGGCACCCGATCAGTAAGGACAATACTTGACAAATTCACGCTAATAAGTTAATCTTATTAGTGGTGATAGAATGAAAAAGAAATTGTTAAGTTTCATATCTCTTCTGCTTGTTTTCAGTATGGTTCTGATGCTTCCATCATGTAAAAGTAAGCCTGAACCGATGGATGAGGATCAGGATGTGATTACTACTAAGGCTACTACTCAGCCTGTAGAGATAGTCGAACTGCCTGAAAGCGAAGAAGAGCTTGCAGATATGCTTAATGCGGCGGTAGAGTATATCGAGCTTTACTGCTACCACTACACGAAAAATATTGACTGTAAGGTAAGCCAGGTGAGCGTCGGCACACTTTCGCAGGTGTCAAATGCGGTAGATGCATTCAGGTCGATTTTCGGTGAAAAGAATATAACGATGAATTATGATTATAATGCTTCAAGAGAAGCTTTTTCGGCAAATTTCCCGCAAAGCGGATACACGGTAGATGAGATGGAGTCGATTTCCGCAAAGCAGGAAGGCGACAAGGTCATCATCACGGCAGTTTTTCCGAATGAAACTAATCCTGCAGATGACAAGGGCGTTCTTTACAGACTGTGTCCTGACTATCAGAATACGGACGATGTAAAAAAAGCACTTACGGAGTTTAACTCTTCAGCGGCTTCCACCGCTATCACGGCTTCTGATATAACCATAAAGGCGACTATCAGGGCAAATGACAGCAGTCTTGAAACTCTTGAGGTTTCGTATACGCAGAGATACACTCTTTCGGGAGTTACGCTTGTTAAAATCGAAGGCTCTACCGTAACAGGCACAGCCGATACAGTAGTAAAGTATTCAGGTATGGGTGCATAAAAATTTAAAAAAGCTATGGAATTTATGCGGGATATATGTTACAATATCTCGTATAAGATTTAAGGAGAGTTTTTATGAATAAAGCATGGAAAAAGTTCGTAATAGTTGTTTCAGTTCTTTTGTGCGTTATAATTGTCTGTGTCAGCGTAAACGTTATGGTTGATACTATCACAGGCAATATCCATCCGCAGACGAACGTCAACTCACAGCAGCAGAACGGTGTAGGTAATAACAATCAGAATGATGGAGCTATTCAGCAGGGTACACCCGATGTGAATGATCAGCAGGCAGCTCTTACACCCGGCGGAGATTCTTCACAGCAGAGTCCTACTAATGCAGGTCAGCAGGGCGGTAATGCACAGACTCCTGTTCAGAACAATTCAAACAGCCCTCTTAACTATAACAAGTCTCAGCTTATCAGCTACTACAACTCATGTCTTAAGAAGTCCTATTCACAGAAGTTGAATGCGACCAAGACGGAGCAGGTTGATGTTAAACCGTCAGGTGTTGATATCGGTAGTGCAAATTTCAATGTTGACAAAATCGCTGATGCACTTATTGCCAATAACACTAAAAATAACGGTGTTGTTCAGACAAAGAGCTTTGTTAATGGTAAGGCAACAGATGACGGTTCGCCTATCGAGAAGTTTGTACTTCCTGCAAATCTCTATGATGCTGCAGTAAAGAGCATCACTATCAAGCAGAACGGTCAGGGTTATCAGATTGTTATCGTTCTTAACGAAGAAACATGTGCTCACAATGGTACTGCAAAGTATAATGCTTCTTGTGCATGGCCTCTTGATGTAGGCGTAATCAACTTTGAGTTGCCGGGCTTCGGTAACGCAGTTGATATTCAGCAGTGTACATTCAGATATACAGGTACAAAGATTACTGCAATGATCGACAGTCAGGGCAGAGTAACGGATACAAAGGTTGAAATGCCTCTTACCGTTACAAATGCAGTAGCAAAGGCAGTAGGTATCACAATCAAGGTTGCAAAAATTGAAGGCAAGTGGACTTGTGTCAACTCAATGCGTTTTGCATAATCAGAATTATAAATCAAGCCGTATCACCAAGATACGGCTGATTTTTTTTCTTGTTAAGGGTTGACATACTCTGCTTATGGGTTTAAAATATTAGAGCAGATTATTCTGTAGTTATATACAAAAAACGAGGTGAATTTTTGTGAGTAGCGACGGTAGTTACGGGCAACGATTTGTAACTTATTTTTCATTAAAATCAATAAGTGGCGAAGAAATCGCCGTAGGTACGTCAGAACTTACAAAGTGAGCCTGAATACACCTGCGGTCGGTAGTTTTGCCGCCTAAAAGGGGTGTATTCAAATGGATAGAATAGTTGAAGTCATCAGCAAGATGCTTGCAAGCAACAAGTTCTCTGCAATCAAAGAGATGCTCAGCGAAATGAACGTCGTTGACATCGCTTCTCTTATGGAAGAGTTTGAGTCAGAAGAGCAGCAGGTACGCCTGTTCCGTTTGTTGCCGAAGCAGTCGTCGGCTGATGTTTTTTCATATCTTGATAACGAAATTCAGACAAATATTGTAAATGCGATCACAAACAAGGAGCTTTCATTGCTGGTCGGGGATATGTTTATCGACGACGCTGTCGATTTCCTTGAAGAAGTACCGGCAAACGTGGTAACACGTGTGCTCGCACAGGCTGACAGCGATACAAGAAACCTTATAAATAAATTCCTTCAGTATCCTGAAAATTCCGCAGGAAGCATTATGACTATCGAGATGGTGTCTTTCCCTGCGACGTATACAGTAAGTCAGGCTATTTCTCAGATCCGTGCAACCGCACTCGATAAAGAGACGATCTATACCTGCTACTGTACGGACGGAAAACGTAAGCTTGTGGGTACTGTACCTCTCAGACGTCTTATCGTTTCGCCTGAGGACACTCTCGTGAGCGACATAATGTATGATGACGAACAGCTCATCCACGTGAATACTCTCGATGACCAGGAAGAGGTCGCTAACATTGCAAAAAAATACGACCTTCTTTCAATCCCTGTTGTGGATAAAGAAGGAAGATTGGTCGGTATTATCACGATCGACGATATCGTCGACGTTATCGAAGACGAGAATACGGAAGACTTTGAGAAGATGGCTTCTCTTTTGCCGTCTGAGGAAGAGTACCTGAAAACGAGCGTATTCTCAATGTTTAAAAACAGAATCGTCTGGCTTTTGATATTGATGGTTTGCGGAACATTTACAAGCTTGATTATTGAAAATTTTGAGGCGAAACTACCTTTTATCATCGGATTGACAGCGGCAATTCCTATGCTTATGGGTACAGGCGGTAACTGCGGTAATCAGACATCAACTCTTGTTATCCGTGGTCTTGCTCTTGGTGATATCAGGATCAAAGACTATTTCCGTGTTCTTTGGAAGGAAATACGTGTTGCCGTGCTTTGCGGTCTTGTCCTTGCAGTTGCCAACTACGGCAGAATGTGGTTAACGAAGCTTCTGACGGGCAGCGAAATTGAAAATAATACCTTCATCGTTGTTTCAATAGCAATGGCTGTTGCTGTTGTTGTCGCAAAGGCTATAGGTTGTTCTTTGCCGATATTGGCTAAGCTCCTTCGACTTGACCCTGCACTTATGGCAGGACCGATGATCACTACGATCGTTGACGTAATAACACTTTTAATCTATTTCGCAATTGCGACAGTATTTGTACAATACGGTCTTGTAACAGCATAAGTTAAGCCCCTTGCAGTCAATCTGCAAGGGGCTGTTTCTGTGTATTATCAGAACAATCTTGTGATTTCAATGATGATTGCCCAGAGTTTTGTTCCTTTGAACCAGTTTACAAACTTATCTTTAAAAGTAAGCTCTGCTTCTACAAACTCAAGATCCTCAGCACCGTCGTCGATTACGAAAGCCTGTGTAAGTGTAAGACCGCCTTCACCGTAAAGCTCAGCTCTTACGTACTGGAAGTCCTCTGAGCCTTCAATTACATCGAGGTTGATTGTAAGATTTTCAGCATTGATAGGACCTTCCTTGATAACCTTACCGTTAGCGATCCACTGAATTCTGTCGCTGTCCGCTGCATCTACAGTAATTGTGTGGCCGTCAACAGCAACGTTTGTGAACATCGGGTAGGGGAGACCCTGATTCATTACATCGATTTCTTCTTCAGGACCGATCCATTCGTTCGGACGGATCTTTCTTGTAACCATAAAGAATGCACCGTTCTGCATGGTCTTCTTTACGTTTTCTACAGTGTTTTCTTCCATCATAAACACGCTGAAAGAAGAGTCAACTGTATCTGTCCAATGAGCGTCTGTGTTACTGTAGCCGATAACGTTTTTGCCGTAGGGGAGACAATACATAAGAAGGTTGTCCCAAAGGATTCTGTCATAGCCTGTAGTGCCGTTTCTCTCGTTGAAAACTTCCATACCGAGGCATGAATCGTACTTGAGAAGAAGGTCACCGAAGAACTGGATACTTTCAGGATCATTTACTATGTCAGGATTTGAGTTTGAATCAAGCCAGTCGCCGGGGTGATTGATGTGGGAAAGACCACCATTTTCTTCGATATACTTGATTACCTGCTCGTAACCACGCTCGTTTTCGGCACCTGCATAGCCGCTGCCTGTTGTACCGGGAAGGAAGAAACCGTTAACGTGATTCTTTGTGAGTGAGAAGTGGTTGAATTCGTTACCGCCAAGGATCGGAAGGAGACCTTCGCCTCTTACAGTACCGTCATAAAGAGGATATGTACCGTTCTGAATAGCCTCGTACTCTTCTGTAGTGAGGTGCTCGTACGGATTGTCGATGAGCCACTGATATGTGTAAAGAAGCTGTGTGTCAGGAGCCTTGTCCCAGTCTACACCTGTGATACCGTGGTCTGTGATTGCAAGGAAATCATAGTCCTGGTTGTAGTACTCTTTAACCATAACAGGGAGAGTATCTTCAGCATCACTGTATGTTGTGTGTGAGTGAACTGTGCCTTTGTAAGCATCCCATGCACCGTCACCTGTCCAGATAACTTCACTGTACGGGTTGACGATTGTGTAGTCTGCTTCCTGAGCTGAAACGCCGATGATTGCAAACTGCATAACAAGCATCAGGCTGAGAACAAGACACAAAGCTTTTTTGAATGTTTTCATAAAATGTTGCCTCCTATGATTTATTTACTTTATTAAAGCAGATTTTTTGAACAGTGTCAAGTCGTTTTAAGACACTTTGAAGTTAAGCACAGCTCTTGAACAGTCATAGGAAAGACCTTCAACGTACGGGCTTGAGTTGCTTGTAATGTCAGCTGATTCGTGTACTGAACACATAAGATGACCGTTTAGATAATCTTTTGTTCTTCTTGACTCTATGGGGATGATAATCTGTCCGGTTGTTCCCTTTCTTGCTGACGAGCTTACTACGAAGTGGACTGTAACGAGGCTTTCGTTGATGTCTTTTGGTGCCTCATCAGTATAAGAAACGTTAGGTGTCATAGTTATACGAAGGAATCTGTGATCTTCCTTGAATTCTGCAAGTTTTGCTTCACTGTAATCAGGCCAGCACTTCTCTTTGACCTGAGAAGCAAGTGCGTTCCAATCCTTGAATGTGCAGTATGTCTTACCGGCACTCTGATAGAGTCTGCTTTCTGTATTGAACTGAGCAGAGGGGGCACCTGAGAAAATATTTTTGTTGTAATAGATCTGTGCACTTGTAGGTCCGGTGTAGAAGTTTGTCTTAAGATAAAGAGTTACTGAAACTGTGTCACCTGCTTTGACAGGAATGACGTCTGATGAGCCGTAGCTTTTGTTGTTTACCTTCGCGGTAAGTGCTACAGCTGCCTGATACTTTGAGTCTGAGATGATGCCTACGCTTATCTGAAGGATAGTAAGAGCATCAGAAGCGTTTATCTTGCCGTCACCGTTAAGGTCCGCTGACGGATCGACGTGGCTGAGCTTACCTACTGAGTACATAAGTACCTCAAGAGCATCCGAAGAGTTTACTTTGTTGTCACCGTTGACATCTCCTCTGACTTTAGCCTGAGGGAAGATGCAGAATGAAAATGCGAGGATTAAAACAAGAATTGAAGATAAAATACGTTTCATAATTATGTTCCTTTCCGTATTAATTTAAAAGCGAGATAACGATACCGATCAGAGCAGAGACACCTGCAACACCACCTGCTACGCAATACAGAAGCTTGTGAAGGGCTTTGTCACTTTTAGTGAGTGTGTCGGCTGAGGCAGAGCTGTCTGTAAATTTTTCATGATTATAAAGAATCAGCATTGTTTTGTCGACGCAGTTTGCGATGAAATCACTGTCAGTCTCATCAGCAAGTGCGAAAAATGTGTAGGTGTTAGTGACTGTTTCATCAGCGATGGCGATTTTTATCTGTCGCTTGTCTTCATTAGTGAAAATTATGTCTGAAAAAACTACTCCGAATGAAGCAAACTGATTGTCCTTTATCTGTCTTGCTTTATCGACAAGATTGTCAGGTGTTGATTCATTATATTCATTTTCAGGGTTAAAGCTGAAACAGTGCTTTGAGGCAATACCTGCAGAAATTCCTTCGATGAATGATGCGGCACGGGAAGGTGCGAAGGATACTTTCACCGAATCCGTATCAAGTTTGTCTGCTGTTCTTTTAATTACTGCACGGTGTCGGGCTGTGAGTCCTTTTTCTGCGATGTCCTTTTCGCATATTGATGCTAAAAAGTCGAATAATGAACCGTACACTACCTCGTCTGCACGAGGTGACTCGACGGGGAGGAAGACAATGTGCTGTGCTCCGGCGGAAAGTACAAAACCGCAGTTAAACATATCGTCGGTAGGAAGGATTTTTGCACCTTGAGGGAAAGCGATATTTGCTGTGAGAGCGGTCTGTGTGATTTTTCCTTTTTCGAGCAAAGGATTCAATGCGTTGAAAACCGTATTGTTTTTCATCATCTTGAAATCGAGAGCCTGTGCGAGAAGTCTTTTTGTTGCATTATACATATTATTCTGAACAGCAATAATCACAATATCAGCAGCACGCAGACTCTGCGAAGCAGCGAGAAGCATTCTTTTCTGTGAAGTGAATACCGTAAAGTTTTCAGTTTCTGTGAAAAAGTTTCTTACACACTTCAGAATGTGCTTCTGTCCTGTAATAATCTGTTCGTTTTCCTCTTTACAAAGGGAAAAAAGTTTTATATCCATTGGTAGTACCTCTTATTTGATAGTAAATTTATCAGCGTTTTTAAATGGGTTTCTCTTGCCCTTTACGTCATACCACGCCTGCGGAAAACGCTGGTTATCATTTATAACAGCTTTTGATGTATCGACGTCCGCAGACTCACCCTGACGTACCAATCGTGCCATAACGACAAAACGGGCGTCCTCAAAAACTGTATCACAAGTTGAAATAGTGAGGATCTTATCTCCGGGGACTATGTCTACGTCTTCGTTAGTGTAGTAAGAACGTGCCTTTACTTCGTCGATGAATTCAAGGAACTTTTCATCTGAAGGGAAATTAGGCGTAATGTACGGAAATTCATATCCGTTGTCCTGAGCTTTGTTGCCGTTTGAAATAAATGCGGCGAAAATTTTCCATTCAGTATTTCTGTATATTGTGTCAAACTTTATAGTGGGGAAGTCTTTGTAGTTTTCAATGTCAGCATAAAGACTGAGCGTTCCGAGCTGTGAGCCGTCGCGCATATTATGACCGTAGATGATAGTATTGGTGTCAAGTACTCTGACATTGTTACGGTAGTCTACGAAAAGCGTTCCGTAGCGTGTATTTTCGCCCTTAAATCCTGTGTTGAGGTAGGTGTAGTTGTTATCTGTCTGAACCACATTTATGCCTGATTCACCCGTAGCATCGATTATGAGCTTTCCGACGAAATCTTCATTCATTTTCAAAAGGGCGCTGTATTTATCCTGAATGACTTCTCCGGAACTCGGATCGACAGCGGTCTGCGTGTTAGCGTGGTCAACGGTAGGAGTATCTCCTTCGTCAGGAGGTCTGTCGACGACCAGACGGTTAAAAAGATATACTCCGCAGAAAACAAAAACTATGATAGAAAGTCCGAGAATGATCTTACGTGTTACGTTCATTACTGATTTTTTTACGTCTTTTCTCGTTATCTGGGAGTCATTATCTTTAATTGTAACTGTCTGATACTCTTTTCGTTCTGCAGAATTAGTTACTTCTTTTTCTTTATCCAAGATCCGAACCTCCTTTTTGAATTGTTATCGCTTAAGAAAGCGGATGAAAGCTCATCTTCGCTGTTACGTTTTATTCCGTCATCTGCACTTTCGTCAAAGTAGATTACTCGTGTATGTGTGTCGTACCCGTAACGGTTATTTACGGTAGGAGTACTTGTTGATTCTGCTACAGAAGTATCGGCTTCTGTTTTGATCGGTAGCACAGAGTCAGTTGACTTTTTATCGTTTTCAAAGCTGATATCACCGAAGGATGCGGTGTCAGCATCGAATTCACTTTTGGTAGTGTCAAAAACCTGTGAAAGAGGAGAGTCTACGTCTGTGCGGATTTCATCCTTGGGTGAAATCGCTGTGGAATAGTAGTCAAATGCTGTGTTTTCGGGACGGGCTTTTTTGATAAGTCCGCCCTTTCTTGCAAGTTCAAAGCCCTCGTTTCTGATAGACTCATCTTCTTCGGCAGCGGCATAACGAGCCTTGAGGATTTCAAGACTGCTGGGCTGAATATATTCGACTATGTCATCGTTTTTTGTCAATTCTGCAGCGATAGCGTTTTCGATCGCTTCAACTTCATCGGGATTGATTTTTTTGTTTTCAGCCAAAGATGATCATCCTTTCAATCAGATTTTTTAAACAAGATTTATTTGCTTGAAGGCTGCCATGAAACATACTTTGCATACGGATTAGTCTTTCCTTTTTTGTCGTACCATATCTGAGGACGGCGATAATTGGGGTTGTCCTTTGCTTTTGAGGTGTCGACGTCCGCTGATTCGCCCGGACGGAGAAGTCTTCCTACTACTACAAGTCTGCCGTCGATGTCCATACCGCAGGCACCGTCGAGAGAATGCGTACAGGTAGAAAGTGTGATGACCTTATCAGTAGGTCTTACGTCGATGCCTGTATTGTAAATTGAACGCTGAGTGATCTGCTCAATATAACCGTTCATACTTGACTGACCGATGTTCGGATAGATGTAATTGAAGAAATATCCGCCGTCATATTTTTTTGTTCCTGTTGAGTAGAAAACATTAGAAACAAGGAAAGTATATGAACCGTAAAGTGTATTGTATTCAATAGTAGGATGGGTCTTATACCACTCGATATTCTCGTAACGGTGAACATCGTAGAAATGAGTACCCGAAGGCATATTATGACCGAAAAGAACGGTGTTTGTGCTGAGTGTAGGGCCCTTGTTGCATCTGTAGTCAGCGTAGGTAGTGCCGTAATTGGTGTTTGAACTGTAGAAGTTGTTTCGAAGGTACTTCTTGTTGTCTTTTGTCTGGACTACGGGAGTGTTTACGTTTGTACCGGGGATATAGAGCCAACCGACGACGTCGTTGTTTGCAGCATAGAGCTTATTGAATGACTGAGCCATATTTGCAGGATATTTTGTGGCAGCGTATCGCGGGAACATCTGCATATAAATATTTGAACTCTGATTTTGTTCCTGATCTGCAACAGGTGCTTCAGGTGTTGAATTCATAAATCCTGTTACGTTGAACACAGAAAGTAAAGATGTCAGACAGATAGCAACGCACAAAACTGCACAGATCACACCGAAAACCACATTTGATTTTTTTGCAGTGTTTTCTTCGGGATTTGTCTGAATGTCTGCAGTCTGAATATCATCGTTAAGTTCTGTACTTACGTTGTTGTTCATATCTTCCATGTTTTTCACCTCTTACAAAGTTTTTTCTATATACATCCTGACCATATTAAGGGCATTTGATGAGTTGACAAAACGGTTATAGTCGCGGTTTGTGTGACCTGTATTAAGCTCTTTGACCCAGACATTATTTTTGTCTGCGAGAGCTATATAACTGAGTCCGACGGGTTTTGATGTGCCGTCACTCAGAGGCCCTGCGATGCCTGTAACTGAAACTGCGATATCTGCACCGCTTACTTCAAGTGCACCTTTTGCCATCTGTTCTGCGACCTCGGCACTTACTGCACCGTATTGTCTGAGAGCATCTACGCTTACACCGAGCACACGGTGTTTGATTTCGTTTGCATAAGCTATGATTCCGCATTCATAAACTTTGGACGCACCTGAAATGTTTGTAATTCTCTTACCCACGAGACCGCCTGTGCAGGACTCAGCCGTCGCAAGTTTAAGATTGTTTTCTATAAGCATAGGGACAACTGCTTCTTCGATGGAGTTGCAGTCGATTCCGTAGATGTAATCTGAAAGTCTTGATCTGATTTCATCGATCACAGGCTTGCAGAGATTTTCCGCATCGTCGTTATTGTCTGCCATAGCCGTAACTCTCAGAAGAGCTTCTCCGTCCTTTGCGTAGGGGGCAACTGTCGGATTGGCGGAGTCAAGAAGGTCTGCAACGACCTCGGACATAGCTGACTCACCGATTCCGAAAGTGCGTATATTGTGCGAGATTATAACTTTGTCTGAAAAATTTTTAAGATACGGCACGGCACTTTCATAAAACATCGGTTTGAGCTCTCTCGGAGGGCCGGGAAGAAGGAGAATATGTGTGCCGTCCTTTTCCATAGCGAGTCCGGGTGCAGTACCGTTGTTATTTTCAAAAACTACACAGTCAGCAGGGAGCATAGCCTGTTTTTTGTTTGTCTCAGGCATTACAAGACCTTTTGCTGTGAAATATGACGACATCCTGCGAAGACTTTCTTCGTGGAGGGTGAGGTCTTTACTGAAAAATTCACAGGCTACTTCTTTGGTGATATCGTCAGGAGTCGGACCGAGTCCGCCTGAAAGGATTATGATGTCACTTCTTTGTGCTGCCTGCTCAAGAAGTTCGTAGAGCCTGTCGTGATTGTCTCCGACAGTACTCTGATGTAATACGGAAAGACCAAGCTTTGCAAGTTCCTGTGAAAGAAACTGTGCATCCGTATTCAGAATGTCGCCCAGAAGAAGTTCTGTTCCTACGCTGATGATTTCACAAGTTTTCAAAATTATTCACCTGAAAGATTGACAAATTTAAGATTATTCAAAGCCTCTTCAATGAGAGCTTCGACGTCGAGTACATTCTCAGCTTCCTCAACAACGTGGAGCTGAGGACGTGTGCGCGGGTGCTTCGGAGTAAAGACCGTACAGCAGTCTTCGTAAGGAAGAATCGATGTTTCAAAGGTGTCTATTTTTCTTGAAATCTCGATTACTTCGTCCTTGTCCATTCCTATGAGAGGACGGAAAAGTGGAAGCTCTTCAACGACAGCCTCTGTACAAGCGATAGCCTGCATAGTCTGACTTGCAACCTGACCGACGCTTTCACCTGTTATCAGGGCACCGCATCCCTGATCCTTTGCGATTCTTTCAGCACAACGCATCATAAAACGGCGCATGATGATCGTGAAGAGGTCTTCGGGACAGTTGTCCTTGATTTCTTCCTGGATGTGTGTGAATGGTACGACACAAAGAGGGATGTCACCGCTGTACTTTGAGACCTGACGCAGAAGTGAGTGAACCTTCATCTCTGCTCGCTGACTTGTGTACGGAGGTGATGCGAAGTGGATCGCATAGAGTTTCAGACCTCTTTTCGCCATCATCCATGCGGCAACAGGACTGTCGATACCGCCTGAAATAAGGATTGCTGCCTGTCCGGCAGAACCGACGGGCATACCTCCCGCACCCTTGTGCTGATTGCCGTGAATGTAAGCGTAGCTGTCTCTTACCTCAACGTTGACTATGAGATCGGGATGATGTACGTCAACTTTGAGATGAGGAAAATTCTCAAGTATAACACCGCCAAGTTCCATACAGATCTGCGGAGAGTTGAACGGAAATTTTTTATCTGAACGTTTTGCCTCAACCTTGAAGGTTTTTGCAAACATAAGCTCATCACGAAGGTATTCACAAGCAGCGGGAAGTATGGCTTCCATATCTTTTTCAACTGCTGCACAGCGGGACAGTCCTGCGATACCGAATATTTTTTTCAGTCTGCGGAAAGCCTCATCAAGGTCGACTCTCTCATCGATAGGTTCGACCATAATTGTTGACTGTGACTGAACGTAACGGATTTTTCCGAGGTCGTGAAGTCTATGCTTCATATTTTTAACGAGCTGATTTTCAAAAGTGTGACGGTTAAGACCCTTGAGGGCAAGCTCACCGTTTTTTAAAAGGATAATTTCTTTCATTTTTAACGAAACCTCAATATATTATTTCAACTTTCTCATTGTTTTCTGTGCATTTGCAATTCCGTAAAGAAGGTAATCAATCTCTTCTTTTGTAGTGAAACGTGAAATGCTGATTCTCAGGGCAGAGTTTATTCTTTCATCGCTGAGATTCATAGCTCTGAGAACACGGCTCTTGTGACCCTTAGAACAGGCTGAACCGCTTGAAACGTAAATACCCATCTCAGAGAGGTAATTGAGCATTACCTCAGAAGGGATTCCGAGAACGGAAATGTTTGTGATATACGGTAATGCGTTTGCAGGAGAATTTATAACTACATTTTCCATAGCGGAAACGTTTTTGACAAAGTAATCGCGTAAAGCTGCAGCGTGTTCAAGACTGCGGTTGTAGTCAGGGAGTGCTTTGGCTGCGGCTGCAAAACCTGCGATATTCGGCAGCGGCTCTGTGCCGGGACGGAACTTGCTTTCCTGAAGTCCGCCGAGGGAATGGGGCGCAAGACGTGTTCCTTTTTTTACGAAGAGCGCACCTGCTCCTTTCGGACCGTGGATTTTATGAGAGCTGATTGACATAAGGTCAACACCCATATTGTAAGGCTTCAGCTGAACTTTTCCGAAAGCCTGAACAGCATCGCAGTGGATAAGTGCATTTGCACCTGCGTGAATAGCGGCACGTTTAGCAAACTCGACGGGTTGAATGGTACCGACTTCGTTATTGACGTACATAATGCTGATGAGAACAACCGACGGATTAGTTGCGGCATAAAGCTGACGCTCGTCGATGAGACCGTTTTCGTTGACACGCAGTCTGATAACATCGAAACCCTGACTTTCAAGATACTTGACGGGTTCTTCGACGCTCGGATGCTCTACGGATGTCGTGATGATTCTGCTGCCTCTGCGTTTGAGTGCATTTGCAGCACCGAGTACAGCTATATTGTTGCTTTCAGTCCCGCCTGAAGTGAAGATGATCTCGTTAGGCTCACAGGAAAGTTTTCCTGCGATAATTCCTCTTGACTCCTCCAGAAGCTCAGAAGCAGCGATTCCGTTTGCGTGAAGGGATGACGGGTTGCCCCAGCAGGATGTCATTGTAAAATTGACTTTTTCGACAGCTTCTTTGCAAAGCGGTGTCGTAGCGCTGTTATCAAGATAAGCTTCCATTGTGTATTCCTCCAAGCAACAATAAGCCATTATTAACTTTCTTATTATACATCAAAGTTCATCTACTTTCAATCATTTTATGGTTATATATATAAACAAATATATAAAAAATTTGTAAATTTTTGCAGAGAAGAAATATCTTCCCATATTACATTCTATGCAAAAATCTATTTTTTGAGAAAGTACCGGAATTTTGTCCGTGCTGAAATAAATTAATAAAAATTTGTTGACAAAATTTTCCCTATATGTTAACTTATAAGAGCATTGAAAATGCAAAATTTTTAAGAAAGGAGACAGACATAATGACAAGATTAACAGTAAAGAAAATGAAAAACGATTATCCGGTAGTTGTGTCTGTTTCTGCTTAACAGGCGTATTCATTTGTTGAACCCGGAAACGTTTGGTTTCCGGGCTTTTTTGCGTTTTTAAGCAGAAACGGCAAAAACAAAAGCTACGGGAGAGGAGGAAAAATGGAAAAAAACAAAAAGAAAAAACAGTATTTTGAAACTGTAAAGAACACTTTTTATGCGTTTAAAATCATTACGGAATGTGCACCTTTTCTGATGATTTCTCAGGTTCTTACGATGATTGCATACTGGTTTTTTACAGGTTTTGTGCAGGAGATTCTGTTCCTGAAGGTTCTGCTTGACATCGTCGAAGATGGCGGAAGCTTTGAAAAGTTTGCCTTTGCTGTCGCAATGTTTGCAGTTGCGGGAATTCTTGCGAAAGGAACGGATTGCTTCTTCGACTATGTTCTTTCAAGACAAGTGAAAGTTTTTTACAAAAATCTCAACCGTAGGATTTTCAGAAAAGCCGTCGAGGTCGATATGGCGTGCTTTGAAAACCCTGAATTTTATGACAAATATCAGCGTGCGACGGAAATAATCAGCGATAATCATTACAGCGACTTCAGTTATTTTTTCGCTATGCTGATTTCGGGTACCCTTACCGGTGTGTTCCTGATTATTTATGTAATCACAATTGATGCAAGGATATTATTTATACTGTTGTCAATGATTTTTGTTGTGATTTTCGAGTCCTTCAAGGGTAAAATTGAGGTGAAAAAAGATAAGGAGATGACTCCTCACAAACGCTCAAAGGCTTACGTAAAAAGAACGGTTTTCCTTCGTGATTTTGCCAAGGATATGCGTACATCGGGAATTTTCGGGGTTATGCACAAAAGGTACAAAAATGCAGTCGACAGCAATAGAGAGATAATAAAAAAGTACGGCAAGAAAATGGCTGTTCTGGAAGTACTTTCAGGACTTTTCGGGACGAGCTTGCCTGTTGTTATTACTTACATTTATGCGGCATACCGTTTTGCTGTAAAGAGGAATCTTTCGATATCAAATTTCTCTGTAATTATGACAGCTATGAGTAATCTGAAAGATGTTTTCAATGATCTCAGCGAGGCGATAGGTTCTATCAGAAAAGAGGCGGAATATTTCGGAAATCTTCGAGAATTTTTCGGATATAAAGCAGTTGTAACAGGAGGTAAAAAAGAGGCGGAAGAACTCGAAACTCTTGAATTTTCAGGCGTTTCGTTCACTTACCCCTCAGCAAAAAAGCCGTCACTCAGAAATGTTAACCTGAAGATCGAAAAGGGAGAAACCGTTGCGGTTGTCGGTCAGAACGGAGCAGGGAAAACGACGTTTGTAAAGCTTTTACTTCGTTTTTATGACCCTGATGAGGGAGTTATCCTTTATAACGGTGTTGACATAAGAGAGTACAGCATAAAGTCTGTGCGTGACCGTCTTGCGACTGTTTTTCAGGATTACAAGGTGTTTGCACTCAGCGTAGGAGAAAATGTAATATGTCACGAGGTTGAGAGCGATGATGACAGGGAAAATATAGTTCAGTCACTCAGAAACAGCGGTGCATATGATTGTATCGAGCATTTGCCGCAGAAAGAGGAAACTGTACTGACTCGTGAGTTTGATGAAAAAGGAACAGGTCTTTCAGGCGGTGAACAGCAGAAAGTTGCGGCTGCACGAATGTTTGCACGGAACTTTGACCTTGCTATACTTGATGAGCCATCATCTGCACTTGATCCTATAGCAGAGTACAAAATGTATGAAAGTCTTATCGCAGCGACGGTGGATAAAACGGTTGTTTATATTTCTCACAGGCTTTCAAGTGCGGTGCTTTCAGATAAAATCTATGTTTTTAATGAAGGTACGGTCGCAGAGGAAGGAACTCACGATGAGCTTATGTCGTTGCAAGGAATTTACTCTGAAATGTTTACACTTCAGGCTTCAAGCTATAAGCAGACGGAAGGGAGTGTGAGCGAGATATGAAGAAAAAGAATCAGAAAAAACACGGTACGATATCAAATATCATCTTTATGCTCAGAATAATGTTTAAGGTATCTCCGTGGCTCGTAATAGGTGAGATCGCTCAGCAGCTTTTACGTTCACTTCCGGGCAGACTGATCTCTGTTATCGGTCTTAAATATATCATCGATGAAGTTATAAACGGCGGTGATACGAAAAACGTAATCATCGGAATCGCCGTGATACTTCTTATCCTTGTTTTCAGCGAGATTGCAAATTCTCTTTTCTTTGAGCTTTTTGCACACAGGGAAAGAGAGAAACTTGACCTCGGAATTCAGTCTATGCTTTACAAAAAGGCCGCAAAGCTTGATATGGAAAAGTACGATGATCCCGGCTACTACAGCGATTTCATTCTTGCAGTTGAAATGTCGTCGGATAACATTAAGTATATGCTTACAAATGTAAAGCATTATATCGGTGAGATTGTTTCTTTTGTCGCGATAAGTGCCGTGATGCTCACGATAGATCCGATATGTCTTTTGATTGTACTTCTTTCGGTTGTATTTTTCATCCCTGTGGGACGATACACCGGTGATCTGATGATGAAGAGAAGAAAGGCGGTAACGGAAAAGCACCGTAAAGGCGACTATTTCGCAAGGCTTTTCTATCTCAGGGACTATGCAGGTGAAATCCGCACAGGAGGTCTTTATCCTCTGCTTGATAAAAGATTCAGAGAAAGTGCGGATGATATAGTTAAAACTCAGAACAAGTATGTAAAAAAGATTGACGGTATCTTTTTCATTCAGGAATCCGTGATTCAGGTTATCGGTTTTATGGTGCTGCTGACCTTATATATCGGTTATCAGACGCTCGTTACGGGTGATATGTCGGCAGGCGATTTTGTCGCAACTTTCAACGGAGCTGTGCAGATAGGAAGCGGTATACTTTTCCTGACAGTTTACGGTGTCAGAAACTTTACCGAAAGAGCAGGTATGATTGAAAAGTACAGAATATTTATGTCTGAGGAGACTAAGGTGCCTGACGGTAGCGGTATTGCTGAGTGCGGTGCTCCTGAAACAATTGAGGTTAAAAATCTCTCTTTCCGTTATCAGGGAAAGGAAGAGGATGCACTTTCAGATATCTCATTCAGAATAGAGCCGTGTGAAAAGATAGCTCTTGTCGGATATAACGGAGCGGGAAAAACAACGCTTACAAATCTTCTTCTGCGTCTTTACGATGTCAGTGAGGGCTCTGTAGAAATCGGAGGTACAGATATCCGAGATGTGACGGTCGATTCGCACAGAGCGAGATTTTCTGCAGTGTTTCAGGATTTTCAGATTTTCGGTGCGACGGTGGGAGAAAACGTCGCTCTTGAAAAGGATTACGACTCCGAAAGGGTGATGGAAGCACTCAGGAAAGCAGGATTTTCAAAAGAATTGCCTGACGGCACAGAAACCATACTTCTGCGAGAATTTGACGACGACGGACTTATGCTTTCGGGAGGAGAACAGCAGAAAATCGCTATCGCCAGAGCTTTTTATAAGGAGTGTCCTTACATAATTCTCGATGAGCCTTCAGCCAATCTTGATCCTGTGTCAGAGTATGAGCTGAACAAGGCTATCAGCGAAACCTGTACAGACAGAACAGTTGTGTTTATATCTCACAGACTTTCAACGACCCGTCATGCAGACCGCATTCTTATGCTTGAAAACGGAAAAGTGGTCGAAAGCGGAAGCCACGATGAGCTGATGGCAAAGGACGGAAAATATGCGTATATGTTCCGTCTTCAGGCAGAGAAATATACAGAAAATAACGAATAAATAATAAAAAGTCTTACGGTTGGTTGTCAGCCTGAAATAGTCAATACTTTGTAGACACAAAAAAGAATAAGTTAAGCAGCCAGTTCAATCCTGTATTGGACTGGCGTTTTTCTATTCAGTTTACGCAAAGGTTTGATGTAATTAAAGTAGTGAATGGCTTGAACAATAACATC
>JAGBFD010000146.1 GCA_017936645.1 Clostridia bacterium
TACAGGATGATGAATGGCTCAAGCAGTATCACCTTGCAAGAAGCTCAGGCGGCGCAAGCAACTGGGAGCTTCCCGTATCAGGCGACAGCGTATACACAGTAGATGATTCAACATACGGCCAGACAGACTACGGCTCATTCACATACACATTCGTAGTAGGTGCAGAAAATGATTTCACAAACTGCGTACTTGCATCATCAGATGTAAATGACGTAATCGGAATCGTAAAAGAAAACTACGATGCAATGAAGGCAGTCGCATTTGACGGAGCACAGGAAATCTGGAAATGGGCTTATGATGCAAATGACGGAAACCTGTACAAGTATATGTGTACACATGAGGCAGGTACAGGACTTGGCTTTAAGTCATGGCCGAATACAAACTGGAGCTTTAACTACTATCCGTTGAGCGGTGCATATACATATGTGCATCTTGTAGACAGATGGGGTAATACGGTAGATAAGGTGATCCAGGTACCGAATCTTGACGGCTCAGCAACACAGCTTCATACAAACTCAGCAGGTGAAGTCAAAGCAATCGAACTGGGCGGAAGCGGAATAGATACAATGAGCTTCTCAGCACAGAGCTTCGACATCATCGCAGAAGGAAATGCAACCTTCGATGGAGAAACATACACAACATCAGGTAACACAGTCAAGTTGTATACAGGCGAAGCAAACAAGAAGTATACACTTGAAGCAAACGACGTTGCGACAAACAAGACAACAAGTGATGTAACAACGGACGAAAACGGTTACCTGACGATAACAGTTGAAGATAAGGACTTTGACAAGAACGGAGCATATACATTCTCACTCAACGGTATGGAAATCAACCTCTATGCAGAAGTAGAAAAGAATATCATAAGTGCAGAAGATATCGAAGTTACAGAAGGCCAGACAGCAACTGTAGAGATAGTCACAACAGACAAGGTAAAGATGGTACAGCTTGTATCAGCAGACGGCTCGACTGAAACAGCAACGACATACAATGAAGACGGAAACGGCAACAGAGTATGGTCAATCGATAAGAAGAAGGCAGCAGGCGAGTACGAATACACAGTAAGATACAAGACAGACGGCAGCTGGACGACAGAAGGCGACACAGTAAAGATAACAGTAACAAAACCTGAAGTCTTCGTGGGAGCCGTAACGGAAGTAAGCTACACACCGTCAACAAGCACAAGAAATGAGTTTATGTTCACGGTAACAGGCAGACCTGACAAGATTCAGGTAATCGAGCCGGACGGAGGAACAAGAACTTATGACAGATATCATGTAAAGGTAGTAATCGTAAGCTACGATGCAGAGGGTAATGTAGTCGGAGCGATGAGCAGAGATCTGAGCTACGAGGTATGGACGATCGAAATGAACGTACCTGCAAACGAAGAACTCACAGCAATCGCAAGATACGGAAGAGAGTGGAGCAAGAATGCACCGTACAAGTACACGGTAGCACTTGCAACACCTGAGTATGACGACGAAGTATATGAGATGAAGCTTGCAGCAGAAGAAGGCGAGCAGGGCAGAGTAGCAGCGACGGTAGTAACAGGACTTGACGTAAGCGGAGTCAGATTTGTTATGGATAATAACACAACGGCAACCTATTACACAGCGAGTGAAGCAGACGGCAAGCTGACATACGTCGGCACAGCATGGATCAACCACAGAGGTGAAAATGTCATCGTTGTGAAGATCCGCGTCAATAACGCTTGGCTCAACGCAGGCGAACTTAACTACTACGCTATCTGACAATCAAACAACAAAACCTCGGAGGAATCTCCGAGGTTTTTTCTTGCTATAAAAAAGAGGTAAGCCGAAGCCTACCTCTTAATTGTTTTATTTCAGGTTAATTTCAATACACTCATAGCCGAGAAGTCTGTTGCTTACGCTGTCAGGCTGATGTCCGCCTACATAGAGCTTTAATTCTCCGTCGGGAGTTATTCGCTCACCGTTTTCGTCGACAGCCTTGAGCCAGTATGTGTCGATGTCAAATGTGACAGTTGCGGTTTCACCTTTGTCGAGTTCAGCCTTTGCAACGCCGCAAAGCTGGAAATGCGGTGTGTATGTTCTGCTGTCTGTAAATTTTGCATAAACCTGAGCTTTTTCGATTCCTTTGAGATCACCGGTGTTTGTGATTTCTACGCTTACCTTTACGCTGTCAGCGTTGTTTTCGATCAGTTTTGCGTTATTGTAAGCGAAGCTCGTGTAAGAAAGACCGTAACCGAAAGGATAGAGTGCCTCACCGTCGATGTAACGGTATGTTTTGCCTTTCATATTATAGTCAAGGAAGCTCGTGAGATTATGATTTTCGTTATAAATTGTAATCGGCAGTTTACCGCAGGGTGAAAATTCACCCGCAATGAGATTTGCGATTGCAAGACCGCCTGTTGAACCGGGATACCAGGCGTGAATGATAGCCTTTGCTTTGCTTCTTACTTTTTCACCGACATCAATGGAACTGCCACACATAAGCACAACGATGACGTTTTCACACTCATCGCATACAGCTTCTGCAAGCTTCTGCTGTGTAGCGGGGAGAGTGATATATTTTTTGTCACCGCAGGCTGTGTAATCGTTGTCAAAGCCTGTATCTTCGCCCTCAATTGAACAGTCAAGACCGAGTGCAAGTACGGTGATATCTGCCTGAGCTGCCGCGGCAACACCGTCGCTGATGAGATTGCCGAATCCGCCCCAATCGTTTTCTTTTTCAAGGCAATAGTTAGTGCCTTTTTCGACTGTGATGTGCGAATCCTTGAATACACGTCGCATACCGTCTGCAACGGTGATGTATTCTGAAGCGTAAGCGTTATAGTTACCCTCAAGTGCAGTTACTGACATTGAGTTAGGTCCTACGACGGCAATTCTCTTCTGAATGTTTTTATCAAGCGGAAGATAGTTGTCCTTGTTGTGCAGAAGAACGATACTCTCCTGTGCAGCTTTAAGATTCAGCTCACGGTGCTCTTTACAGTCAAGCTTATCGTAACTGATGTCAGAGTAAGGTCTTGTTTCTTCAAATTCACCGAGGAGGAAACGGATCGTATAAAGTCTTTCGGCAGCAGCTGTGATATCTTCCTCTGTAACGAGGTCTTCTTCATAAGCGTCGATGAGGTGTTGATAGATCTCACCGCAGTTGAGGTCACAGGTATTTTTAAGGGATACGGCGGCGGCTTCAGCCTTTGTATTTACATACTTATGATGCTCATAGATGTCATTGAGAGCACCACAGTCAGAAACGAAATATCCGTCAAAGTTCCAATTTTTACGAAGGACTTCCTGCATAAGATAAGGATGTGCACAGCAGGGATGGCCGTTTGTACGGTTGTATGCACCCATAACACCTGCAACACCTGCTTTGACGGTCTTTTCAAATGCAGGGAGATATGTTTCGTACATATCGTGCATTGAAGCGATGGCATCAAAACCGTGGCGGTCTTTTTCAGGTCCTGAATGTACTGCATAGTGCTTCGAACAAGCCGTTGCTTTGTAAAACTCACCTTCACCCTGGATACCCTTTATAAAAGAAACACCGAGTTCTGCTGTAAGGAACGGATCTTCACCGAAGGTCTCCTGACCTCTGCCCCAACGGGGATCACGGAAAATATTGATATTAGGAGCCCAGAATGTGATACCCTTGAAAATATCAAAATCGTTATATTTAACGTGTTGATTATATTTTACTCTGCCTTCTGTCGAGATGACATCGGCTACAGTGTTAACGAGTTCAGGATCGAAGGAAGCTGCCATAGCGATTGCATGGGGAAAAACGGTAGCTGTTCCTGAACGTGCAACACCGTGCGAGCCTTCGTTCCACCAGTTGTAAGCTTTGATGCCGAGTCTTTCTATAGGTGCAGATGTATAAAGAAGCTGAGAGATTTTTTCCTCAACTGTCATTTTTGAAACTAATTCTTTTGCTTTGATTTTTGCTTCGCTTTTTGTCATCGTATATCTCCTTTGCTGATTTTCCCTCATTCTAACATTATGAAAACAGTTTTTCAATATCATTTTAAAAGAATGAGATTATTTTATTTCCTGCTTACAGTAGCTGATAAATTTATGAGCCATGGGTGAAAGTGTATTTTTGGACTTGATAAGTATTCCGAGCTCACGTGAAGAGTGTGGTTCGACAGGCTTGGCGACAAAAGAACCGACCATTCCTTCAAGTACAAGCTTCGGAAGGATGGAAAAACCGAGTCCGTTACTGACCATGGAAACTATGGTTGCATCATCAACAGCAGAACGGATTAAATCAGGCTTTACGTTATTACGCTTCAGTGTATTCATAATATCATAATCAAAACCATATGTCGGCATAAAAAACTCTTTGCTGTCAAAAATAGAAACGTGCACATTTTCGGTTTCAACTCTGTAATCGGGAGGAAGAACGGCATACAAAGGGTCGTCTCTCAGCGGTATCCAATCACCGTGCATAATCTCCTGCTTACTCGTAAAACCGAGGTCAGCCTCTCCGCCTGATACCAGACGGGAGATTTCTTCAAAATTACCCGAACGGATTTCCAAATTCACATCGGGGAAATCGTGATGGAAATTTTTTATGATAACAGGTAACCAATGGTTTGCGATGCTTGTATAGGAAGCAATTCGGATAACAGTATCATTGTTTTTTGTCAGGTTTCGGATTGCTTTTTCAAGTTCAAGTCCTTGCTCTGAAAAAGACTTAATCAGCGGAAAAAGCTTCTCGGCATCAGGGGTAAGGTTTACACCTGATTTTGTTCTTTGCAGAAGCGTTATACCTATTTCTTTTTCAAGTCTGTTCATCATATGTGTAAGTCCTGCCTGTGTGTAGCCGAGTTCTTCTGCGGCTCTGGTGAGACTTCCGTATTCAGCGGCTTTCAACAAGGCGAAAAACTTTGAAGAATCCATACTTTCACTCCAAACATTACATTTTGTAATATTTATATTATAATATGCAAGTTTACTTTTTTCAAGTAATATTCTATAATTTAATTTATAATAATAATTGAAAGGGGTTTAAAAAAATGGGTACAGAACTTAAGAAAAAGTACGGTCTGGTTACTGCTATCTGTATGGTTGTCGGTATCGTTATCGGTAGCGGTGTTTTCTTTAAGGCGCAGAACGTACTTCAGTATACGCAGGGTAATATGCCTCTCGGTATTCTTGCTTGGGTTATCGGTGGTATTGTTATCGTTGTTTGTTCGTACAATTTCGCAACACTCGCAAACAAATATGAAAAGGTTAACGGTCTTGTTGACTACGCAGAAGCAACACTTGGCTCAAGATATGCTTATATGCTCGGTTGGTTTGCAACAACAATCTATTATCCGGGCATGACAAGCGTTCTTGCTTGGGTTTCAGCACGTTACACACTTGTTTTATTCGGTTCGGATGACATTACAGGAGGTCTTTGCCTTGCATTGTCTTGTTTCTACCTTTGTCTGAGCTATGCAATCAATGCACTTTCTCCGATCATTGCAGGTAAGTTTCAGGTTGCTTCGACAGCAGTAAAGTTAGTTCCGCTTATAATTATGGCTATCGTCGGTACAATTGTAGGACTTAAAAACGGCAATACGGTTTCAGCTTTCCAGACATGGAATCTTGTTGAGCAGACATGTGTAGGTGCACCTTTGTTTGCGGCAGTTGTTGCGACGGCATTTGCATATGAAGGTTGGATTATCGCAACTTCTATCAACGCAGAGCTTAAAAATTCTAAGAAGAATCTTCCCATTGCTCTTGTTGTCGGCTCGCTCATCATCGTAGCAGTTTACATTCTTTATTACATCGGTCTTGCAGGTGGTGCAAAGATTGCTGACCTTAAGGATGGTGCAGGTGCTCCTACGGCATTCCTTAATATCTTTGGTAATGTAGGCGGTACGGCTCTCAATGCTATGATAGTTGTATCCTGTCTTGGTACACTCAACGGCCTTATGGTTGCAAGTACACGTAGCCTCTACGCTCTTTCAGCAAGAAATCAGGGCCCGAAAGTAAAGATGTTTAAGGAAGTAAGTGAAGAGACAAATATGCCTACAAATGCATCTGTTTTCGGTCTTCTCGTTTGTGCAGCGTGGTTGTTCTATTTCTACGGTGCAAACCTTTGGGGAAATCCTGAAACAGGTAAGCCTCTCTTCGGAATTTTCAGCTTTGACTCATCTGAGCTTCCGATTATTACAATCTATGCTCTTTACATCCCGATTTTCTTTGCATTTATGATCAAGCACGGTAAGGAAAATATCTTCAAAAATGTTATTATGCCTCTTATTGGCATAATCGCATCAGCTTTTATGGTATTTGCAGCTGTTTACGCTCATGGTATTACACCGTATCTTAATGCAAAGGCAAACGGTGAATTCTCATTCCCTGTACTTTTCTATCTTATTGTTTTTGTTGTCATTATGATAATAGGTGCTTTCTTCTATAAGAAAGGTAACAAGGAAACAAAATAAACTTACAAAAATTGAGAGCTGAGTTCAATCTGAACTCAGCTCATTTTTATATTCCGAAGTAATTTTTTGCGTTATTGTACGATATGTCTTTGATGATATCTTCGAGCTCATCGGTGTAGGGATAAAGTCCGTTTTCAACCATATCGCCTACAAGACCGCAGAGAATCCGACGGAAATACTCGTGACGCGGATAGGACAGAAAACTTCTTGAGTCTGTGACCATACCGACAAATTTACCGAGAACTCCGAGATTACCGAGAGTTTTCATCTGCTCACGCATACCGTCGATGTTGTCGTTGAACCACCAGCCTGAACCGAACTGAATCTTTGATGGTGCTTCGCTTGACTGGAAGTTTCCGAGCATTGTACCGAGAACGTAATTGTCTTTCGGGTTAAGACAGAAGAGGATTGTCTTCGGTAGGTTGCCTTCGACTTCGAGCGAATCGAGCATTCTTGAAAGATCTTCAGCAATGTTGCGGTCACAGATGGAGTCGAAACCTGTGTCAGGACCGATTTTATTGAACATTGCAGTATTGTTATTTCGCATAGGACCGATGTGAATTTCACAACCCCAACCTTTTGTCGCATACTCTTTTGCAAAGAAACGGAAAAGCTCGGTTTTGTATTTGTCCTGCTCTTCGACTGTGAGGGTTTCTTTGTTCAGAGCTTTTTGGAAGATTGCCTCAAGCTCATCTTCAGTAGCTCTGTTATACGGTACATAGAGGAATCCGTGGTCACTTGCCTTACAACCCATTTCTTCAAAGAAATCAATCCTTGTTTTCAGCACAGCCACAAGCTTTTTGTAACTGTCGATTTTTTCTCCGCTGATTTTCTCAAGGTCAGCAACCCACGGGAGATATGTCCAAAGCTCAATTCCGAGAGCCTTGTCGGGTCGGAAGGCGGGGAGAACCTTACATTTGAAGGATTTATCCTCAGCGATAAGCTTGTGATATTCAAGGCTGTCTGCCGCATCATCCGTTGTACAGACACAGGTAACATTTGATTTCTCGATCAGCTGACGGGGAGTGAATCCTCCGTCAGCAATTTTTTTGTTTGCCTTTTCCCAGATTGCGTCTGCCGTTTTTTCACTCAAAGGCTCATAGATATCAAAATATCTCTGCAATTCAAGGTGTGTCCAATGGTAAAGCGGGTTGCCGATACAGTAAGGCATAGCTTTTGCCCACGCTTTGAATTTTTCATATGATGAAGCATCGCCCGTAATGTATTTCTCGTCAATGCCGCAGCTTCTCATCGCACGCCACTTGTAATGGTCACCGCTGAGCCATAATTCGGTAATATCAGCGGGTTGCTTGTTTTCGTATATTTCCTTTGGCGAAAGGTGACAGTGCCAGTCGAAAATAGGCATTTTAGATGCGTGATCGTGAAAAAGCTTTTTTGCTGTGTCGTTGTAAAGGAGAAAATCCTTATCCATAAAAGTTTTCATCTGATTCACCTCATTCGGGAATTATATCGTAAGAAAATGCAAATTCTTTTTCTTCAAATTTTCTCCACGGCTCAAGGTCAGCGTACTCCTGACAGTCAGCGTGCATCTTGTAGTCGAGAGAAACGATTGTTTCAGCAAGAGCAGTCAGCTCGTCGTCGTGAAGCGTTTCGTGAAGCTGTGCATCATCGTAGTGAATTGCTTTGAAGCAGAAGCCTTCAACGGAAGTGTCGGCAAATGAGAGACCGTTGCCGTCAGCATCCTTTACACTTGCGGTTTTTGTCTTATAGTGTGAAGCACACTCCTGCGGCTTGATGTAATGCTCAAAGCTGTCTGTTGCCGTGGTGCTGTATTCTGAAATCATCTGGCTTATATAGCGGTCAGAATATGTCTCAACGGGACCGTATCCAAGGTATGTAACGTTTTCAAATCCTTCAGGCATAACGAGTTTGATGCCGAAACGGGGAAGTGCAGGAGCGTTGTACGTAACAACCGATCTGACACTTATATTAAGCTTACCGTCTGAAGTGAATGTGTAGATGACATCTGCACGGATTGCGGGAGGCATAGCGGCAGCAGCAAATGAAACTTTCGTAGTGATTACAAGCTTGTCATCTGAAGCTTCTGTGATTTCGCTTGAATATGTCTTCTGCTTAACCTGCTCGTATCTCGCACGTTTCCATTGGTCAGCAAATCCGTTGCTCAGGTGGTAGCTTCTGTTTATATTGAATTCAATCGGAGCTGAGAGAAGCTCTTTGCCGTTATTGATAGAAGAAATTTTGCCGAGAATCTTGTCAAATGTGTATATTGTTTCTCCGCAAATTACTTTGATTGCAGTTCTGTTTTCTTCATATTTTACCGCATCATCCAATTTTGATTCAACGCTGACGGCTGAATCAGAAAGAATAAACTGTTTATAACCGACCTCAAAACCTTTTTCTGCCCAGGGTGTGTCACTGTTCTGGAAGAAGATGATTTTGAGTGTTGTAAGCTCATCTGCCTGAATATCGTCAAAGAGCTTGTATTCTGCCTCCTTACGGGCAGCAATCTCTGCCTTTTCGATGACACCTTCCTTGACAGTCTTACCGTTTTTCTCAATGCTCCACTTGAATCCGAGGTCATCAAGTGCTGTGAAATAACGCTTATTCAGAACGGTGACAGTTCCGTCATTATATGTGATGTCAAACGGCTGATATGTTATCTTCATATCGTGAAAACCGGGACGGAGTCTGCGGTCGGGATAAACGAGACCGTCAACACAGTAAATCTTATCGTTGGGAAGGTCACCGAAGTCACCGCCGTAACGGTATTTCGGATTTTCCTTAGTGCCGATATTTACGGCATGGTCGCAATACTCCCAGATGCAACCGCCCATATAGTTGTCATACTTTTCAAATTTGCCCCAGTGCAGAGGAATATCACCCGTACTCCATGCTGCAACGTATTCGCAGTAGTAGAACGGTTTCTGATTTTCAAGGTTCTCGAGGTAGGATTCGAGGTAATCAAGCGGAGCGTACATACGACTCTCTACGTCTGAAATGTCACTGAAATCCTTGCAAAGCCTTGACTGATACTCAAGGTGAGCGTTTTCGTAGTGAATAATCGCATCCTTTTTACGTGAACGGATGTAATTTGCCATCTGTCTGTGATTTTCGCCACATCCTGATTCGTTGCCGAGTGACCACATAATTACGCAACCGTGGTTTTTGTCACGCTCAAAAAGACGTGCAGCTCTGTCGAGGTAAGCCTCTCTCCACTCCGGTGTATCTGAAAGGAATGCCCAGTAGTCCCAGTACCAGTCACCGTAGTTATAACCCATACCGTGAGTTTCGATGTCGGCTTCGTCGATCACCATAAATCCGAGCTTGTCGCAAAGCTCGAGGAAACGCGGATCGTTGGGATAGTGAGAGGTGCGGATTGCATTTACGTTACCCTGTTTGAGGATGTAAAGATCGCGTGTCATATGATCCATATCCACAGCATATCCTGTTTCGGGATTGCTGTCATGACGATTGATACCGCGGATTTTAACTAATTTTCCGTTGAAAAGGAAGCAACGGTTTTTAATCTCAGCTTTTCTTACTGCAAGTGGGAAGTTGATCCACTCGTTGCCGATGTTAAGAGTAAGATTGTAAAGCTGAGGATTCTCTGTGTTCCAGAGGACAGGAGAGTCGACACCGATTGTGAATGAACCGTCAGCCTTACCGTCTGCAACCTTGCAACCGCAGGGAGATGTGAGTGTCCAACTTACTGAAGCTTCGCCCGTGAGTGTGATATCAGCGTTGATATCGACGTGTGAAAAATCGTCTGCAAAGCTGTATTCGATATAGATATCTTTAAGATATGTTTCGTCACGTTCAAGGATGTAAACGTCACGGAAGATACCTGAGAGACGGAAGAAATCCTGATCTTCGAGGTAAGAACCGTCGCACCATTTTACGACAAGTACCTCAAACACGTTTTCTCCGTTTACGAGCTTATCTGTGATTTCAAGTTCGCTTGTGTTGTGGCTGACCTGGCTGTAGCCGACGAAGGAGCCGTTTACCCAAAGGTAGAAGCACGGTGCGACGCCCTCAAAGTTAATGAAATATTTCTTGCCCTCTGCCTTTGCAAAGTCAATCTTACGACGGTAGAAACCGCAGGGGATAACATCGGGAAGGTGCGGAGGGTCGACGGGATAGGGATAGTCCTGATTGATATAATTTGGTACATCGTAGCCTCTGTCAAGCTTCATCTGCCAGCAGAAGGGTACTGTCATTTTATCGGGACACACAACGGATGAAGAAAAGTCTTCAGCCTCAATATCAAGCTCCTCAACGTTTTTGAAAAAAGCGAAATCCCATTCACCGTTAAGAAGTGTTAAAAATGCAGAGTCCTCACGTGGGAGAGCAGTCTTTTCTGCTGACTCAAACGGCACGAAGTACGCTCTGGGAGCTTCGCAGCCGACGTGAAGATTTTCAAGCATTCTGTGAAATCTTTTAATCATAAATTACGCTCCTTTTCCAAGGTGGATTTAGTAAATTTTAACATATATAAACATTGATGTCGAGAGAAAACAAAAAATAAAATCCGTAAACCTTAACAAAGATTTACGGATTTTTTCAGCAGTTTAATTATTCAGCTTTTGAAAATACGTGCATTCCCACACCGTAGTCCTTAACAAGGATATCTTTCGGTAGACGAGAAAATTTAATTGTAACAAACAAATCGCCCGCAGCCCCCGAAATATTTGTTATCTGGATCAGATAAATGACCCAGAACCATTCGGTAGGCACGAAAAAGTTTACAATCAGAAGAACGATTCCCCACACAACAATGGGTGCAAGAGCGATAAAAATATACGATTTTTTGTCGTAGTAATCATCGCTTCCTGCAAATGCATACAATCCCGTGAAGCCGTACTTTACTTTTTTAGTACCGCACATTTTCATAGCAATACCGTGAACAACTTCGTGCAGTATCATATACAGTATACATAAAATTAAAAGAGAACCAAAACGCAGACAATACGCACCGAGTCCTTTATCCATGCTGAACAAAGTCGAAATGGGTACGACGAAAATCATGGGAATTGTAAAAACTGCCGCTATGGCAAGAGCGACGGAATTAACAAGCAGAGAGGTCTTTTTGTTCTTCTGTAAATCTATGGAATAAATCTCCCTGTATCCTTGGGGTAATGAATTAAAACTTTTCAAGAGAGGCACCGTCCTTTTGTGATTCAAAAGATTTTTCTCAAGTTCTTTTGTATTTTGTTTTCAACGTAACCGTTCGCCAAGTAAAACTTGTGAGCACTCTCTCGCTCAATGCCCGAACAAAGACGTATTCCGGCGGCACCGTTTTCCTTAGCCCATAATTCACCTTTGCTTAACAAAGCGGAACCTATACCCATTCGTTTATAGTTGTTGTCAACTGCGAGACCTAAGCAGTTTTTATAGTTATCGGCATAAATAACATCATAGTTTAAAAGATGGATGTATCCGACAGCTTTGTTGTCAATTTCTGCAACAAAAATTACTTGAGAGTCATCTTGTATAACTTTTTGAATTTTATTTCTTTGTTTATTCAAATCATAGTCATATCCGAGGCTGGTTTTGTTTATGTGGTAAATGTCATCTGCATCAGATAGCTTAACTCTACGAATGGTAAATGTGTTACTCATTTTATATTTTCCTTGGTGGTGATTTTGTTTTCGATAGTTATACAAGAAGATGTCAACATTCTTCGAATTCTACCACAAAGATTTCTGTATTTTTTGAAAGAATCTTCGTCGATTGCGTTTGAAGAATACAAAAGTTTCAACCAATTTTCTGTTTCAATACATTCTTTTCGTGCGATCTTGAATTTAGACAGCATATCAGGTAAGCTCTGAGGGTATTGAGCTTCAGAAATGTTTGCGAATACACTTGATGAAGACTTGCGAATTTGAAATATTGTATTTGAATTATCTTTTCGCTCTAATGATTTACAGAGTTGATCAATTTTAATAGCTAATTCTTCTGAATACTTCATTAAAGGATTGTTTTTCATTGGCTCACCTCTTGCGGATAATATATCACAAAAACTTATCAAATTCAAGTATCGCAAATCAATGCGAAGCATTGTATGTAATCCGTCGCAGAAGGGATGTAATCATTTTAAAAATGCATGTAATCAATCCTACGACGTATTATCTGCAGCGATGGCATACAGCTTTGCTGATTACATACAACTGACGGTGATTACATACCAATCCTTCGGATTGGATAAAAAATAAGCATCTGCTGTTGCAGATGCTTATTTTTTGGAGCTGGTAGTCGGACTCGAACCGACGACCTGCGCATTACGAATGCGCTGCTCTACCAACTGAGCCATACCAGCATTTGTGCAAGGGTTATTATAATATATCTTTCAGAAAATTTCAAGAGCTTTATAAAATATTATCGCAAAAAACTGACAGCCGATGCCATTGGAAGCATACGGCTGTCTTTTTCTGATTTGCATTATGTTTACTTAGTTCTGAAACATAAGAAGAAGGAAACCTGCAGCGACGGCAGAGCCGATTACGCCTGCAACATTTGGTCCCATAGCGTGCATAAGAAGGAAGTTTGTTGGGTTGTATTTGCGTCCTTCATTCTGTGCGACACGTGCAGCCATAGGAACAGCTGAAACACCTGCAGCACCGATAAGCGGATTGATCTTTCCTTTTGTAACAATATAAAGCACCTTACCAAGAAGTACACCGCCTACGGTAGAGAAGATGAATGCCGTAAGTCCCAATGCAACGATGCCGAGTGTCTGCGGTTTAAGGAAGTTTTCACCGTTTGCAGTTGCTCCGACGGTAACACCGAGGAGGATAACGACGATGTTGTTCATAGCGTTTTGTGCTGTGTCTGACAGTCTGTCTACAACTCCGCACTCACGGAAGAGATTTCCGAGCATGAGCATACCGAGAAGCGGTGTAACAGACGGAAGGATAAGTGCAATGAGCACAAGTACGACTACAGGGAAAACAATTTTTTCTGTCTTTGATACGTTACGAAGCTGTGTCATTTTGACTTCACGTTCTTTTTTTGTTGTAAGGAGTTTCATAATAGGCGGCTGAATAAGCGGAATGAGTGCCATATATGAATAAGCCGCAAGAGCGATCGGTGCGAGAAGATGTGAAGCCAGTTTGCCTGTAAGCCAGATAGCTGTCGGACCGTCTGCACCGCCGATGATTGAAATAGCGGCAGCTTCCTGCGGAGTAAATCCGAGGACGATCGCAATGATGAATGCAACATAAATGCCGAGCTGAGCTGCTGCACCGAGCAAAAGACTTACGGGATTTGAAAGAAGCGGACCGAAGTCAGTCATAGCACCTACACCCAGGAAGATAAGGCAGGGGAAGATACTTGATTTGACACCTGCGTAAAGGATTCTCAGGACACCTGAGTCGTACCAATGGCTGCCTGCGGTTGCCATTGAACCGTCACCACCGAAAGCCTGAGAAAGCGTAAGGTCGTCCATAATACCTGAACCGGGAAGATTTGCAAGCAAGATACCGAAAGCGATAGGTACGAGCAACAGCGGCTCGAATTTCTTTGCTATGGCAAGGAAAAGGAATACAAAGGCTACGCCGATCATGACACCGTTCTGCCACGTAAGAAGGGCAAATCCTGAGGCATCCCATAATCCTGCAAGGAGGTTTGTAATAAGTTCCATAATTATACCTCCGTTAAATGATCACGAGAACCTGATCCGTGTCTACGGTAGTTCCTTTTGTTACAAAGATCTGCTTTACAATTCCGTCTGACGGAGCGACTATATCGTTTTCCATTTTCATCGCTTCAAGCACGATGAGTACTTCGCCTGCTCGTACAGACTGACCCTGAGTAACATTTACGGAAAGGATGGAACCGGGCATCGGAGAAACGACGCTTGTTCCTTCAGTATTTGATACCGGAGCAGAAGGGGCTGCAGACGGAGCAGGAGCTGCCACCGGAGCAGGAGCTACAGCGGGAACTGCCGCACTGACTGATTTAAGAGCGACTGAACTCTCATCTACTTCAATTTCATATTTTTTGTTGTTTAAAAAAACTTCGTATTTCATTTATTCGTCCTCCACGAGTCTGATTGATCGGAAAATAAGTCTGTTAAGCGGAATATCTGTTCTATAGCTGACAAGAGCCATAAGAATTGCCGCTGTAGGCTCATCTACTCCTATGAGTTCAAGTTCACCCTGAGATTCCGTTTCGGGAAGTGCAGAGCCTGTAGATTCTGCACGGGGTTTTTGATTTTCTACGGGGCTTATTAATGTTTCAACTTTTGAAGCAGATTTCTTCTCAATGCTTGAGAAAATAAAGGAAATAAGCTTAATGAAAAGTGCAATTACCGCAAGCATTGAAACTACTGTTAAAAAGCCTACAAGTGCCACGAGAAGAGCTTTCGGAATATCCATAGCATCATACGAACCGTAGATGTCAGTGAAAATCCCGAGGAAATGAGGATTGAATTTCATTGTCGGACCTCCTTATTGATTTTTGAGAAACAGCAGCCTGTTTTTATTATTTAAAACAGGCTGCCGTCGGATTACTTTTCTTCTTTATTATTCTTCTTTGTCTTTTTTTCAGGGATATTGTTAAGAGCGTTAACAACGAGAACAATAATAGCTGTTACCACGAAGATACCGAGCATACCTTTACCCATAAGGGGAAGAGTTTCAAGAAGTGCCTGAACATCAAACATAATAATTACCTCCCTGATTATCTGAAGAATGTAAGGATAAGACCGCCTGCGATAACTGAAGCAATCTGACCTGAAACATTAACACCGATTGAGTGCATAAGAAGGAAGTTCTGATTATCCTCTTCAAGACCCATCTTATGAACAACGCGAGCTGACATCGGGAAAGCGGAAATACCTGCAGCACCGATCATCGGGTTGATCTTTTTCTTTGAGAAGAGATTCATAATCTTTGCGAGCATAATACCAGCGAATGTGTCGAAAATGAAAGCAAAGAGACCGAGACCGATGATGAGCAATGTGTCAACTGTGAGGAATTCCTCTGCACGCATACGTGCGGCAATTGTAATTCCAAGGAAAATTGTGATAAGGTTTGCAAGAACCTTCTGTGCTGTCTCTGAAAGTGAATTAAGAACACCGCACTCACGGATGAGGTTACCGAACATAAGGAAGCCGATAAGAGCGACAGCATCGGGAGCTACAAGACCTACGATGATTGTAACAACGATCGGGAAAAGGATCTTTGTAAGCTTTGAAGGAGCTTTGCCTGCAGTATTATCCATACGGATAAGACGCTCTTTCTTTGTGGTGCAGAGCTTGATGATAGGCGGCTGAACCAACGGAACGAGAGCCATATAAGAGTAAGCCGCAACCATAATTGCACCGATGTACTTTGAACCGAGTTCCATTGAAACAGCGATAGCTGTCGGACCGTCTGCTGCACCGATGATACCGATAGAAGCAGCATCGTGAAGATCAAAACCGACAAACGAAGCAAGACACATAGTGAAGAAAATACCGAACTGTGCGGCTGCACCGAAAAGCATAAGCTTCGGATTGGTGAGCAACGGTGTGAAGTCGATCATCGCACCGATACCGATAAAGAGGACAAGCGGCATCAATTCACCGAAGTCGTTTGAAATACCGAATTTGAATAAGACATCAATAATGTGCTGTGCACCTGAGTTGGGAAGGTTTATGAGAATCGCACCGAAACCCATGGGGAGAAGGAGCGAAGGTTCCATTTCTTTTTTTATAGCAAGGAAAATAAGTATTCCGCCGATAATCCACATCGCGATCTGCTGGAAAGTGACGGTGGAAAAGTTTGCAAATAAATCAAGCATCGATTACACCTCCGGCTCAGATGACGAGGAGAACGTCATCTGTGTTTACTGTTGCACCCTTCGTTGTAACGATCTGCTTAACCACACCATCGCAGGGAGCAGTAATGTCGTTTTCCATTTTCATAGCCTCAAGGATGATAAGGACATCACCTGCTTTGACTGCCTGTCCGTTTGAAACGTTTATGTTTACAATTGAGCCGGGCATCGGAGCAACGATCTGTGTACCTTCTGCTGAAACTGTCTGAGCGACGGGTGCTGCAGGAGCAGGAACTGCCGCAGGTGCGGGAGCTGCAACAGGTGCAGGAGCTGCAACAGGTGCAGGAGCTGCAACAGGTGCAGGAGCTGCAACAGGTGCAGGAGCATAAACAGCGTCAGAAACGTTTGTTACTACAGCGTCCGTCTCGTTTACTTCTACTTCGTAATTTTTTCCGTTTAATGTAACTACATATTTCATTTTATTTGTCCTCCATCAGAGTGATTGATTTAAACAGAAGTCTGTTGAGCGGAATACCGCTTTTGTCTGAAACGATAGCCATGATAACTGCGGCTGTTTTTTCGTCTGTGCCTACAAGTTCAAGGTCGCCTGAAGATGCTGCAGGACCTGCAGATTTTGAAGGTGCTGCAGGTGTGTTTGTTGCAACAGGAGCATTAGCTGCAGATGATTCGACCTTTTTCTTGCTGTTTATTGCTTTTGCAATGTAAATATAGATGATGAAAAGAACTGCAATCACAGCAACTATTACTGCCGGTACCGGAGGAGTTGAAATGATATTCCATATTGCTGAAAAATCCATCAATCTTCCTCCTTAACTTCCCTGATGGTATACTTGAAAGTGTTACGCTCCAGTTCGTCACGTTTTTCAAAGAAAGCCTCTGCCTGCATCGGGAATGCGATGTATGAAAGTACATCTTCGTCGCTCTTTGCTTTGCTTCCGAGTTCTGCCTTTGCTGCTTCAAAAGCAGGGGCAAGAGTATCAGCGAATCTGCCTTCGATCGGTTTCTCGTCTCCGAGAACCTGTTTGAGGAGCTCAGGGCTGACAGGAGCCGGAGCTTTACCGTATTCACCCTTGAGGTAGCTGCGTACGTCTTTTGAAACATTCTTGTACTTGCCGAGAAGAACATTCTGTGTAGCCTGTACGCCAACCATCTGGCTCATCGGAGTAACAAGCGGGGGATAACCCATATCTGCACGTACTCTCGGAACTTCCTGAAGTACTTCTTCAAACTTGTCCATTTTATTCTGAGCCGTAAGCTGAGCAACGAGGTTTGAAAGCATACCGCCGGGAACCTGATAGCCGAGTGCATCAGTATCTGTTGCGAGTACAACAGGGTTAAGAAGTCCTGATTCGAGAGCCTTTGCACGAACGGGCTTGAAGAAATCGTTGATGTTTTTAAGCACATCTGTGTCAAGACCTGTTTCGTAGCCCTGCTGAGTGAGGACATAGTTCATTGTTTCTGTTGCAAACTGTGAAGTACCGCCTGACATACAGGAGATAGCTGTATCGATTACGTCAACACCTGCTTCTGCAGCCTTCTGAAGTGTCATAGCTGCAAGACCTGTAGTTGAGTGTGTGTGAAGGATGATCGGAAGCTTGGTGTTTTCCTTAAGGGCCTTTACGAGGTCGTATGCTTCCTTTGGACTCATAATACCTGCCATATCTTTGATACAGATTGAGTGAACACCCATATTTTCCATATCCTTAGCAAGCTTGATATATGATTCAATGTTATGAACGGGGCTGAGAGTAAAGCAGATTGTACCTGATGCGTGTGCACCTGACTTGATTGTCTGGTCAACTGCCACCTCGATATTACGCACGTCGTTGAGTGCGTCAAAGATACGGATGATGTCAATACCGTTTTCAACGCTCTTAGCAACAAATTTTCTTACAACATCGTCCGGATAATGCTTGTAGCCGAGAAGGTTCTGTCCTCTGAGGAGCATCTGAAGCTTTGTGTTGGGACAAGCCTTGCGGATTTTACGGAGTCTTTCCCACGGATCTTCGTTAAGGTAGCGAAGGCAGGAGTCAAATGTTGCACCGCCCCAGCATTCAAGTGAATAGTAACCTGCTTTGTCAAGCTCTGCAAGAACGGGTTCAAAGTCATCAAAAGACATTCTTGTTGCGATAAGTGACTGCTGAGCGTCACGGAGTACGGTTTCGGTAAATTTAATCTTTTTCATAATGATAGCCTTTCTGTACAACCTGATTGTTTATACTAATTAAAATGTGATTTTTTCCTGAATATATTCACAAAGTTTATCGATA
>JAGBFD010000147.1 GCA_017936645.1 Clostridia bacterium
ATACCGCAAATCTTCCGTCAGTTGTTTTGACTGCGAGTGTTTTTGAATCGGGTGATATTTCAGCATTGTATGCATAGATTAAATCTTTAAATTTTGCTTTTTCATTTCCGTCTTTATCGTAAACATAAACTGTCTGCCCTGTACATCCGACTGAATACTTTCCGTTAGTTATATAAGTCCAAAATCTGGGCATTTTATCACCACCTGACATCTTTATTTTTCAATATCCACCTCAATGGATTTTCTTCTATATATCTTGCTTTTTCGTTGTAATCTTCCTGATTGCGTATAATATGCTCATAAAAAGAGGTATGAAATAATTTTTCAACGTGATATATCTTTTTACACACTCTCGTTGTTAAAGATTTGTAAGCACAAATTACATCAAACAAGTTAGGGGGCTTGGGAAATTACAAATTACTCTGTAAAAATTATTTGATCAGACTCATCTTTCTGTAAAATTTTGTTCAGTACCCAGCGACCATTACTCTTTCTGACAAATTGCCAATACTCTCCAAACATTTCCGGCACATTATTTCCGCTTATTTTTGAGTTTGTTGTTGTATCAATCATATAATCAACCATGCTGCCGCTTATATAAAACCAGACATAATCGCGTGAGTCATCGTTGTCATCATAGACAGAAACAGGTACAGCTTCATACAATTTTATGCGGCTCAAAACATTTTTCTGGTTACGGTATATCATCCAATTTATTTTAGTACAAAACTTTTCATATAAATCATCCGACATATAATCCTGAGCCGGTTTCATATCTAAAGCTGTCCAGGATTTTTGAACAATAAAATATGTTTTTCTCACCTGTTTCTGAATATTTTTGTACTTCCATGCACTGTCTTGTTTTTCCAAAAGTTTCAATAATCTTTTTGTATTAATTGCATATTTAGATAGCTTAAAACGAAAAACGATTGCCACTCCGAAAGCCGAAAAAATAAAAAATATTCCAAAAATTATGTCATCAAAAATAGTTCTGTTTCCTGTGCTGTATGCTCCGCTTGAGGAATGTCCGCCGCCAGAGCTGCCACCGCCTCCACCAGAACCTCCGCCACCGCCTGCACGAAGGAGATGTTCTTCCCATTTAGCAACGGGGCTTGTTTCTGTAGATGACTGTTCGGCAAACGTATAAACGCTAAAACAAGTTAGCAATAATACAACGACTATCAGCACAATTGAAAGTCTTTTCATAATCTCAATCCTTTTGTACACGCACTAATTTTGCTTTTCACTCCAGAACAGGCACATCGCAGAATTCGATTTCGGGTGCGCCTTTTATTCCGTCAGATTCGAAAATAACGATTTCGTTTTCGCCTTCTTTAAGAAGCGAAGCGGGAATGTAAAGGGTTTTCTGCGGTCCGATTTCCCAATATCTGCCGATATTAAAACCGTTAACCGTCACGAAGCCTTTTGTAAAATTATCTGTTTTAAGGAACGTGTCTTTTGCTTCATCAACATTGAAATATCCCCTGTAGAAAACACTTTTTTCTGCAGGAATTTCAGCTGAAAATTCAAGTTTTTGGAGGTTATTCATCGGCAAGGGATAAACATTCCAGTTGAAGTGGATTCTGTCATCGAGCAGGCATCTGCCTGCAATACCCTTTTTACGCATCATCTTTGCACCGAAGTTTGCTCTTCCCATATTCTCGCAAAGGATCGTCATAACATCGCCCTTCTTTGCCGAGAACTTCAGCTTCAATTCATCGTCATTGACATAAACGATGCCGACCAAATCCTTGTTGATATAAACCTGCGCTCTGTCGCCAAGCTCAGCAAATTCAAGCTCGGTGTCGTTATAATTTCTGTTGAGAACAGTCTGATAAGCTATGTAACCGTAACCTGTGCCGTACAGCTCCATACACTTAGGCACATCGGAATGAATCGGGGCAGAAAGCTTCGGAAGGCTCTCAAAAAAACCTGCACATTCCGGAAGTGTGACTTTGCCGTAAACCTTTTTCTCTCTGTTCGCAGGGACATCGGGCAGAGGCTCGTCAACGTACTTTTTAATAACATCACGGACTGCATAATATTTTGCGGTAACGTCGCCACACTCAGTCAGCATAGCATCGTAGTCATAGCTCGTTACGTCGGGAAGGAATTTTTCATAATGGTTCGCACCCGATGTGAAGCCGAAATTCGTTCCGCCGATGAACATATACATATTGAGACTGCCACGCTTCAGCATATCATCAACGACCTTTGCATAATCCTCAGCAGAGGTTGTGTGGTGTCTGTCATCACCCCAGGCGTCAAACCAGCCGTTCCACATCTCCATACACATCTTCGGCATATCGGGGAAGAGCTTATCGTGTGCAACAAAATTCTCCTCTACCCTGCTGCCGAAATTGAGCGTCGCAAGGCAACCTTCAACAGTACCGTCGAGCAGATCGTCTTCACTCGTACCGTCCGACGTAAAGAGAGGAACATCAATCCCTCTTCTGATAAAACCGTCACGAAGATACGCAAGGTATTCTTTATCGTCACCGTAGTAGCCGTATTCATTTTCGCACTGCACCATGATGACATTTCCGCCGTTCGTGCAGAGAAGCGGACGGATCTCATCACACATACGGTCAAGGTAACGGTCAAAATGCTTGATATAAGCCTTGTTCATACAGCGGATCTCCAGGCTTTCGTCCGTCTGAAGCCACCACGGAAGACCGCCGAACTCCCATTCCGAGCAGATGTACGGACCGGGACGGACTATCGCCATAAGTCCTTCTTCGTCTGCAGTTTTAAGGAATGTCGCAATATCGAGATTATCCTTGAAATCGTAAACCTCGGGCTGCTTTTCGTGCATATTCCAGGCACAGTAGGTCTCAACGCAGTTGCATCCCATCGCACGCATTTTCTTAAAAATATCTCTCCAGGTGTCAGGCATATTGCGGAAGTAGTGCACCGCACCCGAAATAAGCTTTATTTCTTTTCCGTCTTTTACGAAATTACCGTTTTTTATTTCAAAAGTCATTTTCTCTTCCTCCTCAACTGTGCTCAACTATCCAGTCGGCTATTATATTGTTATCCTCAAGGTCAATCATTCCGTGCGGATGATGTCCTCTACAGCCGACTCGGATCGTCTTTAACAAATCCGTACCGTCAAAAGCATCCTCAAGAAGCTTGCCGTTTTCTTCGTAGATGACGGTTTTGTCATCCGAGCCGTAGACCATTACGACAGGGATATTGTTTTCGATAAGCACGTCTGCCATATTCAGCGGATGCTCAGGGAAATTGAGAAGCTGCGACCGTTTAATGCCGGGATAGGCTTTTACGAATTCGTTTTCCCAGACTCTTTCGCAGTCTTCGTTACCGATTTTTCCGGGAAAACTGCAATAATTCAGAACAGGTGCGTCGATGAAAACACAGGAAACAAGCTCAGGGTAAAAACCTGCAAAACGCAGAGCGTGTGCACCGCCGCAGCTCATTCCGACAGGAACACACTTGCCCGTCACCCCGTATTCCTTTGCGATATGGTCAAGAAATCTCACTTTAATATCACAGTCCTCTTTCGTAGCAAAGCGTGAAAGATTATCCACACCTACGACGTAAAAACCGCGTTCAAGAAGCTTTATTTCAACGTCAGGAAAAGCATTCCAGTATTCGACCTTGATTGCGATTTTACCGACAGGCTTGATCTTCGGGAAAACGACCTGTGCATCATTCCCCTCAAACTCAAATTCTTCACACTCAAATCCGTGCCAGAGTTCTTTCATTACCAACACCTCACTTTTTGCATTATATCACGGTATGATAAAAAAGAAAAGTTTTATCTATTGATAATAAACCCGATTTATGTTAAAATCTGCGGTACTAAAGCTACTTCGGAGGCTAATATGTTCAAAAAATTTATAGGCGATAAAAAGTTTTACAGAAACGTCTTTACTCTTATGATTCCGATACTTATCCAGAACGGAATCACAAACTTTGTAAATATGCTCGACAACCTTATGGTAGGTCAGGTAGGTCAGACGGAAATGATCGGTGTTTCCGTTGCCAATCAGTTAATCTTCGTTTTTAATCTCTGCATTTTCGGTGCTGTTTCGGGTGCAGGTATTTTCGGTGCTCAGTTCGTCGGCAGCGGAGACACAAAGGGACTTCGTGATACTTTCCGTTTTAAAATCCTTTTCTGCTCTGTGCTTACAATCGGAGTTATCACTCTTTTCTTTTTCGGCGGAGATTTTCTCATAAATCTCTACCTTAAAGGTGAAGGCTCTGCAGCGGACGTCGCAAAATCATTTACCGCAGGCCGTAGTTACCTTAATGTAATGCTCATCGGTCTTTTACCTGCTTCTCTCGTTCAGTGTTACTCAAGCACCTTGCGTGAAGAAGGTAAGACAATGCCTCCGATGGTCGCAGGTCTTATTGCTGTCGGTGTAAACCTCGTTTTAAATTACATTCTCATTTTCGGCCACTTCGGTGCTCCGAAGCTTGGTTGCGTCGGAGCCGCCATCGCAACGGTCATCTCACGTTTTGTCGAACTCGCAATCGTTGCTTTCTGGACTCATATTCACAAGGAAGAAAATAAATTTATCGTCGGTGCATACAGAAGCTTCCGTGTGCCGATGGTACTTGTTAAAAAGATCTCTCAGAAGGGTCTTCCTCTTATGCTTAACGAAACGATGTGGGCGGCAGGCCTTGCATTTGTCAATCAGTGCTATTCCGAAGAGGGACTCGCAGTCGTCGCGGCAAACAACATCGTGCAGACATTCTTCAACGTTTTTGCTGTCTCGTTCCAGGCTGTCGGTGTTTCGATAGGAATCGTGCTCGGTCAGCTTCTCGGTGCAGGTAAGACAAAGGAGGCAAAAGAATCTTCCGTCAAGCTTATCGCATTTTCTGTTTTTATCAGCCTTATTGTGTTGGTCGCATTTTTCATCAGTGCAGAGTTTATCCCCGACTTCTACAAGCTCGACCCCGAAGTAAAGTCCCTTGCGACGATGATGATGCAGATATGTGCTCTCGCCATACCGTTTGATGCGATTGCAAACGCCTCGTATTTCACACTCAGGTCGGGCGGACAGGCTATCATCACTATCATCTTTGACTCAGGCTTCGTCTGGGCAACGATGGCTCCCCTCGCCTTTGTGCTGTGCAACTTCACACCGCTTACCATTATTCCCATTTTCATCTGTTGTCAGGCGACCAACGCTTTGAAAGCGGCACTCGGACTTTTCTTTGTCGGCAAAGGTAAGTGGATCAGAAATATCGTAGTGTAGAATATAACTCAGGAGGATCAATGCAGTGAAAATTATTTCTTTTATAATGTCCGTGATCTTTGCCTTAGATATGTTTTTTATAGGTTTGTTTCCTGAAAAGCAGCTCGTTATCACACAAACGGACACCGCAGAAGAATACCTTGTAAACGGTACAAGTGAAAGCCTGCGTTTCGGAGTTGCAGGTGATGATAATCTGTTTGAACCGGGCGAAGAAATCCGTGTTATCATTGAGAACCTTGACGGATCCCTCGACGGAGAAAGAGCAAAAATCACCGTCACAAGCGATCAGAACGGCTTTGATAAAAAAGGTTATGTCACTTTCCGATCTTCTGCATCGTACAGCAGTTTCACCTTTTCTTCTGATAAAAACGGAATTTTTACAGTCACTATCGTTCTGACTGACAGAACAGAATACACCTTTAATGTGGGCGTCTTTCCCCGTAACGAACGTGCAAACGACAGCTTTTACTACGGCATACAGCCCTACATCACCCGTGCATACACGTGGGGTACAGGCTTTCAGCTGCCTGACTGTTCCGCAGAGGAGTCAGTCGACAAAATACTCGATGCCGCAGAGTACCTCGGTGCAAACCTCATCCGTGAGGACAGCGTAGGTTGGAGTTCGATGCAGAGCGAAGCTTACGGTGACATCGACTTCTCCGTTCAGGATTATCTCATAAACAAGGTGACCGATCGGCAAATGAAATACAACTGGATTCTCGGCTACAACGCCGGAAAGTGGTCTGCCGCAGACAGGTTTAAAGAAAACTATGACGAATCAGTCGGTTGGACTTACGCTCCCGATGAAGAGATCTGGTCATACTTCGCAGAAAAAGTCGCTATCCGCTACGCATCTGATCCAGATATCCTCTGAGAAATCTGGAACGAGCCTAACTGGTATTTCTTTGCAGGAACTGACGAAGAGTATTTCTCTCTTCTTGAAAGAACAGCGGCTCTTATCAAGGCGGAAAACCCGGATGCATACGTTTACTCAGGCGGACTTGCCGTATCGGAAGATGATTCAAATCTCGCCTTCTACCGCAAGTCAGCAGAGCTTATAAACAAGAATCTGCTCGACAACTTCGGTTATCACAACCACGACGACCTTGACAACTACTATGACCATATAAATAAAACCCTCTCTCTTGCAGAAACTGCAGGACTTTCAAGCGGAGGGTTCAACAGTGAAAGCGGAGTAGGCGGAGCGGATGCCGCCACAATCGCCTGCAAGGCACTCTACACCCGTTCAAGCGGAGCAAGAGGTTTCGTTTCATTTGCATTCCGAAAAACAGTCACACCTGAAAACGATATCAATAACTTTGCTTTTTTCAACGAGTACCTTCAGCCTGAGGAAGCAGCACTCACTTACGCAACGGTTATCCGTTTTCTCGGCAAAGCAGATTTTGTAAAAAACATTTCAGATGAAAAAAATCTCGTCATAGATGAATACACAGAAAACGGTAAGAAAACCGAAGTGTATTACAGCCTCGGAGATAAGACAAAAGTCACCGCACCGAAGGGCAGTTACACCGCCTACGATATGTACGGTAATGAAATGCAGGTCGGAAGAAAGCTGACTGTCAGCAACTCTCCCGTCTACATCGTGTATAATTAAAGTATCAAGCCGCCCGGTTTTACCCGGACGGCCTTTTATATGGTATGGCAGCGGACAAATCATCCGCAGAAAACATCTCTTATCGCTTCGAGATATCCGTAGCCGTACAGGTCATCAGGTTGGAGATAACTTGTTTCGGTCCACTCGTTCCAGCTGTTTACCGTTATCAACGGAGATTTCATAATCCCGTTTTTCAGAGAAGCATCGGCAAAATCCTTGATTCTTTCACAGGCTGATTTAAAGTTTTCGGGCGTGTTATTCGTCACCACTCCCGGTATAAATTTATTGAATCTGACATTATTGTCCCAGCCGACTGAAATATTGGGATAAAACGGGATATTCAGACTCTTTGAGTCTTTGGTTATTGCGTCAATGTACCTGTCCGTAACGTCGTTGAAGTCACCGTCAAAATCAGTCGAGCATCCCCAGTTGTAGCTTGTGACTGAATCAGCACCGAGGAAATCGTACATTTCGTATGACGTCACACCCTTCTGCGGATCGTTATCCTTCAACCAATTGAAAACTCTGTCACGCCAATGCACAATCTGAAAATGCAGACCTGAAAATCCTGCTGAAACTGTCTTTCTGCGGAACTCATCAAGAGCCTTTTTGCATTCAACACTTGTATCAAACGATCGGATAAAATTATCGATATCAAAAATCATATATACGGGACAGCCGTCAATGCAGTAATAGTTTTCCTTTTTGAAGTACTTCTCAATAGTTCTGTCACATATGTCCGAAAAAATCTCGGGTGTAACGGTACCGTTCCAAATAACAGTCGAAAGATCGTTGTCCGAATTACGCTTATCCCACAGGTGGTTGGCATTGTGATTTGCCCACATAAGCATAAACTTCATATCCTTATTGTTACGTGCTTTAAGGAAGCCGTCATTAAGACAGTTTTCAAGAAATGGTCGGTTATCGTACCAGTACCAGTCGTAAATAAATACATTTACTCCGTGTGACACGGCACAGTCGATCTGCATTTCCATCACGCGGCTGTCTGCCTCGTTGACGTATCCCCATGTGGGAATCCTCGGCCAACGGCAACCCTCATAGCCTTTGTCAGTCATAGCCTTTACTGTCTGCCATTCGCCGTAGCCCTCAGGCCAGAAAATGCGTGTACGCGGCTCATCACCTGTATATGACGGCCATATAAATGCTGCTATATCGTATTTCATACCGTTGCCTCCTCGTTCTTTTGCGGATTCATAAGTATCGGGTATTATTTTTTTCTTTTATAATTCAGTACAAGATTCGTACCGTTCTTTTCTGCGTTCACAAGCTCGAAATCTGCAAGGCTACTGTCAGTAAAAAGCGGTTTGTCGTCCTTTCCTGCTACAATGGGTGCCACCACAAGGCTCAGCTCATCAATGACGTCTGCTCTCTGGAAGTATCCGTTGACCACGCTTCCGCCCTCTAAAAGCAGAGTTTCACATCCGATAATATTTTTAAGCTTAAAGAGTGCAAGCTCAACGTCGATTTCATCTTCACCTGCAAAAATATACGGAATCTCCATACTCTCAAGGTAGGCAAGATAGCGTTCGTCGACCTGCTCTGTCAGCACTTCAATGATCTGTGCTCCGTCATACCCCGGATCTCCGTCAGGATCAATGATCCTGTTCGATCCCCACCCAAGCTTACCCTTGGGATCAAAGGCAACAGCATAAAAACCTGTCATATCGTCAAGCACAAAGTCCGTCTTCAGTCCGCAGCCGTGACGTACAGGCTCGTAACGGGATAAATCAGGATAATAACCTCCCGTAAAGCTTCCCTCCATCGTGATACGACCGCAGATAAATCCGTTTGATTTCAGATTTCTGTTGATCTCATAATACACCTGACAAGCCTCTGCACATTCATCTTTCGATAAAAACTCCCCTGTAACCTTTCCGTCAAGAGAAGTCACCATATGGCAAATAATATACGGTCTGTTCATTTCAGCACCCCGTTGATTTCAATTTTATAAGATGATTATATCATACTCTTACTCAAATATTCAATATTTCTCTTTCGGTTCGTTCTCCTGTAGTAATCTATACCATGCATACAAAAAACCTCCGAAAAATGAGCAGGCTTACAAAGGGCAGAAATAAATAATCATACGTTGCGAGACACTTTTTATAAGGTGTCTCACAATTTTTTGATAAAAAAACTGACACTTTCAGTCTGAAAGTGTCATGGTGGGTTATATACTTTGAAAAGCAATCAAGCCAATCTGAAAACATTTTTCGGTATGTATAAGTGTTATTGCAAATTAAAATTTGCAGTGATATTTTTGATAAATCAAAAGTGATATTGAAACCTTACGGTTTCAGTGTTATTTTATTCGCATAAAACTGTCCGAAGGACAATATAACTATGCACGGCATAATATCACTGCGAAGCAATATCACTCGCCGCAAGGCGAATAAAACTGCCGAGTGTCCTTACGAACACTCGGCTAATCTTCGGAGGTTTCTGTATTTATCAGCCTACAAACTTGATTGTAAGGATCTTTTTGCCTGTGATTTCAAAGTCTACGAAACCGTCTTCCTTCATTGTAAGCGGTTCGATATCCTTTTCTTCGAGGCTTACGAGCTTAACCTCGCTCCACTTCTTGCCTGAGTATGCAGGAAGCTCGAATTCAGCCTTCTGTCTTTCGACAGGTGACTGTGCTTTCTCGATCGGAGCGATGCCGCCGTTGAGACGGATTGATGTCTTCACAGCGTTGTCTGACGGGTTGAAGATACGAACTACATAGCCTTCGCCGTCTTCGCTGAGCTTAACTGCACTGACGTTGAGCTTCTCGTTTTCAAGTTCAAGGAATGAGTGAACGAGACCGTTCTTACCGTGTTCTGTCGGTGCAAACTGTGCAATACCGAAGCTGAGGTTGAATCTTTCTGATTCGCCCCATACGTTACCCTCTTCCCAGTCGCCTGCGTGAGGCATAAATGCATAACGGTATGTGTTCTTGCCGATGCACTGTGAGCCCTTGTCAACCTTGCTGTAGTCCTGCATATCTGAAGTTACGCAGATACGAAGCGGGAATGCACGAAGGAGTGAAAGGTAAACTGTACCGCACTCGTCATCACTTGCTTCATAAGCTTTAAGACCTGTGTTGAGAAGTGCAACACCGTTTGTGCCGTCTGTAACATCAACGAATGAGTTCATCGGATGCTCTGTCATCGGGATCTCGTCATAGATTGAGTAGTCAAGCTTTGCAACCTGACGCTTAACAACGTCAAACTGACCCTGAGCGTATGAGAACTCTGACTTGATATCTGTCGGGAATGCTACCTGGAGATAGTGATCCTCTGACCGGTTGTCGATAGTAGTTTCGACTTCGAGGTACTTTGCACCCTTGCGAAGAGTTACGATATTGACGATCTTACAGGGGTTGAGGTGCGGTGAACGTGTCTTTTCGTCCATGCTTCTGCCCTCAGGAAGTGCCCAGTCGATTTCAATCTTATATGCAACTTCAAGCTCACCTTCGTGGAGAAGTGTGATCTTTGCTCTCTCATTGAGAGTTGTGAATGTTTCGTCGTTTTCAGGAACGATGTGCTCCCAGGGGTTACCGATTTCGCCTGTATCCTTGAAGTAGCCGAGACCTTCGTATGACTTACCGTTAGCCTTGTCAAGAACATTGTATGTACCGTTTGCGTTGAATGAAACTCTGAGGTATTCATTCTCCATAACCTGTGCTCTCTTGAGCATTGTCTTCGGAGTTGTAGCACGTACATTGTAAAGCGGCTGAAGCTTAAGTGTTCTGTAACCGAAGCCGGGGATGTCCTTGACATCAACAACGATCTTATACTGCTGAGTATGAAGAACGTTTGCTACGTCGTTCGGATTCTGGATGATCTGTGCAACGTGCTTGTTTGTTGCGAGGATCTGATATGTAAGGATTTCACCGTCTGTATCTGTGATCTTGAATGAGTCTGCTTTCCACTCTGCGGGAAGCTCGATTGTCATCTGAACGCTCTCGCTTCTCTTGAACGGTGCAGGGTTGTAAACAACGATAGCTGCATCGTCACGTGTGAAGCCGTCAAGCTTGATATCACCTGCAACGTCCATAAATGCACGCTCGTAAACGCAGTTTGAAAGCTCCTTTGACTGTCTGTAACGTGAAACAACATCCTCGTAAACGATGTCACGTCCGCAAGCACCGATGCTGTCGTGGCCGTGGTTCTGAAGAAGATAGTTGTATGAAAGGTCGATGAAGTTCTTCTGGAAAGGTGCACCTGCAAGAGCTGAGAAGACTGCAAGAGGCTCAGCATAATTCATAAGCTGAGTTTCTGTCTTGAAGTTGTCCTGCTTGATGTATGTTCTTGCAGAAAGGATCCAACCCATAACGGGGCTTACACTACCCTTTGTGAAAGGCTCACGCATTTCGCCCTTGAGTACGGGTGAATTCTCATCGAATTCGTCGATGATACCCTGCTCCATCTCCTTGAGTGTGCTGTGGAAAACAGTTGCATTCGGAAGCACTTCGTCAAGATCTTTAATCATCTCAACCTCACGGATGTCCGGGCAGGATGAGTCGTGACCAAGTGACCAGAAGCGGTGAGAGGTTGTCCAGTCGCCGTCCTGCTCACGCATAGCCTGCTCAGCACGGTCCTTGATGTTTTCCTTATGATACTCGAAGAAAGGATGTGTGTACTGATAGTCGAGCTTCTGATTTTCATTATCTACAAACTTGAACACACCGTTGTTGTCGTTCCATACCATATCACGGTTGTTTTCGTTTGACTGATTGTAGTAAACGGGACGCTGAACAATGTACCAGATATTGTAACGGGGACGCTTTGCAAGACGTGAAGCGTAGATACGTGTTCCGTCAGGGCTTTCCCAGTAGAACTCTGAACGCGGAGCTGTGTATTCGTTAACACCGCGGTAGAATGATGCGAAGTGGATATCAAAGCCTGCATAAATCTGCGGAAGCTGTGAGATCCGACCCCAGCCGAACGGTGAGTAACCTGTCTTACTGATGCCGCCCATTTCCTTGCCGATTCTGTGGCCGAGGAGAAGGTTGCGGATGAGAGCCTCTCCGCCTACCGTAAACTCGTCAGGAAGGCAGAACCAGGGACCTACACCGATTTTGCCCTCTGAGACGAGCTTTTTGAAAAGCTCCTTCTTCTCAGGATAAACCTCGAGGTAGTCCTGAACCGGCATAGTCTGTGAGTCAAGGTGGAAGTGCTTGTACTCAGGATTCTTCTCGATAATATCAATGAGCATATCGAGCATATAGCCGAGCATATACTGTGTTCTTCTTGCTGAGAATCGCCACTCTCTGTCCCAATGTGTATTGGATATAAAGTGGCAGCTTATTTTCTTTTCGTTATCCATTTGCTGAATCTCCTTCCGGAATTGTCTGTGCATTTTCTGCTGCAGAATCTACTGCAGGCTGTTTTTTCAAGGTTTCTATGAGTCTGATGATACTTGCATCTACGTCGCTCTTATGAACATAATATGTGTCTGCAAGGCAAAGAGCAAAAAGTGAAAATGACAATACACTTAATGCCGTTTTAGCTGTAAACTTCTTCATCAACCAATCATCCCTTTATAATTTTTAATATATCTTCAAAGCTGTCTTCATAGTAGTTGCAGACAGCCTTTGTGCCGCTTTCAACGATATTGCCGCCTGCAATACCGATAGTTGTGTAACCTGCAAGACGGACAGAGCAAGCACCTGCACCGCTGTCCTCGATACCTACAACGTGGTTACGGTCAGCAAAAGCTTCGCCGAGACCTACGATTGAAGTCTCTGAATAAAGCCACGGGTGCGGCTTTGGTGAAAGCTCACCGAGAGTACCTACTGAACCCTTACGAAGCGGAAAACCTGCAGAGATGATCGCATCGTAGAAATCCTTCGGGTCACCCATTCCGAGTGTTTTGAATGCAGAGAGGATTTCAGGCCATGCTTTCTCATAAAGACCTGATGTAACAAGTCCGATCTTCACGCCCATATCCTTAAGTTCATAAAGGAAATCCTTTACACCGACTGTCGGAGTGAAAGCACCGTCCTTACCTCTGCCTGCCATGATTTCTTCCATCTCTCTGTGAGTGTGCTCGAAGTAGTAGTCACGAGCCTTGTCAAGAGATGCGCCGGGGCAGTATTTATCGATACAGTACTGAAGATGCTCGGAAACTGAGTGTCCTGAAACGAAAGGCATATCAGCCTCTTCAAGCTCAAACTTAGGATTGCCGAGAAGACTTGCAATACTCATCTGAATAATCCAGATCCAGAATTCCTCACTGCGTACGGTCGTGCCGTCAAGGTCCATAAGCACAGCCTTTACGGGCATATCGAGCTGTACGGGGTGTACGGGATAGTATGTCGGATAAGCGATCGCAGACTTAACACAAGCGAGAGTGTGTGAACCGAAAGAAACGAACTCAACCTTCTGGTCACCTGTCGCAAGGATATCGACAACTCCGTTTTTACCTACGGAAAACTTGCCGTCCTCTGTTCTCTCAAGCACATGGAAGCCGCTGTCTGCTCCGATGTCGCCTAAATCCGGAATATGAATTGTTTTGTCAAGTAACATAATTAACGTCCTCTTTTTTCCTAATATAGTTAATCACTTAATGTTAACAAAACATCATTTAAAAGTCAATGCGATTTTATGAAAAAAACTATGTTTTTTCGGGCTTTTATCAAGGTTTTATTTGTTGACTTTTTGTGTGATAAAAAGTATAATTATTCTATTATTCTACAATTTTATTCACAAAGGTAATGTCAGGGTGTGATGTTGTGCAGAATGTGTTGATTATAAGCCATACAATGGAAATCGGCGGAGCTGAAAAAGCTCTGTTGGGTTTGCTCGGCAATTTCGACTACACGAAGTACAATGTCGACCTTTTTTTATATCATCACGAAGGTGAACTGATGCAATTCATCCCGAAAGAAGTCAACCTTCTCCCTGAGAAAAAAAGTTACGCTTCACTCGCTAAACCTGTCTCTCAGGTCATCAGGAATAAAGCGTTCGGTACACTGATAGGAAGATATAAGGGCAAAAATGCCGCAACTGAATACATCGTGCGAAACGGTATAAAGGACGGAAGTTACGTTTACATCGATTACAGCCACAGGTTTACCTCACCGTTTATGCCGAAGATATCCGACAAGGAATATGACCTTGTAATCAGCTTTCTCACACCGCATTATTTTGCTGCTGAGAAATGTAAGGGCAGAAAGAAAATAGCGTGGATTCATACAGACTATTCTTACATTGACATTGATGTTACTTCTGAGCTTGATATGTGGTCTGCTTTTGATAACATCGTTTCGATTTCTGAAAAAGTAACGGAAGCTTTTCTTGAAAGATTCCCATCCCTTGAAGACAGAATTGTGCTTATTCAAAATATTCACCCTGCTGAATTTATAAAGAAAATGGCAGATGAAGCAGATGTAAGCGATGAAATGCCCAATGACGGATTTATAAAATTCCTTTCGGTCGGCAGATACAGTCATCAAAAAAACTTTGATAATGTACCCGATATCTGCTCACGTCTTGATAACGTGAAATGGTACATAATCGGCTACGGACCTGACGAAGAACTGATAAAGAAAAAAATTGCTGAATCCGGAATGGAAGAAAGGGTAATTCTTCTCGGAAAGAAAGTCAATCCCTATCCATATTTCAAGGCCTGTGACTTTTACGTTCAGCCCTCACGTTACGAGGGTAATGCAGTTACGGTAAACGAAGCACTCATACTCGGCAAAAAAGTTGCGATCACCAATTACGCTACGGCTGCAAGCCAGATTGAAAACGGAGTCAACGGAGTAATCGTTCCTCTCGAAAACGAGAAATGTGCTGAGGGACTCAGGGCGTTTATTTCGGACAAGCCGTTACAGGAAAAAATTAAACAAAATATCAAAAATTCGGATTTTTCAAATTCCGATGAATTTAAAAAAATAATTGAGATTCTGGAGAACTGACTATGGACAAATTACTCGACAAAAGAATCCGCACCATGATCGAGCAGATCGAAGGATTTATCACACCTGTCCGTATGGACGTAACAGGCTGGAAAACCTTACCTTGCGGCTACAAGACAGATAACAACGTGCCTTCACCCGATATGGACGGTTGGAAGGATTTCGGTGTCACCGAAACTTGGGGTGAAAATCCCGAAGAGCACCGTTGGTTTTATAAGCATATTGAAATCCCTGAAGAGTTGAAGGGTCAGGATGTTGAACTTTATGTTTCCTCGACTCCGCCTCAGGGCCATCAGTGGGATCCTCAGTTTATCGTTTATCTTGACGGTAAAGAGATCAGAGGTATGGACTCCAACCACCGTTATATCAAGCTCGACAGCAACAAGGACGGCTACGATGTTCACCTCTATGCTTATTCAAAACCTTACGGTATAAGAGCATATTTTTACAGTCAGCTCTGCGTTTTCAACAGAGATATAGAAAAGCTTTACTACGATCTCAGAGTACCTTACGAGGTTGTTGAATATCTTGATGACACCGACAAAAACCGCGGTGAAATCATTTTCCTTCTCAACGAAGCACTCAACAAGCTTAACTGGTGTGCTCCGATGAGTGAAGAATTCCTTGCATCCGTTTCAGAAGCAAATAAGTTTATGGATGAAGAATTCTACGGCAAATTCTGCAAGGATCAGGAGATTCAGATAAGCTGCACAGGCCACACTCATATCGACGTCGCCTGGCAGTGGCCACTTGAGCAGACGAGAGAAAAGGTTCAGCGTACATTCGGCAGCGTCATCGAGATGATGAAGAAATATCCCGAATACCGATTTATGACAAGTCAGCCTCAGCTCCTCAAATTCCTCAAGGAAGATGCCCCCGAAATGTACGAAGAGGTTAAGCGTCTTGTCAAGGAAGGCAGAATTGAGCTCGAAGGTTCAATGTGGCTTGAAGCAGACTGCAACCTTTCAAGCGGTGAGTCTCTTGTCCGTCAGATTATGCACGGCAAACGTTTCTTCAAGGACGAATTCGGAGTTGATAACAAAACCGTATGGCTTCCCGACGTTTTCGGCTACAGTGCAGCGATGCCGCAGATTATGAAGAAAAGCGGAATAGACAAGTTTGTTACATCAAAGATTGCATGGAACGAAACAAACCGCCTTCCTTACGATACATTCTCCTGGCAGGGAATCGACGGCTCAAAAGTTTTTACATATTTCCTTACAGCAGTAAGAAGAACGAAAAATTACGAAGGAATGTACTGGCGTTCAACCTACACTCCCGAATCTGTACCTGCTTATGTTCAGGGTACGTGGGACAGATATGAACCCAAAGCACTCAACAACGAGCTTCTCATGCCGTTCGGTCACGGTGACGGCGGCGGCGGACCGGAAGATGCTGACATTGAATACTTCAACCGTATGAAACGCGGTATCAACGGCTGTCCTCAGGTCAAGTGGGAGAGTGCAGGCGACTTCCTCGAAAGACTTAAAAATAAGCTTGAGGGCAACAAGCGTCTCCCGACCTGGGTAGGCGAACTTTACCTTGAATTCCACAGAGGTACATACACTTCTCAGGCTAAGAATAAGAGGAACAACAGAAAGAGTGAGCTTCTTTATCAGAACGCAGAGCTTGTAAACTCAATGTCTGGTAAGCTTCTCGGCACAGAGTATCCTCAGGCAGAGCTCAACGACGGTTGGGAGTGCATTCTCCTCAATCAGTTCCACGATATCATCCCGGGTTCATCAATCCGTTCTGTTTATGAGCGTTGTGATGAGGATTACAAGAGAATTATCGACTCTGCAACAGCACTCGAATCAAAGGCTTATAAGGCACTTCTTTCAAATATCTCAACAAAGGGCGGTATAGCCGTATTTAATCAGAACTCGTTCGTATCTGACGGTTATGTTAACCACAACGGAAAGACCTACCGTGTCAACGGTATCCCTGCAAAGGGTTATAAGGTTGTTGATTTCAGCGATACCGAACCCGTTGTTTATGTTCAGGATGACAAATATCTTGAAACAAGCAATTATATCGTTGAGTTCAACGACGAGTACGTTATCACACGTCTTTATGACAAGATTAATGAGCGTGAAGTTCTCCGTGACGGCGGACGTGCTAACTATATCGAAGCATTCGAAGATTATCCGTACGAATACGATGCTTGGGAAATCTCAAAGTATTACACGGAAAAGAAGTATGAAATCAATGACGTAAGCGATGTACGTTTCCTTGATGAAGGTTCACGCTTCGGATTTGAAATCACAAGAAAATTCTACGAGTCCGTTATTAAGCAGAAGATTTACTTCTACGACGGATCAAACAGAATTGATTTTGATACATACGCTGACTGGCATCAGGAGCATCTTATGCTCAAGGCAGCTTTTGATGTTGATGTCAACTCTGACAAAGCAACATATGAAATCCAGTTCGGTTCCGTTGAGCGTCCGGTTCATAAGAATACAAGCTGGGAGTCAGCAAAGTTCGAAGTCTGTGCTCACAAGTACATTGATTATGCAGACTACGGTTACGGTGTGTCACTTCTCAACGACTGCAAGTACGGTCACAACATTGAAAACGGCACAATGAAGCTTTCGATGTTCAAGTGTCCGACCTATCCTGATCCGCAGGCAGATAAGGGTGACCACTTCTTCACATACTCACTCTTCCCGCACGCAGGCAACTTCCGTGAAAGCGGTACTGTTCAGCTTGCTTACGAGCTTAACTGTCCGTTGAAGGCGTTTGAAATCGGAGCTCAGGAAGGCTCACTTCCCGAAGAGTATTCATTCATCAGCTGTAACGCTGACAACTTTATCGTCGAAACAGTCAAGAAGGCTGAGACGGACTATGCCCTCGTTGTCCGTGGCTATGAAAGCTACAATAAGCGTACAAACGTTAAGCTCGACTTCGGTTGTGATGTAAAGAAAGCATACATCTGCGATCTTCTCGAAAACAATATTGAAGAGCTTGAGGTTAAAGACAACAGCGTAGAATTTACGGCAAAACCGTTTGAAATCATTACAATTAAAGCATACTGATAAAGAGGTTTTTCTTTTGTGTTGTATTAAAAGATTTACGACAATTTTTATCGCTTTGTTTATTTTTCTTGTTCTGACTTTTCAGGTGTCTGCACAGCATATCAATCTCGACGAGTGGAACAATACGGAAAAAGTTTATCTCATCGCTGATAATGATAATGAGTCGAATTCGGGACTCACAAACGCTCAGCTGAAAGTCAGCTATGACTATCCTTCTCACAGAATGCGACTTTTCTTTATGATGAAATTTGCACCGTTCGAGGAGGAAGAAAATATAGGAATCCGTTTCAGTCTCAATGACGGTGAAGATATATCTTTGTACCTGAACGGAGATACTGAATATAATGAGGATAAGTACTTCCTTGACTTTATATATATGACTACACCGCCTTCGGGTGTGGTATTCGCAGAGGTAACACTCGGAGTTAAGGAAGGAATTCCCGAGAAGCAGGTTTTTACAGTTACTTTCACAGATCCTGATAAAACGGTATCAAACACATATAGCGTAGATGTAACCGAAGCAGAGGCTACTCTGCCATCACAGGAGCTGACTACAGAAAAAGAAAAGTCTTCAAAAACGAAGAAAAGCACGTCAAACGGTTCAGGGTCGAAAAGCAAAACAGAAAGAACCGTACGGACACAGGCGGATCAAACAACTTCTGCTTCCGAAGAAACAAGTGAAGCTGTTATCCGAAAAACCGAAGCGAGTGAAGAAATATTTACTTACGACGGACAAAAAGTCTTATGTATATCTGCAGCCGTACTGATTACAGTTGTACTGTTTTTCGCAGGCGGTATGTACTTCCTTAAACGCAAAAATCACAGAGGGGACGAAGACTGATTATGAAAAAATACGGTTTATTGGGAAGAAAGCTTTTACACAGCTTATCTCCGGAAATTCACAGAGAGCTCGGAAACTTCAGCTATGAACTTTTTCAGGTTGAACCCGAAAATCTTGAAGAGTTTTTCACAAAAAAAGATTTCGCGGGATTGAGTGTTGTCTTTCCTTATAAAAAGGAGGCTGTAAAATACTGCGACGAGCTGACAGAGGTTGCCCGTAAGCTCAACTGCGTTGATACCATTACCGTTGACGAAAGCGGCAGACTCATCGGTGATAACTGTGAGTATGACGGATTCTGCCATATGATCAACAAGTGCGGTATCGATGTCAAGGGTAAAAAGGTCCTTCTTCTCGGCAAAAATGCATCCGTTATCCGCGTAGTCATAGAGGATATGGGTGCGAGAGAAATCGTCGATGTAACTGTTGACGGACAGGTGAACTTTGAAAACATCTATGAGCATAGGGATGCCGAGATCCTTGTCAACACGACACAGACAGGTATGTATCCGAACAACGGCGATAAGATAGTAGATGTAAAAAGGTTTCCGAACATTGAAGGGGTTCTTGAAGTTATCTACAATCCCAGAAGAACTAAGCTCATCTGTGATGCCGAGGATCTTGAAATCCCGAATTCTGACGGACTTTCGATGCTTGTTGCCCGTGAGTACCTTGCAGAAATCCGTTTCGGCAGAATTGAACCTGACGACGAACTTTTCAAAGCGACGTATAAAACAATGAGTGACCGCAGAAAGAATATCATCTTCGTCGGCTTGCCCGGTTGCGGAAAAACCACGATTGCAAAAGTCGTTGCAGCAAAGCTTGGCAGACCGTGCATTGACGTAGACCGCCTGATCGAAATGAAAGCAGGCATCCCCGTTTCTGCGATTTTCTCCGCTTACGGTGAAAAGTATTACCGTGAACTCGAAACAGAAACTCTGCGCAAGATCACACGTAACGGTGGTCAGGTAATCGCGACGGACAGCGGTGCGGTAAAGAGCCTTGAGAATCAGTATTACCTTCGTCAGAACGGTTATATCGTCTGGCTTTCACGTGACCTGAGTGAGCTGAAGCTCAACGGAGTCTACCTCGCAAGAAACCGTGAAGCTCTTGAGCGAATTCACGCTGAGCGTTCACCTGTTTACAAATTTCTTGCTGATATCAATGTCGAAGTAACCGACAATGCAGAAAAAACCGTATTTGAAATAATCGAAAAAATGAACATCAAGCAGACCCCTCCGACATTTTAAACTATTAACGCCCACTCAGCAGAGTGGGCGTTTTTTAGACTCAAAGAATCATTCTGACAAATTCAGGTCTGTAGTTTTTTTAGTTTCCCTGTTGGTCTTTAGCTTTCATACCTGACATTTTTTGTGCCTTTGACTGTGCCAACTTTTTTGCACCAAATTGAATTGCAATGCTTGCCGCAATTGTTATCAGACCCGCAACAAAAAGATCATTGATAATAAGAGCGATGCCTCCATAAGCCGTAAATGCACCGATAACGCTTATAGCGGTTGCTAATTTAGAATGTTTATAATTTTTCCAGACTATAAACATCAGAATTGACCTCCTTTTTCATAGACAGTTTTTTTGCAGCAAACCTTTCTCGTTCATCTGCATTTGCCTTTTACTTAACCTGATAAAAATAAGTTCCGCCCGCAAGATAGGTTTCCAACTCTACCGATTCGTTTGCAACTGATTCAGGAACCTGAATCAAACAATACACCGTTCCGGTTTTCTGAGGTTCAATACTCGGTTTATCACGAATAAACTCATCATATTTTTCGAGTGTACGAGTAGTGCCGAGTTCTCCTTCAACACAGTAAAAACCTTCAGAACTACCTTGTGTATGATGACATTCAATACCTGCTATATCGTTAAGGTAAAGAGGTTCATTTGCAAGATTCTCTACACTCATTTTTACAGCAAGAATAATCTTTCCCTCTTCAGCATAATAGTATTCGTATTGAGTGTATTTTTCGTAGTCGGTCGGTTCAACACTGTCTGTAAACCATACTTCTTCAACCGTTATGCTTTTTGTTGAATTGTCTGTATATTCCTTGTTAAGAATTAAACGTTCTTTTTTATTTTCGTACATTGACGCAGAGATATCGCAAGATGCATCTTTGCCGCCGCAAACTGCTTTTAAAGTCATATCGTCTGTGTTTTCTCCCGTCTGAATACTGACTGCATAGTAAACCCTTGCCGTTGCCTGAGACGGTATTGTTTTGTCTTCATCAGCATAATCTTCTGTAATGATGTAACCGTTTGCAGAATATTCCTTTCCGTTTATAGTAAGTGACAAATCTATGAGGTCATCTGCTTTTGCTTCAGTTGATTTAAGATTTTTAACCACTGTATCAATTACAACAAACTCCTGACCGTCATCTGCCGAGTGAACATATTCTTCCTTGAGCAAAAGACTCTCTATTACATCTGTCGTAAAAACACGATTGATTTTATACTCCACCACACCTTCAACCACATTGTTTGATTCTAAATCTATTTCGCTGTGTGAAAATATACTGATACCGAGTACGCCTATTGCAATTACAGCGATTATAACTAAAAGGACCCACAAACCCTTTTGGGATTTGGAGTTCTTCTGCTTGTTTGCAGTAGCTCCGCAATTCGGGCAAAATTGTGATTCATATTCCGTCTGACACTTAGGACACTTCATTTCTATACCTCCTACAATTTAAAGTTGTATTTAATTATAACATGATCCTCTATAAAATACAAGTACATAATGTAACATTATATAAGCACATTATGTAAAGGGGGAAATGTTATGGAAAATCGAATTAAAGAGCTTCGCAAAAAGCATCGTATGTCTCAAATTTACCTGAGTATTGAGCTTGAGGTTTCGCAGGAAACAGTCAGTGCCTATGAAAAAGGCAAATACTATCCCAGCTTCCAGACACTGCTGAAGCTTTCAAAAATTTTTAATTCTTCCATTGATTATATTATGGGTCTGACAGATATTAACGACTTCTCCGTTACACTTTCACAGGAAGAAAGCATCCTGCTTAACCTGTATGGTAAATTAAACGAAATTCAAAAAGAAAAAGCCCTTGCATATCTGCAAGGACTTTATGACTCAAAGAATTAATCCGATTTTATCATCTTCAACTTTTTGAGATATTCTTTCTGCTGTGGGGTTATTCTGTAACTTTCCACAGCTTTTTGTATCGTTTTGTTGTGTGTCCACGGATCAAGCTTTCTTTCTTCTATAAATGGCAGGATTTCATCATAGCGATAAGCAAGAGCAGTCGCAAAGTACCATGCGATCATCATTCTGACATAGTATTCCTCTGATCTGATTTCAGCGACCTTCTGCGGATATGAAATATCAAAATCCTCTTCAAGAAAATGCACCATGAGCATCTCTATACCGAAACGTACTGTATACGGCTCATCACTTTCAAGCCATCTCTCAATTTCAAAAAGAAGCTCCTGACGATGCTTTTTAAACACAACAGGTCGCATCATATCGCAGGTAGCCCAGTTATCCACAAAAGGCAGAAAAACATTCAATTTTTCCACAGCTTCATTGAAATCTTTCATCGAAGAAATGATAAACGCATGAAGATTATTTTCCTCATAGTATTTATGCGGTAGAGTCGCAAGGAAATCTTCAGCCATCTCCGTTTTTAAAAACTCCTTTGCGAACTTGCGAAGCTCAGGAGTGCGGACACCAACCACAAGGTCGCTGTCCACCGTGGGCATAAGCTTAGAGTGGAACGCCTTATACTTCAGATCCTGCAAGTCAAAAAGTTTTTCACGGACATATTTTTCTGCCTCTGTCATCTCAGCTGTTCCCACTCTTTTTCACGGAAACCCGTGAGAACTACGTCACCGTTTACTATTATCGGACGTTTTACAAGCATTCCGTCACTCGCAAGAAGCTTTAGCTGCTCTTCTTCACTCATCGCAGGCAATTTATCCTTAAGCTGCATAGATTTATAGAGAAGACCGCTTGTATTGAAAAACTTTTTGAGTGGCAGTCCGCTTCTCTCGTACCATTCCTTAAGCTCGTCATAGGACGGGTTTTCTTCTTTTATATGCCTTGTTTCAATCTCAATACCGTTGTCATCAAGCCATTTTTTAGCCTTCTGACACGTTGTACATTTCGGATACCATATAAAAAGCATTGTGATCACTCCTTTTTTATAATTTTATCATCTTTACTCTCATATAGCAAGAAAAAACCTCGGAGTTTCCTCCGAGGTTTTGTTGTTTGATTGTCAGATAGCGTAGTAGTTAAGTTCGCCTGCGTTGAGCCAAGCGTTATTGACGCGGATCTTCACAACGATGACATTTTCACCTCTGTGGTTGA
>JAGBFD010000148.1 GCA_017936645.1 Clostridia bacterium
CTCCTGCAGGTTGTGACCAACACCCGGAATGTATGAAGTAACTTCAATACCGTTTGTAAGACGAACTCTGGCGATCTTACGAAGAGCTGAGTTAGGCTTCTTAGGTGTAGCTGTCTTAACTGCTGTGCAAACGCCACGCTTCTGAGGAGAATTCTGATCTGTAACAACGTTCTTCTTAGAATTCAAACCCTTGAGAAGTGCGGGAGCTGTTGACTTCTTTTCGATAGTCTTTCTTCCGTTTCTGACTAACTGATTAAAGGTAGGCAAATACTACATCTCCTTTCATAGATTTTTGATGATTGCTTTACGGTTTCTGAGCGAAATCCGCTTGAACCCACAATAAAGCATTTTATATCATGCTCGGATATTCTATCACTATTGCATAGATATTGTCAAGCATTTTTGTAAAAATATTCTATCAAAAAGCTTAAAATCGGTATTTTTTGCCGATTACGGAAGAGTTTTTTTGTTTTCAGTACTGCAGATCAAAAAAAGTCTTACATTTTTGTTTATTTGGAGTATTGATTGATGTATTGTTTTTGATTACAATTAAATCATAAATATGTATGGAGGTAATATTATGAAAAAAGTATTATCAGTTTTTCTTGCATTGGTTTTTGCAATGCAACTCGGCATTTCTGCATTTGCAGGCTTCAATGCACCACATCTCACCCGTGATGAATGGGACAGTCTTTACTCTTCCCTCTGCGACGGTAATGAGCTTCCGATGCTCTGCGTAGGAGCTGATGAAACTCAGGTAAGCCTTGTATGGCACTGTGACAAAGAGACAGCAACCCCCGAAGTACGTCTTGCAAAGAACAGTACAATGACAGGTGCAGAAACCTTTGAGGGTGTGACAACAGAAGCAGAGAACGATTATCAGCTCGTTTGCCGTGTTACAATCACAGGTCTTGAAGAAAACACAGCATATTACTATCAGTGGAACACAGGTAACGGTTGGAGTTCACCGTGCAAGTACGAAACAAAATCATTCACATCGCATAAGGCTCTTGTCATCGGTGACATCCAGATCGGCGGACAGAGCGAGGATTCACAGATCCAGTCAGACGTAGGCTACAACTGGAACAATACTCTTGCTGAGGCTCTTTCAAAGAATCCCGATATCAGTTATCTTGTATCCCCCGGTGATAACACATCGACAGGTAAAACTGCAGACGAATGGCAGACACTTCTTATGCCCGAGGCTGTACGCAGTCTTCCCATGGCTCTTGCAATCGGTAACCACGACAAAAAAGGAATGACATACAATTATTACACCAATATGCCCAACGAGTATTACGGCAAATATTTTGAAGGTCTTGACCGTGATTTCTGGTTCCGCCACGGTGACGTGCTCTACCTTTTCTTCGATGCAACATCCGCAGACGCTCACGACCACATGGCAATGGCTAAGGAGGCAGTTGAGCTCAACAAGGATGCAAAATGGCGAATCGGTGTTATGCATCAGGCACTCTTCGGCCCCGGTTACAGCACATTCGACCCTGAAACGCAAATTCTTCTCAATGCTGTGTTCACACCGATTTTTGACACATTTGACCTTGATCTCGTTCTTACGGGACACAGTCATCTTCAGGGACGCTCACACTTTATGACGGAAAGTGTCAGAGTCGGCAAAGCTGAAAGCGGAAAAACTTATAAAAACCCCGATGGTATCATTTACCTTAATTCAAACGCCGTCTGCGACCATTCAAGCTTTGATTTGTTCCAGCCTCTCAACATCGCATATTCATTCAACGAGAATGATGTCACAACATATACAACTCTTGAATTTGAAGGCGACACAATGAAGATTGAAACACGTCGCGGTGACAATAGTGATCTTCTTGACAGCCTTACGATCGAAAAAACCAAAGAGCAGAAAGACGATATGCTCCTCAAAAAGTTCCAGAGACTTCTTTATAAGGTAGTAGAATTCCTCGGACTCGTTTATATGAGAATTGATGCTCTTGTAGTTAAAATCCGCGGCGGACATTTCTGATTTATATAAGTTTACAACCCCGGCTTAGTAAAGTCGGGGTTGTAATTTTTATCAATATTCAGATTGTTATCACGACACACGTTTGTAGTGGTTTATATTGGCATTTATAAGCTTGTCGTAATCGACTATATGGAACAGAGTACCGTCCTCCAGCGGGTAGACACATATATCCTCTGCTTCGTTATCATAGTTAGGAAGATAACGTGTAAACTCTACTGAAACAGAGCCGTCTGTGAGATCAACAGCAATCACCTGCTCTTCCGTACTGTCGGAAGCATCATAAGAAAGATACAGGATACCTTCATATACGGAACCGCCCTGAAGTCTGTTGAGTTCCTCTTCGATAGGAATCGCCTTTATAAATTCCATCGTTTCAAGGTCATACTGAAGTATTTCGGTGACCCCGTCAAACTTTGAAGTATAAAGATAACTGTTTTCTCTGTCTACCGCACACCACGGAATACCGTCGGTAAGGCGGTCACTTGTCAGGTCGTAATATATTCCCGTGTATTCGAGTGTTTCGCAATCGTAGAGAAGGATAAAATTATAAAGATAACCTTCACCGTCGATATCACCTTCAACCGGAGCGTATATGTAACCGTTTGCACAGTCAATACCTCCGATATGGTTGCTGCCGTACTTCTCGTAAAACTCTTTCGGAACGGCATTTGCTTTCTTTTCTAAGCACTTCATATTTTTATCAAACTTCGCAAGACCTGTAAAATTAATCGCTGTCAGCGAACCTGAGCCGTAAAAATACTCACCGTCACAGCAAAGGCCCTGTGCAGAAAACATTGAAACTATCGCATTGAGTTTTTCGTGTCTCGCAAGCTCATAGCCTTCACTCGCAGTACTCGTTCCGAAACCGAAAAGGTATGTAAATATCAATGCAACCGTTGTAAAAAAAGATGCTATCTTTGTCATTTTGATCCCCCCGTACTGAAATTTCAATCTTTTTTGTGAAAGTGATTACATCATAGTTTTTTCTTCAAAACAAGACAGAACCATATGTTTACTTATGATTATTATTTCAACACAGGCATCTCTGTCATACGCAATCTTGCACAGCCGTAAGGACAAAGTTCAATTTCCTGCACATCAGAAATCGGCTCCGTGGATTTCGGAGTTTTCCTGCAGACGGATCTGTACGGAAATTTAAGACCCCAATCTATCTGCCGCATCTTCGCTCTGAGTGTTACGGGAGGTCTGTCCTGTGAGAAAGGAATATCTCCTATTTCGTTGTAGCTGACTTCAAAATCATCGTCTGCATAGCCGTAATTCCACGCTGTCGTGGGAATAAACTGATAGTCGCAGTAAGGGAACTTGCGTTCAACGCCTTTTTTAACGTACTCACGCATTTCCTTTTCATAACTGATCGGTACCGAGAAAAGCAATGAGCCCATCTGCAAAGCATAGAGATTGTTCGGTCTCTTTTTGAAAAACGGTACTGTATCAAAATCAATTTCAATCTCCGTCTTGCCTTGTTTTACGGAAAGCTTAATATCCTTGATTTCAGCATCTTCGTTATTAATCTTCAGATTCTTTGCAAAGGACGGAATGCGGATCAAGAAATCAAAATCTCTCTGAGAGTCTATGTAATAATGCATTTTGTTTTTGAACGGATAGTCAGTTTCGAGCCTGATTGTAATACCGTTGTCATTCAGAACTGACGGCAGCATAACGGAGCTGATAATAGTATCCCCGCTATGCATAAATGCAGAAAGAGCAAACTTAGGCCAGCCCTGATTGAAGTTTGCCGTACAGCAGCCAAAATTCGGTTCAAGTCCGAAAGTGTGTGCATAAGGTCCGTTTGTGCTGAACGGTGCCATAATCATAGTTTTCTGGCAAGCGATCTGATTGACCTGCTGAACATACTGATGAGTCCACATATCCTCGCTGAGTGTAGCGGGAAGTGCATTGAAAGCGAGCATTTCAAGCCGTTCTGCCCACTTATTTTCACCCGTATGAGCAAAAATTTCTTCGTAGGAATACATCTGCTCAACTACGGCACAGCACTCTGTTCCCCTCGTCGGATCAAGACCGGAGAGAACCTCATCTCCCGTAAATCCTTCAAACGCAGTTCCGTTGTATCGGTCAAGAATCTCACGAAGCTTTTCTGCTGTATCAGTATAATCTTCACCCAGCAGATCGTGTGAAACAGCTTCGCTCTTAAGCATCATCGCCATATTGACTATATGAGTATTAAGCAGCCACATATGGCTCGGTCTCTTCCACGAATCAGTCGTAGTGGTATAATCAAATCCCTGCTTTTTAATGATCTTCGCAAGGTCTTTTATCCAGTCCTCCCGATACTTTTCATATAAGAAATTAAGGGAAATAAAAGTTTCAAACCATCTGTATCTGCCCCACATAAAAAGTCTGATTTTGCCACCTTTGAGCAGGTCATAATAGTTTTTGAGAACTTTATAGATAACTTCAGGTATTCTCTCATCACCTGAGCATTCGTAATAAACCTTGAGTGTCTTACATATAAGCTGTACAGCCCATGTGTCATATCGTGCCCTTTTTCCCTTTTTGCAAGGGCAGATCCAACCGTCTTCTTCCTGAGCAGAAATAATTGCTTCGATGTATTTTTTAACAGTTGCAATCTTTTCTTCGTCTTCAAGAAGATATGCAAGCGGGATAAATCCGTCGAGCCAATAAGGTACTCTTTCCCAGCCTTCACGGTCTCCGCCTATCCATTTGCTGTCGCGTATATCGGGCCATATTTTATGCAGATTTCCGCTCAGACCCTCTGCCTGAATTTCAAGCTGACGTCTGATCCAGCCTTCAGGCTTCAGCTCTTTGGATGTATAAAAATTCCATTTATTCATATCTTATCACCTCATGCAACACTTTCTGATTTCTGTATATCACTTTCCTTGGAGTCGACTCCCTTTTTAATAAGGAAAAACAAAGGAATCAAAGCCAGTATGCAAACAATACCTGCCCAAAGGAACATATTCTTGGCAGGAACTATTACTTCTGCCTGTGCTTCATTTATGATAGTCTGTGCGGCATACTGACACGCCTTATCACCGATGACAGGTCCTATAACCATCGGCAGAAGCACCGCAAATATCATACGGATACCCTGAAAAAGTCCTGCCTTACCTTCAGGAATGAAATCTTTGACAGCGGCACTAAAGAGAATATTGACAAGGGCATTACCAAGGACGACAGGCAATACACTTACGAGGATAACGTAAATATTGGTACTCGTGGAAAGCATAAAGAATCCCAAAGTCAAAACAACGACACCTACTACGAGGCATATTCCCCTTTTCTTCGTTGAAAGTCTGAGAAGGGTTACTATGCAGGTAAGAAGAAGAACCGCAACAATCACGGCAGTTATGATTACACCGGGTTTGAGAATATTTTCTACACCTCCATTGTCAGGAATGACAACGTACTGAATGTATGTAAGCAGATACGGATAGAAAACCTGAAATGCGATTATCGCAAAACAGAAGGACAAAAGAGCAAGATAAAGCCTTGCGTTTTCCTTGATTACGGAAGGTCTGAAACCGTAGATAAGATCTGACAGATATGAAGATGAACTGTCCTGTCTTTGTAACGTACGCGGAGGATCTTTGATAAGAAACAATCCCAATACACCGCACAAGGTAACCACAAGACCGAGACCGCCGAAAAAGAGCTTATAGCTGACAGTACCAGCCTGTGCGAAACTGCCTACACCCGTTACTGCAAGAGAAGATACGGTTCCGACGACGGACAGCACCGTTTCGACGACAGGTCTTTGCCTCGGAACGGTAACATCCGTCACCCAAGCCTGAAACGCAGCATCATTACTCGTCGATCCCATAAAAGTCATCACAATATCCATAAGAATAATAAACCACACGGTTGTGGCAAGAATCTTTGTCTCATCGCTGAGATTGAAAAGATCTGCTACATTTTCTTTTGTGATAAAGCCAAACGTTGCAGTAACAATACCCCAAAGAATATAGCCGACCGAAATAAACATTTTACGGTTTTTGAGTTTATCACTCAGAGCACCCATTATAAAAGTAGTCAGAACTGCCGCAACAGCAGAGAGAGCCACCATACGTGCGACCGCTGTAGTAGCTTCCATCGAGCCTCTGATTGCCGCCTGAGATACATCTGAATAAATCTCGTTTGTTATGAATGTATTGAAATACATATTTTCCGTATTCCATGCTACACCGCCCATAAAGCAGAAAAGCGATATTATAAACCAATTTTTCTTACTGAGTTTTTCCTTAGACAATATTTACCACACCTTTCAACCCATGCTATAAAAATACCATAATAATGAATGCATTTCAAGAATTGTATAAAAATTAAGGCTTCGGAATTGTATTTTCCCGAAGCCTTCAGTTCAGTTATCCTGCGGATATTTTATACCCGTGATTTTTCTGATTTCATCCATCTGACATGTTATATAAAGTGTCTGTTCGTGTGTTACGACAGGACTTTCTTTCAGTCCCTTTATAACGCAGTCTGAGAAATGTGTGATCTGCTCCTCAAATCCGTTACCCGAATACGGAACAGGAATAGTGCGTATCTTACCGTCGTTCAGATGAATTTCAATCTCCTGCGGTGCATAAAACCTACGGAGATATGCGTAACCCTTCGTACCGTAGACAAAACCTTCGTTCGGCTTTTTCAAAAGTATCGCACTCGAAATATCGGCTATCGCACCGCTTTTATATTTCATTAAAACGCAGGTGTGACTGTCAACACCTTTGTAAAAATCTGACTGTGCGTTAATCGCTTCGACGTCTTTTCCAAGATACCACGATGCAAAATTCAGACCGTAAACTCCTACATCAAGCAAGGATCCGCCACCGTTTTCGGGATTGAATACATGGTGATCCATTTCATCCTCGTCCATTGTGTAACAGAACTTACCCTCTACGCCAAGTATTTCACCAAGACAACCGTTTTTTACAATTTCAAGCATTTCGATTGTACCCGGTACAAGCCTCGCCCACATTGCTTCCATAAGAAGAACGTCATTTTCCTTTGCACAGCGGAACATTTCTTCCGCCTCATAAGAGTTGACCGCCATCGGCTTTTCGCAAAGCACGTGCTTTCCGTTTTTCATCATAAGACAGGTACAGCTGATATGCCCTGAATGAGGCACAGCGATATATGCCGCATCTATAACGTCAGACTCAGCCATTTTTTCATAGCTGTCAAAACGTACAGGAATATTGAATTCATCACCGAACTTTTCTGCATTCTCTTTTGTTCTTGATGCAACAGCAATAAGCTCGGCATTGCTTACATTCTTTATGGCATCGGCAAAACGGTGTGCGATCGTGCCCGTACCTACTATGCCGAATCTGATTTTAGCCGACATTTTCATTTCCCCCGTTCACAGAAACATCAATATTTTCTTGAAAGAAGTTTATCTGCATCTTTTTTAGAGATTTTGCCGACATTGCAGTCAGCCATAACCTGTACATCCTTGTCGTTGAGCTTATAGAAGTGCCAGATGATCAACGCAATAACGATACCTATGATAGGCACAATGTTATAGGTAAACCAGAGCCCGTCAAGAGCCTTATCTGACTGCTGTGCAATTGCATTGATCGCCTCAAGATCTGCAAAGCTGCCGACCTCCTGCATAACACCGTTGATCTCAAACTTCGTCTTGAATCCGAACCAACCAAGAAGTGCAAGTCCCATTGAGCCTGATATCGCAGCCGCGAGCTTAACCGCAAAGGTCTGGATAGCAAAAGTGATACCTTTAGCTTCCGTGCCTGTAGTGTACTGACCGTACTCTGCACAGTCAGGTGTGAATGCAAATGAAAGTACACCTATGATTCTGAGAGGAATTGAGCGAAGCATATAAGTGATAACAAACAGAATGAAGCTGTTTCTCGTCGGGAGAATGAGGAAAGACAGAAGAATGGTTGCAATAACGCTGATCCTGAAAAGCTTGGTTTTGTCCATTTTTCTGATAATCTTCGGCACAAGAAGAGCCATAAAAAGCTGTGGTATCGCCGCAACAGTACCCGTAATGAGGGATGCCAGCGAATTATTATAGATATAGTAAGCCATAATCATATGCAGAGAGTTATAAGTCTGAGCACCTGAATAGAAAACGTAACCGATATAGTAGATAAGAAGATACTTGTTGCTCATAACATACTTAAGCATTCTTCTTACCGTGAACTGCTCTTCGTCGACAGTCTTGTTTCTCTCCTGACAGTATTTACAGATAGGGAACATAGTCGCCATAGCCACGATCGCAACGATAATCGAAACAGGACCGTAACCAAGACCGATATACTCACTGATAAGTACGGATACGAGAACTGTCGTAAGTGCAGAGCCTACACCGCCAGTAATACCCTTGAGAGAAAGTATCGTGTTTCTTTCCTCGATATGACTTGTCATCGCTGTAATGATACCGAAAGCAGGTACGTCACAGATCGTATAAGCCGTATCCCAGATAATGTACGCTATTGCAAACCATATGAGTTTGACTGTTTCTGTCGCTGAAGCAGGGATGATAAAAATAGCAATGGTTGCAACGGGAGTAACGGCACAGGCTATTTTCAACCAGGGAATGTATTTCTGTTTGCTCTTGAATTTTATCTTATCGAAAATCACACCGAAAAGTGCATCATTGACAGCATCCCACACCTTGACCGCCAACACAACTGCAGCAGACTTTACGGGGTCTATTCCGACTAAAAGAAGGAATGTCGTAAGATAACCTGCAATCATATTGTAGATCATATTCTGACCGAAAAAGTAAGTGTAGTAGCTTTTTCTTTCAGGTTTGGTGGTCTGCCAAAGAGGATTCTGACGTTTCGTTTTTTTACCGCTCATAAAATCTTCCTCCTTCATTATTCTTTAAGTGCCGCAAGGATCTGCCCTGCATTCTGCAGGACGATGTGAGGTTTGTCTTCACTTTCGTCAAGTATCTCCTGAGTGGTTTCCCCGCTGAGAACAAGGATAGAGGTAACACCTGCATTAAGACCTGATTTTATATCCGTATAAATACGGTCACCTACCACGCATGCCTCTTCTTCAGATACGCCGAGTGCATCCATAGCAAGCTGCGGCATCAGAGGAGACGGTTTACCGATGACCACAGGACGTTTTTTAGTCGCATTATATATCATATCGCAAACGCTTCCGCAGTCTGGCACAGAACCGAATTCCGTCGGGCAGACATAGTCGGGATTTGTAGCGATATACGGCAGATCAGGACGGGTCAGCAGCATAAAGCTTACGTCATGGAGCTTCTGAAAAGTAAGCTCCGTATCAAAGCCCATAACAATGCACTCTGTCTCGTTTACGTCCGTTGTCACCGTGAAGCCTTCACGACGAAGCTCCTCTTTCAGGGACTCCGTACCGCAGACATAGAGTTTCTGTCCCTCGTGGTGCTTATGAAGATAATAAGCAGTAGCCTGAGAAGATGTCATAAAATCCTCTCTTGTCGCCATAATTCCGAGCGAACCGAGTTTTTTAACGTAATCCTCCACGCTCTTTGAGGAATTATTCGTCATAAAAAGGTATCTTCGGCCTGTATTTCTGAGAGTATCCAAAAGCTCCAACGTAAAATCATAAAGCTGACTTCCTAAATACAATGTACCGTCCATATCAAAAAGAAAAAGCTTTTTGCTGCGAAGCAAATCATTGGTTTGCATCAGTAAATCTCCTTTCGGGTTTCGCCACATATCATATAAGAATATCTTCCTTTTATTCATACTTAAAACAGTATAGCAGAAACAAAATAAGATTTCAACAACCGTAATCATCTTCTCTTCCGGAATGAATACCGTCAAAAAGATAAACCGAATTTTGCAATTAACGGAAACGATTCCATAAAATAAATTACAAACTGTTGAAAATGTCAGATATCTGTGATATAATTCCACTTGATTAAATTTTGTTTTTGGGGTGTGTATTATGGCAAAGTGGATTGATAACAAAACCGTAATTCTGACAGGTGCATCAAGCGGCATCGGTAAAATGCTTGCAGAAAGACTTATGAAAGAACATAACTGCAAGGTAATCGGCGTTGCAAGAAGCGAAGCAAAGATGATTAAATTTGTAGAAGAACTCGGCGAATACTCAAAGCTCTTTACATACAAGCTTTTCGACGTTTCAAGCTATGATAATTGGCAGGAATTTCATGACTGGCTCGTTGAAAACAATATCAAGCCCGACGTTCTCATCAACAACGCAGGTGTTCTCCCACGTTTTGACAGACTTATGCACTACACTAAAGAAGAGATTGATGAGTCAATCAATATCGACTTCTACTCAGCAGCATATTCTTCAAAGATTATGCTTCCCCTTCTTCTCAAGAGTGAAACTCCCGCAATCATCAACGTTGCATCATCTGCTGCACTTATGGCTCTCGGCGGAACATCAATGTACTCTGCAAGTAAGGCAGCCGTCAAAGGTCTGACTGAGGCTATGAGAGAAGAGCTCAGAGGCGAAGCTTACATCGGTCTTGTCTGCCCCGGCTTTACGAAGACAGATATCTTCAGAAATCAGGGCGAAACAAACGGTATGGACCTTATCAATATGGTTTCAACCCCCTGTCACAAGGCAGTTAATAAGATACTTAAAGGAATCCTCCACAAGAAGTCATACATCGTCGTAGGCTTTGACGGTAACGCAATGGGCAGATTCAACAGACTTATGCCTGTTCAGGGTTCAAGACTTTTCAGCTCAGTAATCAAAGCATTTAAGATCGACCTTTTCGCTTCCACCTTCGGCTATGAAAAGAAAGGCGATAAGAAGAGTAAGTAAAAATATCTTTCAAAAAACAGTATTATTCCGAACTGCTTGATCAGACAAGTTGTTGTTTACCGAAATCACAAGGTTTAATATCGACTTTGAGCATTTTATGACGAGTATTAATTAGGTTGACAACATAAAAAACAACCTCCTATGGTAGAATCAAAGAAACTACCATAGGAGGATTTTTTGTGCTTAGAAATTATCTGCATATAAAAGAATAAAAAATCCTGAACACCGTTGCATTCAGGATTTCTTGGTGAAGACGGCGGGGATCGAACCATGACCTTTCACTGCCAGTCAAACGCTCTCCCGATACACGCAGAAACGCACCCTATGTTCTCCACTTCAAGCTTCAGCAAAACTCTTCAATCACAAAACGGTACAGCTTTAATATATACAGATATACTTTCCGTATTATCAATAACCGCATAAAAGTTAAAAACTATTTACTTTTAAAGGCTTGTAAAATATCGGTTTTTTCTCACCGACTTTAACCAATTCGCGTGCAAGTAACTCTCTCATTTTTCTTAAGACATCAATGTATTCTTTATCATTTACAAGGTTATTTCTTTCGTTAGGATCATTTTTCAGGTCGTATAAAAAATCATCATAATAAATCCTTGCGCTGTGTTTAATATTTCCCGGTCCGAGTGCTTTGGCGGAATACTTCCAATCCTTTGTGCGTACCGCCCTGCCGACTTGTGATTCACTGATTTGAATAAAAACACAATCTCTTTCAGGAACATCTTGCCTGTTAACAGGCAGAATATTTCCGGAATAGACTTTCGGTATCTCAATTTCTGCAAGACTCAGAAGAGTGGGAGGAATGTCGATAAGACTGACAAGACAATCCATAACTTCATCTTTATCTACAGCACCTCCACCAAATACAAGCGGCGTATGTACACACGAATCGTGACAGCTGCGTTTATATTCGGCATTTCGTGTTTTAAAATGACAACCGTGGTCACTTGTGTAAACGATAACTGTATTATCATACAAACCTTTATCCTTCAAGGTTTTAACAAGCCTTCCGACATTTTCATCAAGGGAATGAATAGCAGCGAGATAATCGGGATACTCTTCTTTGTAATTACCCTTAAGAAATGTTAAATCCTCCGGTAAAGGATAGTCACGAAAATCATCAACTTTATCTGTTGGTCCTTCAAAATGGCCTCTGTCGTTCTGGTGGTGTGGCTCAAGCTGTGAAACAAACATAAAGAAAGGCTTTTCGCCGCTATGGTTATTTACATATTCAACAGCAAAGTCATTTATACAATCTGCTCTGTAACCCTTAAAATCAATCTGATTACCGTTACCGTCAAAAACATATCCGTCATAGCCGTGCGAGGTAAACTCCAGAACATCCGCCGCACGCCAGTATTTATAACCGCCTTGTCTTTCCTTCGGAACAGCCGTTTTTTCGCAATGCACACCGATGCCTGCATAACGGTCTGAAGCAAGATGCCATTTTCCGATATACGCTGTATCATAGCCGTTTTCATTAAAATAATCAGCTAAAGTTTTTGTATCTTCTTTCAAAGCAATCCCGTTCCAATAGCAACGGTTTTCAGTTGCAAACTGACCTGTCTGCAAACAGGCACGGGCAGGGCCACAAACAGGCTGGCAAGTAAAAGAATTCTCAAACAGCACTCCTTCTTCTCCTAATTCCCAGACATTAGGCATGAGGGTGCTGTTCAGAGTATCCCAACGCTGTTGATCGGAAAAATATAAAATAATATTAGGTTTCATTTTTTCTCCTTGATATTTATAAACATTATCTGTATATCCGTCAGATGTATTACACTAAAGATTGTAACACAAATATATCTGCATTTCAATAAAACTATACATAATAAAACTCCGCACACTAATGCGCGGGGTTGCTAAGGACAGTTTATAAAAACAGTCATTAGATACCGTGCATTGCAGAAGGAAAAGAAATAACCAAGAGAGAGTAAAATCTTTCTTGGTTTTCTTTTTATTGTAATTTGCACATTCGACAATTCCTTCTTTAATTTGTACAATGAAAGTACAAAATTTAAAGGAGGACTTTTTATGTCAAACAAAAATTTTATCAGCTATCGCAATGTTGGAGATTACAACATACCTAACCTCGTATTACCGCCTGAAGAGGCAAGTGTTACTCTTGGGAAATGGGGTATGTTGCACAAAGATTATTTGCAAAAAAACAAGAAGTTGGTATTTACAACACTACTTACCCAAGGCAAACTTTATCAGCACTGTGCTGATGTGGAAAATCAGGCTTGTGATATGTTTGATACTCTTGTTGAGCAAATGAAAAATTCTGAGGGTATAACAGAACAACTAAAAGAAGAAAATCAGATGGAATGGATATGCCGTATGCAGAATATTGAGGCTAGGTCAATGGAAATAGTGATTACAGAGTTAATATACAATTAGAGGAAAACAGCGGTAAGATTGTTCTTATCGCTGTTTTTACACTGTGGTAGAAAAACTTGTAATTTTATGTTATAATACTCATTAAATGCAGGGAGGTGATTAAGTGGATACTATTTTAGAAATCTTTAATAACAGAGAAATTGCTATTGGTATTTGGGGAATATTGGTGATTTCAATATTGTTGTTTACAAAACCTGCACACGAATTCTTAAAAACAGCTTTACCAATTTTATTTTGCAAGAAGTTTGTTGTTTTTTATGTAGTATTTATAAGTTTTATTGTTGCTGTTATTGGTTTATTAAAATGGATAAATTTTTGGGATATCTCATTGCTTAAAGATACAATCTTTTGGGTTGTTTTTGTCGAGTTACCACTATTTGCCAAAGCAATTGATAAAGCGAAAGATCATAGGTTCTTTTTTGAACTATTCAAAAAGAATATAAAGGTAATCACCTTATTTGAGTTTCTCATTGATTTTTGGACATTTAGTTTAATAGCAGAAATAATACTAATCCCCTTGACCGTTATAATTTCTTTTCTTTATGCGTTATCTGAAAAAGAAAAGAAACATAAACCTGCAAAGAAATTTTTCAATGGGTTGATAACATTGTGGGGAATTATAATTGTAATTTATGCCATATATAACACCATTTCTTCTCCTGAAACAATTTTTAATAAAGATGTTTTAAAATCATTTATTCTCCCTATAGCTTTGTTGATATTAAATATGCCTGTTGTATATGGGTTATCTCTATATAACGGCTATGAGCAACTGTTTATCAGAATTAAAGATGGAGCTAAACAAAAACCTAGAATGAAATTGCAGCTATTATTTTTTTGTGGCATAAACTTATCTAAAGTTACAGCTGTACGCAAAAATATTTCTAATACGCTCTTCGTTAGTTTAAGTGCCGATGATTTGAAAGAGAATTTAAAGAAGCTTAACCATCATTTATCTATGCAGATTGGAGATAATTATATGAAGCGTTCAAATTATTATTTATTTGCCAATATAATAGCAGTTATTGGCAGTGTTATAGGACTCATATTAACAAATTCAGATGTTTCAATTAAAGACCTTCTAACATTTAACTTTTCAATTGTAGTGCCGAGAATGCAAGATATACTTACATACATTTTTTCAGTATCTTTAGTGATGAGCATTGCATTGTTGATTTTTTCAATTGGCTTTAGAAAAAAGAAAAACGAAGAAATATCACAAGTGAAAAAATATGCTATTTTTGAGTTTTTATATTCTTTGAAACGACAAAAAGAGCAGCTTCAAGAATACCCACCAATAGATGAACCAATAAGTCTTTTTGTAAATTATATGGTTATAGCAAATGATATAAAAATTTCTGCAACCAAAGTGCTTGATGTTTACGGGAATCTATTAAATGCTTGGGAACGTGAAAGTATTGAATCACTTAAATTTTCGGCTATTGCATTACTTTCAAATGTTACTATTGGAGATAAAGAGTTTTCAGAATATGATGTTACTAGTTTTTGTGAATACTACAACGGGAAATTAAAAACAGCAATCACAAATAAAGATTTCAATTCATTTACTTCTCCAATGAAAATCGATATAGAAAAGTATTCAAAGAAAATTGAAATTACATTTGAGGATTTTAAATATTACTATTAATTGCAAAAAAAGTAATTTGCGGATATTAACATATTTTCATAATATTGACTTTCCTGGTACAGAAGAGTATAATTATAGAAAATTACTGAAAGGCAGGTGGACAAAATGACAATGAATCTTAATCTTATGACTTGGAGAGCCGTTTTGTCCGTTTGCGATTGATGTAATATATCTTTCAGAACTTACAGGCATCTCCGTATATTTTCGGAGGTGCCTTAATTTTTTATAGGAAGTGATTTGTATGATAGGAATAAGCATAGCAGCTAAAAGAGAATGGAAAGCGGTTTTAGATAAATTTCAGATTAATTTAGATAGTTGCACTAAATATCCGTTTGGTGAGTATTTTACTGTTGAAATAAATACTGAAAATGTATTGTTTTATAGATGTGGAGTTAGAAAAGTTAATTCTTCAGCGGCTACCCAATATATGATAGACCATTTTGATTTGAAGAAAATAATAGTTGCAGGAACTTGTGCGGGGATAGATGATAGATTTAAAAACTTAGATATATTTATCCCAAATAAAGCAGTTCAATATGATTGCACTATAAAAGAGCAAGAGCCCTTGATAAAGGACGCTTTTACAGTGTGTTTTGATTTAGCCTTATTTGGCTTTGATGTGCTGACAGGTACAATAGGAACTGCTGACAAAGCCGTAGTTATGTGGAAAGATTATTTAGAACTAAAAGAAAACTGTATAACCATTGCAGATACAGAATCTGCTGCTATAGCATACATTTGCAAAGCTAACAATGTTGAATGTATTATAATTAAAGGCATATCTGATTTTCC
>JAGBFD010000149.1 GCA_017936645.1 Clostridia bacterium
CCTACACACTCAACTGAAGTCGGGCGTTATATTTCAGCGTCGCAGACCCTCACTTATTACTTCTTACCTATTACTTATTACCTCTCGGGTTCATCCCGACAAACACGAATTTGCCGATATAATACTAAGAATTATATTACAAATTAAACCAATATTCAAGTTTTCCTATTTATTAAATACGAATAATATGATAGAATAAAGAAAATCACTCAAGAGGTGTGTATTTATATGTTGATTTTAGCGGATATTTTTCAGGATAATATGGTTTTTCAGCGTCATAAGCCTATAAACATCTTTGGTATCGCTGATACTGACCAGCACCTGAAGTTTTACCTTGAAAAAGAATTGATTTTTGAGGACGATATAAAAAAAGGCGAATTTACCGTTTCACTTCCTGCACAAGAAGCGAGAGAAAACGTTTGCTTCAGAATTGAAAGCTCTACGGGTGAACGCCTGCATTTCAGAAATGTCGATATAGGTGAAGTCTGGCTCGCAGGCGGTCAGAGCAATATGGAATTTCTTATGAAATATGAAGAAATCTACGAATACGAATTGATTTACTGTGAGGATGATCATCTTCGTTTTTACAATGTTCCTCAGTACTCTTTCTTCGGAGAGGAACATGAAAAATTCAAGGATAATAACGGCTATAACAAATGGCACAATGCAGGCAGAGAAAATCTCTGGTGTTTCTCTGCGGCAGGTTACTACCATGCTAAGTATCTTCGTGCTGAGCTTGGCGTGCCTGTTGCGATCCTCGGCTGTAACTGGGGTGGTACTTCTGCAAGTGCGTGGATGGACACGGAAACTCTGAAGACTGACTCCGATCTTTTTGTCTATTGCGATGATTTTGAGAAAAATGAAAACCTCAGTCCCGATTATGCCGACAAAGAATACAGAAACCGTCGTATTTCAAATATGAAGTTCACAAGGCGAATAAACGACTGTCTTCTCTACGGTTATGGTGAAAGTCCGATTGTAAAAGCTTCGTGTAATGTTATCAATGCTTTCAGACCAAAGGATATAGGATTAGGGTGGCAGTCATTCCAACGACCGGGGGGTCTGTATTCCACTATGCTGAAAAAGATAATAGGTTACGGTGTCAAAGGTGTGATATGGTATCAGGGCGAAAGTGACGATCATTATCCGCATCTTTATTCAAAGCTTTTTTCTAAGATGATTGAACGCTGGAGAGCGTACTGGAATGATGATTTCCCATTCCTGTTTGTACAGCTCGCTCCGTACGAGCCCGGTAAAAACTTTGTCGAGCTTCGCCGTCAGCAGGAGCTTGTTGAGGAAAACGTAAAGGATGCTTATATGGTATCTATCGGCGATATCGGAATGAAAACGGATATTCATCCGAAAAACAAACACGATATAGGCTACCGACTTGCTCTCAAAGCCCTCGGCAAAGTTTACGGTGAGGATGTTGTCTGTGATGCACCGTATGCTGACACAGCAGAGCTTTTGGGTAATAATATTGTACTTCATCTTAATGACTGTGAAGAGATTTTTATCAGCGGCGGAGCACTCAACGCTATGCGAATCATTACAGAGGACGGTCCCGTGAAAATACAGTCGTGTGCTGTGGACGGCAATACTCTTACACTTAAAACAAACTGCTTGTCAAAGAAAAAGCAAATCAGCGTGGAATTTGCGTGGACTCCGTATCACGAAGTCAATCTCTATAACGAGGCAGGCTTACCGGCAAAGCCGTTCAGAATTGAAATCAGATAACAATCTCACAAAAAGAAAAACCTGTGTCATTGACACAGGTTTAATTCTTTTAAGCTGTTCCTTTTTCAAGTGCTCTTTCAAGCCAGATTGTTCCGATGTCCATTGCATTGTAGAGACCCTTTTTCTCACTCTTTTTAACGATGCGCTCTCTCGGACGGCAGTCGGGATCAGTGTTGAGAAGCTGAATGAGAACTCTGTCAGCAATCTCCATATCATTGAAAGTCTTCGTGCTCGTGATCTGAAGCATAATTACATACGGATCGTTCATATTGCCGTAGTAAATAGTGTTGCCGCAACGAACAAGGGGCTTTCCGCGATACTCAAGGAACTTGTTACCTTTTTTAGCCATAGGAAATATCTCCCTTTCTTAATCTTTAAGATAGTTTTTAACCAAGGACTGAAGGAGCTCATCACGGTCAATTCTGCGGATAAGACTTCTTGCGTTGTTGTGCGTAGTGATATAAGTCGGATCTTCTGAAAGAATATAACCGACTATCTGACTTACGGGGTTGTATCCTTTTTCATTCAGGGCGTTGTACACGATGCTTAGAGTCTGCTTCATTTCACGCTCATGGTCCTCCCTGATTGTGAACTGTATGGTTTTATCTGTCATAGTAAAACACCTCCGAGTGATTATGTTATAATTATATACTATCTTTCAGGATATAACAAGTGGATTTTTTTAAGTTAATGTAAATTTTTTAGCTTCTGAGTGTGATTCCGAGCTCTTCAAGTGCCTTGATTGCACGTTTTACAGCTGAATCAGCCTCTTCATCGTTAAGAGTGTGATCTTTTGAACGGAGCTTGAGATTGAAAGCAACGCTCTTCATACCCTCAGGAATCTGCGAACCTTCGTAAATATCAAACAATGTGATATCCTCAAGGATTGCACCTACAGCCTTCTTGATAGCTTTTTCAAGAGTGAGAACTGTAAGAGCCTTTTCGCAGACGAATGCGAGGTCACGTGTTGATGCCGGGAATTTCGGAAGCGGAGTGTATGTCTTGTTAGCGTTTCTGAATTCAGCGATAACCTCAAGACTTACGCTTGCAACGTATACTCTTGTGTTGAAACCGTAGTTTTCGTTAACTACAGGATGGATTTCACCGAGGATTGCGAGTTCCTCATCTCCTGCGATGAGCTTTGCACAGCGGCCCGGGTGGAATGTCGGGTTATCGTTTACGGGAACGACATCGTAATCTGTAAGACCAACCTTTGAAAGAAGCTCTTCGACTGTACCCTTGAGAGTGTAGAAATCAGCGTTTTTGCCGTACATACCGATAACTGCTGACTGCTTCTCAATCGGAAGCTCCTCTGTACCGCGGCTGATATACTCTGTTGAGATTTCATAGAGTGCGGCTTCAAGGTTACGGTTGTTATAGTTTCTTGCAAGAACTTCAAGCATTGAGGGGATAGATGTTGTTCTCATTACGCTTGTTTCTTCACCGAGCGGATTTGAGATGACAACGAGCTTACGAAGGTCACTATCCTCAGGAATGCGGATCTTGTCAAGAGTTTTCGGGCTTACGAAAGAGTATGTGCAGATTTCAGTAAGTCCGCAGGAAAGAAGAGTTGAGTCGACAAGCTTAGTGAGTACCTGAGCAGGTGTCAGCTTTGCCTTTGCTTCACCGCGGAGGGGACTGTTGGGAATGTTTGCATAGCCGTAGAATCTTGCGATTTCTTCAGCAACGTCAGCCTTGTGCTCAATGTCGTTTCTGAAATACGGAACATAAATCTTGCCGTCTTTAACTTCAAAGCCGATAGCCTCAAGCATCTTTTTCTGCTCATCAGCTGAAACGTCGATGCCGATAAAGCTGTTTACCCAATCAGGCTCAAAGTCAAGAACAGTCTGCTCTTTTGTAACCTTGTCGCAGTCAACTACACCGTTTACTACGTCACCTGCATCAAGAAGCTGGATGAGTTCAAGTGCTCTGTTAAGGCAGGTAAGGCAAGAGTGCGGATTAAGTTCTTTTTCATATCTTGAAGAAGCTTCAGTTCTCATACCGAGAGCCTTTGCGGTTCTTCTTACTGAAGGACCGTTGAAGCAGGCGGATTCGAAAACAATAGTTGTTGTATCGTCCATGATACCGCTGTATTCTCCACCCATAACACCTGCAACGGCAACGGGTTTCTTAGCATCAGCGATAACGAGCATTTCTTCTGAAAGTGCTCTTTCTTCACCGTCAAGAGTAGTGATTGTTTCTCCTGCTTTTGCATTTCTTACGATAACCTGATTACCCTCAAGGTAACGAAGGTCGAAAGCGTGCATCGGCTGACCGTATTCGAGCATAACGTAGTTTGTGATATCAACGATATTGTTGATTGCTCTGACACCGCTTGCACGGAGTCTTTCTCTCATCCAGAGGGGAGAGGGCTTAACGCGAACATTTTCAACTACTGCACCGACGTAACGGTAGCACTTTGAAGGCTCATCAATCTGAACCTTGAGTATTTCATTGACATCACCGTGACCCGGCTTTACAACAGGCTCGTTTACCTTGAGTTCAGTCTTGAATGTAGCAGCAGCTTCTCTTGCAAGACCGATGACTGAAAGGCAGTCGGGACGGTTTGATGTGATTTCAAATTCTGTGATTGTATCTGTAAGACCGATTGCTTCACGGATGTCCATACCGACTTCCTTTTTGCAATCGTCACCGAGAACGAAGATGCCGTCTTCGATAGCGTACGGGAAATCATGAACTGTAAGTCCGAGCTCTGCAACAGAACACATCATACCGTGGCTTGCAACACCGCGGAGCTTACCTTTTTCAATCTTGTGACCGCCTGCAACAACTGACTTGTGAAGAGCAGCAGGAACATAGTCACCAACCTTGAGGTTCTGTGCACTTGTAACGATCTGAATGTTTTCTTCCTTACCTACGTCGAGCTGACAAACCCAGAGTGTATCAGCGTCGGGATGATGCTC
>JAGBFD010000150.1 GCA_017936645.1 Clostridia bacterium
ACCAACGACCTTCGGGTTATCACTTCGTGCCTCTTGCGGTGCCCAAAAGTTGCTTTCCGCTTGGAGCGCGGGCAACTTTTGACCGCTACGCTTCGTTATGCTCCCTTCATCCGCCACCGGCGGCGGTCGCAACCTCACCCAACGAGCTACGCTCATCGGTCTCATAACCCGAAGCTTATATTTCTTACAAAAAAGAAACATCCGACACCCTGACGGGTATCGGATATTTTTGGTTGCGGAGGCCGGATTTGAACCAACGACCTTCGGGTTATGAGCCCGACGAGCTACCGAACTGCTCCACTCCGCGATATTCTGTACCGCACTCGTCTGAGTGCTTGACTATTATATACTGTCATTTTCATTTTGTCAAGTGTTTTTTAAAATATTTTTCTTTCTGTTTTATTTTATGTTTATTTTATTATTTTATTCAGTTATATGGTGACAAACACAAAAAAATGTGATAACATAATCAAGTAATACATTTCATAAAAGGGTGATATCTATGAAAAATATTTTTGACCCGGCATTCAGAAAAATCAAACCGACCGAAGGTAAAGATTACACAATCCCGCAGCTCGACCTGAGTATAAAGCCTGACGGACTTGATTCAAAATACGACTATCTTTATGATCTCGTAACGGTTGACAATTCCAAGCCGTACCAGGCTCATCCCGACGCGGTTCTTCTCAAAAACGGCAACATTCTCTGTATGTACCCCGCCGGACACGGTAAAGGTGCTGTTATGACTAAAATCAGCACAGACGGTGGTCGTTCCTGGACTGAGAGTCTTAAAAACAGTCCTAAGAGCTGGGAAACTTCACGCGAAACTCCTACGGTTTACCGCTTGCAGTTTACAGACGGAAAAACTGCTGATAAGATAATTATGGTCTCGGGCAACCCTAAGTGGCCTAACGAACCCACCTGTGGTGGTTTCAACTACTCAATCTCAGAAGATGAGGGTGAAACGTGGAGCGAATTTGACCTTGTTTTCGACAAAAAGAGCGACTTCCCGATTATACCTATAGTTGCACTTGCAAGTCTGACTCAACTTAAGGAAAACGGAAAATTTGTTGACAAATGGATGGGCTTTTTCCACAACCCAAATTTCAACAATTTCAAAACTATTCTCACCTTTGACGAAAAAGGTAAACCTCATTGGAGTAAACCCGAAAAGTATTTTGCGGAACATCGCGATTACGAAGCAAGTTCGAATATGTGCGAAGTTGAAGTAGTGCGTTCTGAAGGCGGTAAAGGTGATGAACTTTGCCTGATTTCACGAAGCAATACAAAGAAAATCAACTCCCTGCTCTCCTTCTCTCAGGATGAAGGCAAGACGTGGAGCCGTCCCGTCGAAGCACCTGCAGCACTCAACGGTGAGCGTCACAAGGCAGATTACACACAAGACGGAAGACTCTTTATCACCTTCCGTTCCATTGAAAGAGGTCCCCGAGCAATAAAAACTCCTACTCAGAAGTGGAGCAGCGAAGGTTGGGTAGCATGGGTAGGCACCTACGAAGATCTCAAAAACGGACGTGAAGGTCAGTACCGTATAAAGCTTGCACACACATACCTCAAAGGTCAGACAGAACCCCAGTATTCGGCAAACGCAGATACAGGCTACTGCGGAAACGTAGTTCTGGACGACGGTACGGTTGTAACTTCGACGTACGGAATTTTCGACAATACTGATATTGTTATTTCCACACGTGACAACAAAAGAGAAGGCAGAACATACATTGCATCAAAAAGAATCCGTCTTGAAGACACAGATGAACTTATAAAAAAACTCAAATAACATAGCAACTCAACGGCAGAGGTAAATCCCCTGCCGTTTGTCTTGTGAACGACACTAACTCTACGATATATGTATTCTGCAATTATCTGAAACAGAATATTTACACGTTTCAGTTTTTATGTTATACTACATCATATTTCAAAGGGGGAATAATGTGACGAGCAGTCTTAATAAACGTTGGCTCTACCTTGCAACAGGTGTTTTTACAATGCTGTTTTCAGGAATTCTTTATGCATGGTCGATCCTCAAAATACCATTTAAAGAGTCTTTCGGATGGGAAGATTCAGTACTTTCAAATAATTTTACACTTACAATGTGCTTTTTCTGCCTCGGAGCTTTCTTCGGCAGCCTCATCTGCAAAAAGCTCGGTCCTAAAATAACACTTTTTATCTCAGGGTTTCTCGTCGGTGCAGGTTTTATCTCAACAGGATTATTGGACGGTAATACACCGTTCCTTATTTTTCTTACATATGCGATATTAGCAGGCAGCGGCATCGGAATTTCGTACAACGTAGTAGTCTCAACCGTGTGTTCGTGGTTTCCTGACAAAAAAGGTTTCTGTTCAGGATGCCTGATGATGGGCTTCGGAGTGAGCACACTTTTGATGGGTAACACAATCAGCGTTCTTTTTGAAAGCAGCTCTGTCGGTTGGGGCAGAACCTATGTCCTTCTCGGTGCAGTAGTTGCAATCGTTATTTTCTTTGCCGCCACCATTTTACGACTTCCTTCTCCGGATACCGTATTACCTGCCGCCAAGCTGAAGAAATCCGTAAAAAAAGAAGCTTTTGAAGTCCGTGATTTTTCAACAGTTGAGATGCTCAGGAGCTTCACCTTCTGGAGAGCTTTTGTTTTCATGGCATTTATCAC
>JAGBFD010000151.1 GCA_017936645.1 Clostridia bacterium
ATAACCCGCGGTACCACTCAAATTGCACATAACACTGTGCCACCTTCAGACTCCAATAAGTCCTATGCTTTTACGCAGCATTACGAGAGGGTTCTACTTGCATAAAGCTTTCTTCCCTCCAACTCAGAAGCTACAGACTCAAAGTAATTATCTGTCGGTTCACACCATCCACCGACTCTCTGACACAAACTACAATGAACACTCTTCGTCATAGTCTTTATATACGATTTGGATAATATTATCACGTTAAATTGATTTTGTCAAGCTTTTTTAGTTTCGTTCAGCTATTTTCTTAAGATTATTAAAACTGATACGTGCTGATTCAAACAAATCAATATCACAGCTATCCTGCTCGATAATAATATATTCTACTCCGCTTTCCACACATGCTCTGTAGCACTCGTCAAGATCAAGATTACCGGTGCCGATCTCAGCATACTTTCTTTCTCCGTTCTCTATCTTATAGTCTTTGAAATGACATACGTTCATTCTGCCCTTAACTTTCCTTATATAGTCCGGAGGATATACTCCACCTGTCTGCAACCAATGTGTGTCAAGGATAAAATTAAACAAATCAGGGTCGGTATCTTCAATCATTATATCAAGCTGCGTTCTTCCGTCATAACGTTCAAGTTCAAAATGATGATTATGATAAGCGTACTGAAAACCCGCGTCTTTGATTTTCTTTGCTGCGGGTGTGAAATCAGCAATATACTTTTTCATACCCTCAACTGATCTGTATTCTTCCGGACTCCAACCAAGACCAATATTCTTACATCCAAGTGCTTTATGCTCATCAATCAGAGCATCAGTATCGTTAAGTATTCTTTCCATCGGAACATGTGTAAGACAAACTTCCATATTATATTTCTTACAATACTCCGCAACCTTGTAGTTATCCAGTTTACCTATACCTGAAACCTGAACAACTCCGACACCCATTTCAGAAAGTTTTGAAAGAACATTGTCAAGATCGTCAAAAGTATCAATTATGCTGTGAAAATTGTACAAAGTAATACCCAGTTTCATAATGTAACCTCCATTTGTTAATCAGTAATTTTTTCTTGTATTTCTTCCCAAAGAATATACATCTCTTCAAGCTCTTCATTCTTGCTTCTGAGTTTTTCTGTATATTCGATCAGTTTCTGATAATCACTCTGCACCTCAGATGAATTAAGTAAACTCTCTACTTCTTCTATTTCCATTTCAATGTGTGCAATAGCTTCTTCAGTTTTATTCAGCTGAGTCTTTAGCTTTCTCTGCTCAGCAGCCTGTTCTTTTTTTAATTTATATTCATTTACTTTTGGTGTTGATTTTTCTTTAATCACAACAGTGCTTTGCAACGATGCAGTTTTTTTCTCAATATAATAATCGTAATTTCCAAGATACTCCGTCAATCCTTTATCACTAAGCTCAAGGATACGTGAACTCAACTTATTGATAAAATATCTGTCATGTGAGACTATCAACATCGTTCCACTATAATCAATCAAGGTATTTTCAAGCTCTTCTCTTGAAAAGGTATCAAGATGATTGGTTGGCTCGTCAAGAAGCAACAGGTTATATCCGCCAAGCATTAATTTCAGCAAAGCTATCCTTGCACGCTCTCCACCACTCAACTCACTCATTAATTTAAATACATCATCACCCTTGAACAAAAATGCAGCAAGTGCACTTCTGATCGTTGTCTGAGTCATCTGGGGATAAGCAGACCATATTTCCTCAATCGCAGTCTTGTTCAGATCAAGTTTTGCTTGTACTTGATCAAAATATCCTTTTGAAACATTTTCACCAAAAAGGAACTTTCCGTCAGTAGGTTTATATTCACCCATAAGTGTTTTCAGCAATGTAGTCTTACCGCAACCGTTATCTCCTAATAAAAACACTTTTTCTCCACGTGTCAGGTGCAGGCTTACGTCTTTAAAAATAACCTTTTCACCAAAAGATTTAGATAACGATTCTGCAATTATTACATCATTACCGCTTACAAATCTAGGTTCAAACGATACACGGATGCGTTCTACTTTACTGTCCGGTATGACAAGCTGTTCCTTTATTCTTTCAATAACCTTAATTTTACTTTCAGCAGTTTTAATGTTCTTTTCGCGATTCCACTGTCTTTGTTGAGCTACTATCCCTTCTAAACGTTCAATCTCTTTGAGATCACACTCATACTTTTCCTCGATAGCTTTTTGTTCAGCTTTCTTTTTTATAAGAAATTCAGAGTAATTCCCTTTATAACATCTTACCTTTCTGCTTTCAAGCTCAACAGTCTTGTCAGTAATCTTATCAAGAAAATATCTGTCATGGGATATTACAAAAACAGCACCATTGTAGTTCTTAAGAAAGTTTTCAAGCCACTCAACAGATTTAATATCAAGATGATTAGTAGGTTCGTCAAGCAAAAGAAAATTGCTTTGTGAAAGAAGCAGCTTAGCTAAAGCAACCTTTGAGCGTTGACCCCCACTTAATTTGTCAGTTGTCATCTCGAAGTCTTTTTCTTCAAACCCAAGGCCTAACAAAGCACTTCTTGCCCGACTTCTGTATGTAAGACCACCTTCATTCTGAAATCGGATCGTAAGCTCATCCTGAATTTTTATATTTTCTTCAGCATTACCTACACCGTTCATAAGGTTAAGATTTACTGACTCGATCTGCATTTCAAGATCCGAAAGATGTTCAAAAACACTAAGTATTTCCTCAAGTAAAGTACGACCTTTTTCTGAGCAGGTGTGCTGTTCCATATAGCCTATTTTAATATCTTTAGCCTTAACAACGTCACCTTCAGTGGGCTCAAGTTCACCACGGATCAGATTAAACATAGTAGTTTTTCCCACACCGTTAGCTCCAACAAAGCCGACTTTCTCCTTATCATTAATATCAAAATTTACTTTTGAAAACAATTCTCGTTCACCGAACCAGAACGATAAATTCTGAATATTTAAAACAGTCATAATAATCTCCGAATGTTTAATAAATAGATTTTACAACAATATCACAAATAAAACAAGATTAAAAACATAAAAAATAAGCTCTCTGCAAAAAGCAAAGAGCTCAAAAGATTTTATTCTTCCGTATCACGGGTCGGATCAGAATCCGAGCCGCCATCCGAACCACTTTCTGAATCGTCGTTTCCGTTATCATTTCCAAAATCCGGAAGTGTTAACGAAGGCAATTTATCAGAAATTGACGGTGGAAAAAGAGTCGGTCTGTTATCTTCACCCTGATCCTGCGTTCCTGAATTTTCTGTATAGTCAGAATCATAATTATCAGATGTGTACTCATCCTGAGAACCCGAATCATAATCAGATCCGGAACTGTTGCCTGAACTACTTCCCGAGCTACTACTTCCGCCATTACTGCTGCTTTGATTACGATTAACAACCAAATCAAGAACACTATTTCTGTTTTCATCAAGAATAATGTTTGTTTCACCGTAAAGTGCCTTCTGAAGTTTTTGTGCACAATATGCATAGTCGACAATCCAAGCCCACTGTCCGTTGATCTTCGTTGAAGCTCTGTCAACATAATCCTCACTCGGTAAGACGATTTCGACCATCTCGTAATCCATCCAACCATTCGTATATGCCTGAGCAATTAGCTTCATAACCTCAGACTGATTATACCCTGTCCTGAGATAAGGCGAAACCTGCTTGAATGCATTAAGAAGCTGACCGTTAGTAGCCTCCTTAGCACTGTTGATCAAACCTTTGATAACTGAACGCTGTCTTCTCGTACGGCTGATATCACTATCAGCATCACACTTTCTGATACGGCTGTAGATTAAAGCCTGTTTACCATTTAGTGTAGCAGTACCTTTAGGGAAGTCTTTTTGTGAAGATGTTCTTCTGATATAATTCGCTTCGTAGTCCTGCACTTCAACAGTAACACCGCCAAGAGCATCAATCAACTTCGGGAACGATACAAAGTCAACTGCTATAAACTCGTCTATTTCAATCTTATAGTTGTTTTCAATTGTATTGAGCAAAGTTGTAGGTCCGCCATAACGATATGCCGAATTAAGCTTAAAGTAATGGTCATAATACGTACCGTTTTCACGCGGAAGCGACATATAAGTCCAACTGTCTCTTAACAAGGAAACCATTGTAATAGTTTTGGTTTTCTTATTAATAGAAACCAACATCATTATATCAGAACGTCCGTCATCAGACTTACCTGTTTCACTGTCAACACCGCACAGTAAAACATTGATAACGTTCTTACTGTACATTTTTTCACCGCCATTGTTAGCCCAGGAATAGAGAAAATCATTAAGAGAATTAGCATCTACGTCACCCATAGCCTGCCAATTATGATCGTCTTCATAAATCTCCTGTTCAGCGAACGGATCGTTGTAATTAAGGCCCTCATCGTCATATGTTCCGTCAGAAAAATAATAAAAATAGAACCAAGCTAAACCTCCGCCTGATACTAATAAAAGTACAATAACAAGCGAAAGAGCGATTATTTTTATATTCTTACCTCTGTTACGTGTAAAGAAATTACCTTGACTCTTCTTTTTATTTTTCTTTTCCATCATATTATTCGTCTCTGGTTCGGAACCATAAGCAATCTCAACTTCACTATCATCCTGACGTGGCTGCATATAAAAATCAGCATTTCCATCGCTGTAAGACGTAATATCCTCAAACTCCATTTCTTGGTCGCTTGATGATGAGTTGTAATCTGAATAATGGCCATACTTTTTATTAAATTCAGCATAATCGTCGAATTCTAAGTTGTTTCTTTTATTATCTGACATTTAATATCACCCTTTTTAACTTTGAAGTGTAAAAGTGTAATCTAAAAATCCTGAAGCGAACAATCCAAACTATTGTTCGCTTCAGATTCAAAAATATTCCTCTTAGTTTTTAGGCTCAATCTTACCGTAAAGATTTGTGCCTGCGGAATCTGAACGCGGAGCACGTGTAGGTTGAGAAGCAACCGAAGATTTATTTGAAGAATTATTTCTTCTGTAATCATTTCTGCGAGAACCCCTGTGTCCCGGATTTGTTGCTTTAAATCCTTCTGCAAGAGTAATCACAACTCTTCTGTCACTTTCTGAACCAACAGAATGTGAATCAACACCCTCAATTTCCTGTATAGTCGTATGAATGATTCTTCGTTCGTACGGATTCATAGGATCAAGCGTTACATTTCTACCGTATTTTTTAACTCTTGATGCATTTTTCTTAGCAAGTTCGCGGAGAGTTTCCTCTCTTTTCTCTCTGTAGTTACCTGCATTGATAGATACTCTTTTATATCCGTCATTACCTTTGTTGATAACAAGTCACGTAAGATACTGAATAGCATCAAGTGTCTCACCTCTACGACCTATTATGTAGCCGTAATCATTACCGCAATCAAGCTGAGCCACAACACCTTCATCATCTTCAGAAACTGAAATCTCGATTTCGCCTACACCCATTCCTTCAAGAATAGAACGAATATACTTTTCTGCTTTCTTTGAAGCTTCACCGGAATACATTTCCTTAGAAGGAGCTTCCTGCTTTTCAGGTTTTACTTCAACTTTTGGTTCTTCCTGTTTTTTAACAGGTTTCTGCTGAGGCTTAGCCTTCGGTTCTTTCACCTGCTTTTTAGGAGCAGCTTTGACCTCATCAGGAATTTCATAATATGCTCTTGCTTCTGCAAGAGAACCGCCAAAAAGACCTAACGTCTTTTTCTTTGCCATTCTTATAAGCTCCACGCTGACATCTGCGTCCCAAGGAGCATTAAGTTCTTTTTTAGCAGCTTCTATAGCTTCTTCGTTAGTAGCACCTTTACCGAATGCTTCTTTAATCAAGAGGTTCACCACCTGTAAAATTATACAATTAAATAACACATAAAATTGTGTCTGTTTTCTGAATTATTTGTTAATTCGCTTAACACTTTCTTCTCTCGAACGTCTTTCGATCGTTTCTTTAACCATGTCTTTGGCGACATTTTTCTGTGGGGAAAAGATTTTTCTCATCACTACTGACTGAACCATTGCAAAAATATTGGAAACAATCCAATAAATACCGATACCTGTCGGGAACATAGTTGTAAACCATATAGACATAGCAGGCATCATAAGCATAGTACAACCCGCACCGGGTGCTTTAGCTGCAGGATTTGATTTTTTCTGCTGCAACTGAGTGATAAATGCACTTGCAAGAGATGTAAGACCTGACAAAATCGGAATCAGAGCATATTTTGACTTAAAATCAGGTTTAACACCAAGCTGGAAACCGAAGAAAACAAATCGGTTGTTTTCCACGAAACTAGAAACCTTCTGCATTGCTTCAGCTGAAACACCTTCAACACTCTGACCTGAAAGATATTGAACAAAGTCATTAAAGTGTTCGAGCAAATAAAGCGGATAGTACATAGCAGTCTTACCGATATCAAGTCCAGTTTTTTCCGCCATGTTAACGAATGAATCAATAAGAGCTTCTGCAGCAACCTTATCAAGACCGATAGCATAACGCAAAGGATTATAAAGAACTCCGAAAAGACCGATAATGAACGGCATCTGAATCAACAAAGGCAAACAGCCTGCTGACATCGGATTATAACCCTCTCGTGCGTAAAGATTCTGAGTTTCCTGCTGAATCTTCTGAGTATCTCCTGCATATTTTTCCTGGATTCGTCTTATTTTGGGAGCCAGACGCTGCTGCTTAGCCATTCCCTTTTGCTGATTGATGGTAGTAGGCATCATAATCATACGTGCAAAAATGGTAAACAGTATGATCGCAAAACCATAGCTTGCGCCAAAACCATCAACAATGCTGTAGAAAAACAGCATTACATATCCGAAAATCGGACTAATTACATCATATAAAAATTCATAGATAGCTGACACAAAATTGGACACAGCACTCAAACCCCTTTAAGTTTTCCGACCCTTCTCTTTTTTGGGAGGAACCGGGTCATATCCTCCCTTAAACAGCTGATTGCACCTTAGCAATCTCAATACAGTCATAAATGAGCCCTTAAAAGCTCCGTGCACCTCAATCGCTTCAACTGCATAGTGCGAACACGTAGGATAATACCTGCACATATCCGGCAAGTGCGGTGATATACGTCTTTGATAAAACCTGATGATACTGATAAGGCAATTTTTCATTGTTTTATCACACCGGCCTTCTTTAAGTGCTGAAGCATAATTCTTTTAATATCGGTGCTTTTCATTTTTACCGTCCTTGTCCGGGCTACAAAAACGAAATCATAACCTCCGTTAAGAAGCGGAGATACATCATGAAATGCCGCACGTATGATACGACGGCAACGGTTTCTTTCAACCGCATTTCCAATTTTCTTACTCGTGGTGATACCCATACGGCAAATTCCCGCGCGGTTATTCTTTAAAATATAAGTAACCAACGCAGGATCAGAGTATGATTTTCCTCTGCCGTAAGCCCTTCGGAAATCGCTATTTTGCTTTAATACTTCAAAATTCATATCGGGCAAAAAGATCAAATCCGTTCAACGGTGGGTACAACCCTAAAATTAGAATTAGTAAGTCAACTGCTTTCTGCCCTTAGCTCTTCTGCGAGCAAGAACCTTGCGGCCGTTTCTGTCAGCCATTCTTTTACGGAAACCGTGTTCCATCTTTCTGTGACGCTTCTTGGGCTGATATGTTCTCTTCATCTTTCTAACCTCCGTTTCAAAACGTGAAAATTTTCGGATTATCCGATTTACGACACCATTATGCCTTATCTGAAATAGTGCCTACAGAACAGTATTATATATTAATATTGTCTATATGTCAATGATTATTTTTCTATATGTTGATAATTTTCGCATCAGAATTAAAAGAAGAGATGCTATAAAACATCTCTTCTTTGAAATTATTTATTTTTAAGTTTTGCAACTAATCGCTGGAAGAACTTCACAATCTCAACAAGAGGAATTATTGAAAGTCCGAGGCTGAATGCAATAGCGTACTCCTGCCAACCGATTGTAACAAACTCAAATGCTTTTGCAAGTGGTTCAATTTCAATAACAACAGTAGTAAGAACAAGTGCAAGTGCAGCCGCACCAAGCAACCATTTGTTCTGCTTATTAAGCATAAATATACTACCGCGCTGTGAACGCATATTGAAGCTTTGGAAAATCTCAGCAAGGCTCATGGTGAGGAATGCCATTGTCATTCCGTGACTGCTTTCAATATTGAATGCCCAATTACCTGTTTCGATGAAATGTCCTATGAAATAAGATGCAATAGTAAGAACGGCAACAAACACGCCCTGATATGCAACATCAAAACCTACGCCGCCCGCAAAGATACCTGCTTTAGGATCACGAGGTGCTTTCTTCATAGCATCTGCTTCACCATGTTCCATACCAAGTGCAAGTGCCGGAAGGCTGTCTGTAATAAGGTTAATCCACAGCATATGAACAGGTTTAAGGATTGTAAAGCCGAGAATTGTAGCTACAAACACGCTTACAACTTCAGCAAGATTGGAAGAAAGAAGGAACTGAATAGCTTTTCTGATGTTAGCGTAAATCTTTCTGCCCTCACCTACAGCGGCAACAATAGTAGCAAAGTTGTCATCAGCAAGAATCATATCAGCAACATTCTTGGTAACGTCCGTACCCGTGATACCCATACCAATTCCGATATCAGCGGACTTGATGCTCGGAGCATCATTTACACCGTCACCTGTCATCGCTGTTACTTTACCGCGATTCTTCCATGCGTTGACAATACGAACCTTGTGTTCAGGCTGAACACGTGCATAGACACTGTATTTATCGATAACCTTATCAAGCTCTTCATCGCTGAACTTATCAAGTTCCTGACCCATAATAGCCTGTGAAGGATCATCAAGGATACCTAACTCCGACGCAATCGCAACAGCTGTGTCGATATGGTCACCGGTAATCATAATAGCACGGATACCTGCAC
>JAGBFD010000152.1 GCA_017936645.1 Clostridia bacterium
AGTGGATAAAATTCTTAACGGTGGCGGTTTTGCGATTGCTGACAGCGAGGAAGTTGTAGCGGATTATAATTGGGATACGGTTGCAAAACTGCACAAGGACATTTTTGAAAATTAAGGTGAGACTATATCAGAGCAAGGTATCACATCTACGCCTTCGGAGGAATGAAGCAGATATGCACAGGTAATTTTTCTGCTAAAGAGAAAAATGAAATGCTTAATGAGATATTTTCAAGCACAGAAATGCACAGCTCAATAAATTCTGACGTACTGAAACTTGAGAGCTTGCCGCTGCGACTGTTTTATCTGTGTGTCAGGTTAAAGCTGTATTTTCTTTGTCGGATTCTTCTTAAATTATCAATATAATCGCTTTTTGGAGATAATATATGAAAATTGAAAATAACAGGTTGCTTATTCAAAAGCGGACCTTTCCGGAATTTCTTACATATACAATTTTCATAATGCCTTTCCTGCTTTCTTTTCTGCAGGACACTTTGAATTTGCCTTCTTTTGTCAAATATATAATTGACGTGGCATGGGTCGGTATTCTATTTTCACTTCTGTTTGTCAGAAAGGCTTTTATAAAGCGTGAAATTACTCCGTTACTTACAATTATGTTGGCGTTCTTTCTGCTGACATTGACGGTGTATCTGTTTAATTTTCAGTCTCCGTTCTACTATCTTTGGGGCATACGGAATAATTTCAGGTTTTATGTTGCGTTTATAGCTTTCACGGTATTTTTTACCGTTGAAGATATACGTTTTTGTCTGAAATTGACTGATTTTCTTTTCTGGATAAACGCTGTGGTAGTCTTGTTTCAGTTTTTCGTTATGGGTCTTCAGCAGGATTATCTTGGCGGAATTTTCGGAGTGGAACGCGGATGTAACGGCTCGCTGATAGTATTTTTTATGATAGTGGCTACGAGATCCGTTCTTTCTTACTTCAACAAAAGAGAGAGTATGCTTAGCTGCTTTTCAAAATGTGCTGTGATTCTGGTTATTTCCGCAATGGCTGAACTTAAGTTTTTCTTTATTGTTTTTATTATAATCGTGGTTATGGCTTCTGTCGTAACAAAGTTTTCGTGGCGCAAAGTTTTGGTATATATCTTTTCTGCGTTTCTGATAATGCTCGGCAGCTCCATATTGGTAGAGGTTTTTGGTGAAAACAGATCACTTGATTTTGAAAATCTTCTGGATCTCATTTTTTCTTCAAACTATTCATCATCAAGGGATCTCGGCAGATTTACGGCATTGCCTACCTTAAGTAAGTTTTATCTTACCGAGCCGATCGAAAAGATATTCGGCTTAGGACTGGGAAACTGTGATACTTCTGCTTTTGCGATATGTAACAGCACGTTTTTCAGGGAACACTCGTTCCTGAATTACACATGGTTTTCAAGCGCATTTCTTTTCCTGGAGACAGGTTACCTCGGTCTGACTGTCTTTCTTCTGTTTTTCGTTGTGTGTTTTGTACTTGCACACAAAAAACGAAGACTGAAAAAAGGTAATGAATTTTTCTGTCAGATGGCGATGATAATGTCCGTTATGTGTGTGATACTTACATTCTACAATTCATCACTACGCTCGGAAGCAGGTTATATGGCATATTTTGTTCTTGCGTTACCGTTTGTTCAGCAGACAACGGAACCTGATAAACTTTGAATATTTTGCGCGCTAAGCGTTTGAAATATTAAAAAATTTTTAGGAGGATGTACAATGAAAAGGTTTCTTTCAGCGGCATTGGCTGTATTGATGATTGTTTCAATACTCCCGATGTCAGTCTTCGCTTCCAACGCATTTGGCAGCGGAGTTCCTGAAGAAATGACCGTCATTTCAGATGACAGGTCAACTCTTGCCCCCGGTATAACTCAGCGCAAGATTGTTGTTTATGATAAGAACAACAACCGCGTTGAAATGTTCGTGGCAGAAGCGGATACGACTGTGGATACAGTTAATATCTATGCTAACTACATGGACAACCAGAATGAAGTCCTCGGTATGCAGAAGACAACTGATCAGGTTGCTGCAGCTGAGGCAAAGCACGAGGAACCGTATAGTGTTGTTGTTGCTATCAACGCATCATATTACAACACTTCTACAGGTAAACCGACAGGTGCTTTCGTAATGGAAGGTAATGATGTTACAACTGAATCACAGGGTAACGCATATCCCTTCTTTGCTATCCTTAAAGATGGTACAGCTATGATCGGTGCTAAGGGTGAGTATTCATCTTATAAGGGTCAGATCGCAGAGGCTATCGGTGGTTATATCCACCTTGTTAAGGACGGCGCAATCTGTTCAGGTCTTGATCAGTCTAAGAAGTATCCCCGTCAGACAATCGGTCTTACAGCTGACGGCAAGGTAATAATTATGACTGCTGACGGTAACCAGGCTCCGAAATCAGACGGACTTACAGTTCAGGAGCAGGCTGAGGTTATGCTTGAGATGGGTTGTATTGAAGCTCTTCACCTTGACGGTGGTGCATCTGCAACTTATTGTTCAAAGGCAGAGGGTTCAGATACTCTTGAGGTTGTAAACAGCCCGAGCAGCGGTACAGAGCGTTCAGTTTCAAACACATTGATGTTTGTTTCAACGGCTGCTGCTGACGGTACTTTCGACCACGCAATCGTTTCGGCAGATAACGAATATGTTACACCCGGTTCAACAGTAACTCTTTCTGCAAAGGGTGTTGATGCAGTAGGCGGTGTTGCTGAGATTCCTGAAAATGCAACATATCAGGTTAAGGATGCAGCTTACGGCACAATCGAAGGTGACAAGTTTGTTTCATCAGACAAAGTTGGTGCAGCTGTTATTCAGATGGTAGTTGACGGTGCAGTAGTTGGTGAGACAACAGTTAACGTTGTTGTTCCTGACAGCATCACTTTCGGTCGCGAACAGCTTACTGTTCCTTACGGTGAAACTGTTGATGTTAAGGTAACTGCTCTCTACGGAGTTAACGAAGTTGCTTATAAGGCAGGCGATATCACTCTCAGTCTTGCTGATGCGGCTTCAGCTACGATAGACGGACTTAAGATTACCGCTACTGATGCTTCAAGCGGAGTTACAGCAACAACTCTTACAGCAACTCTTGCTATCGATACTTCTGTTACTGCAACAGTAGCAGTTAAGTACGGTAAGGGTTCTGAGGTCATATTTGACTTTGAAAGCGGAACAGCAGGTGCTGACACCGATAACTGGATTGTCAGAACGCATGAAAGTGACATTGCTAACAATGAGCAAGGCGAGGTTTACATTGTTAACGGAGAAACCGGACGAGTTCATAACGGAAATCAGGCTCTTGCTTTCAACTGTGATTTCTCACAATCAACAGGTTCGGGTAGCTCAACAGCAGGCTATATCGCTATGTCGATGTCATGGGCAGGCGATCCCGTTTCAATCAAGGGTGCTCAGACTCTCGGTTTCTGGGTTTATATCCCTGAAGATGCTATGACAACAGAGATCACGGTTAATACGGTTTACTACAACGGTACTACTCCTGCAAGAAGAACTGTTGACGGTATGGACGATAACGGTGAATATATCTATACTCCTTACTGGGGAACTAATATGGAAGAGTCGGGCTGGCAGTATGTGACAGTTGATCTCTCCAGCTTTACAAATGATTTGTATATCAAGGATGAGCCTAACCTTTCTCAGGCTTACAAGCGTAATTTCTTTATCAAGATGTATTGTGTATTTGGTGCAGATACAATTAACTTCGCTGACCAACACGGTAATTTTGTATACTACATCGACGATATCACAGTAGACTATTCAGATGCTGTTGCAGACCGTGAACGTCCTGTATTCAGCAATGTTATTGCTAGCGGCGTGTCCTCTGAGAAAGCAATGAATTACGGTGAGGTTTTAAATCTTACAGAAAAGAATGTTATTTTCAGTGCAAACGTTGCAGATAACACAACCAAGTCAAACTATTCGGGTATCAATGGTAAAACAGCTAAGATTTACATCGACGGAAATCTTGTTAAAACCAACTATGCAAACGGAGTTATGACCTCAGAAGATGTTGAACTTGCAGACGGATATCACAGAATCAAGTTTGAAATTGCTGATAACAGCGGCAATGTTAAGACTATGATTCGTGAAGTTAATGTTAGTGCAGGTTCATCACTCAGAACTGTTGAACTTGTTGCCCGTGATGCTTCTCTTGACAGACTTCTTTCAGGTTCTGTTTATTGGGTAGATCTCAAGAGTGACAGCATTGCAGATATTGATAAGATTGAAGCAGTTATCGATGTTAACAGTATCAATGAGTTTGAACTTGACCATATGGTGGTTGCAAACGGCTTTGATGTTACTTACTCATCAACAGCGGCTCAGGATGCTGAAAACACAGTTGTTCTTACAATTACACGAAACGGTGAAAAGGTTGATGCTACAAACAATGTAATTGTCAGCATTCCCGTAAGAATTTGGGAGTCACTTACTCATACATATGCAGGTCATGAGAGCCAAACTCCGGCATATATGTGGACGAACGGCCATATCGATGCAAGAGAACTTCGTGTATATCTTGCAAAGGGTCTCGTAACATTTACAGATGACTCAACATCTTTCTTCTCAGGCGACATTCAGGTTGACACTGAGGCATATACACACTATTATAATATGGATGCCGATTATCATGCAGCAAAGGGTTCCTATCACGTTCATACAGCAGAAGCTATTGCTGATACTGATGCTACTTGTACACAGGACGGTTACACAGGAAGAACATACTGTGCAGTCTGTGATTCGGTAGTTGAATGGGGCGAAACTATCAAGGCTACAGGCCACGACTACAAGATCGTTGACGGTAAACTCACTTGTGCTTGCGGTGACACCAAGTCATCAACAGGTATCTATACTGATGAAAACGGTACACACTACCTTGTTAACGGTGCAGCTCAGACAGGCTGGCAATATGTCGACGGCATATGGTATCTTTTCGATGAGACAACAACAGCTGCAGTAACAGGCACTTACGCTTATACTGATGAAATCACTTATGAATTTGACGAGTCAGGTAAGATGGTTAAGGGCTTCTGGGCTAAGACTCTTTACGGTACACGTTATTACTACGGTCCTGACTACTACAAGAACGGTTGGCAGACAATCGACGGTAATGAGTACTTCTTTGATCAGGGTTACCGCGTAGAAGGCGGATATCAGATGCTTTATGAAAACTATAAGTATCGCAACTGGTATTACTTCGACGAAAACGGTGTCTGCGATAAGACACATGAAGTTCCTGACGGATTTTACACAGACAGAAACGGCTATGCTTATGCAAAGGACGGAGAAGGTCTTGCAGGTATCCAGAATATCGACGGAACATACTACTACTTCGACCATAAGGGTTATGCTCAGAAGAACGGCACATATTCAGGTTACCTCTTCAAGGATGAATATGCAGCATATACAGGTCTTCACGAAGTAAACGGTCAGCTTTACTACTATCAGAACGGTAAGACAGGTCCTTGCGGACTTATCGAAATCGACGGTGATTACTACTACTCATACTGGGGTGGCGTAATCAAGACAGGTAAGCAGTATGTTGATACTACTTACTGCGATCTTCCCATCGGCAACTATGAGTTTGGTGCAGATGGTAAGATGCTCAACGGTATCGTTGAAAAGGACGGAAAATTCTACTATTACGACAATGGTAAGACAGGTACATACGGTCTTATCGAGCTTGACGGCTACTTCTACTTTGTAGACTGGGGCGGAAAGCTCATCACAAACCAGAAGTTCTATGTCTGGGAAACAAACGGTTATTCATTGAAGATGACATATACATTCAATGAACTTGGCCAGATTGTTTTATAATTCCTAAAATGGCACGGCCTCCCTTCGGGGAGGCTGTGTTGGAGTATAATAACAGCACTTAAAGAGTGCCGTCAAACGGTACTGTTTAAATGCTGTTATATTGGTAGGGGAGTCTATGAATTTTAAACTGATTTTTAACAATGCAAAGTGGATAATTATCTGTAAAGTGTTGCAATCCTTGTTGCAGCTCATTATAGGTATGCTCTGTGCAAGGTATCTCGGTCCGTCAAATTACGGTCTGATTAACTATGCGGCATCGATTTTTGCGTTTGTTTTACCGATCACGAAACTTGGCTTTGACTCTTCTCTTGTTAATGAATATGTACGTCATCCCGAAAAAGAGGGAGAGATAATGGGAACGGGAATTGTGATGAATCTCGTTTCTGCTCTGTTCAGCTTCGGACTTGTGTCAGCTTTTGTTTTAAGTGTTAACGGTGACGAAAAGGAAACGGTTATAGTCTGTATGCTTTACAGTATTTCGTTGTTCTGCTGTGCTTTTGAAATGGCACAGTTCTGGTTTCAGTACAAGTTGCTCGCAAAGTATTCCTCGATAGTTATGCTCGTGGTTTATGTTGTCGTTGCAGTTTACAGAATTTTTTTACTCGTTACAAATAAAAGCGTCTATTGGTTTGCACTTACAAACGCAATAGACTACGGACTGATCGGCATAAGCCTTATAATAATATTTAAAAAACTCGGTAATGCTAAGCTGACATTTTCTTTTGATACAGCTAAAGGTCTTTTTTCAAGAGGCAAACATTATATCCTTGCTTCTCTGATGCTTGTTGTGATACAGAATACAGACCATGTTATGCTGACTTCTCTGATAGGCAAAGCAGAAAACGGTTTTTATGCCGCAGCTATAACCTGCGCATCGGTAACGCAGTTTGTTTTTACCGCGATAATCGACTCTTTCAGACCTCAGATTCTACAGAATAAAAAAGAAAATGAGGCAGCGTTCAAAAAAAGTGTTTCTTTGCTTTACGGAACGGTTTCTTATCTTGCGATAGCTCAGAGTATTGCTTTTGTTGTATTTGCAAAGTGGATTGTTATGATACTGTACGGTAATGAATATATGGCGACAGTTCCTGTTTTACGTGTTCTGTCTTTGTATTTTGTGTTTTCGTTTATGGGTTCAGTTCGTAATGTCTGGATCCTTGCAGAGCAAAAACAAAAATATCTGTGGATTATCAATCTTTCAGGAGCAGTTCTGAATATAGTGCTGAATTTCTTTATGATTCCGGAATGGGGTGCAACGGGAGCTGCCGTCGCTTCCTTTATCACACAAATGTTTGCAAATTTTATTCTTGGTTTTATTTTGAAGCCGATAAGAGAGAGCAATATTCTGTTCCTGAAAGGTCTGAATCCGAAGTTTATGTTTAAAGAAAGTAAAAGCTTGTTATCAATGCTTAAAAAGAACTGAAAAAGGGGAGCGATTCGCTCCCCTTAAATATATCTACTATTCAGCCTTTGAAATGTTTTTCAGAAATCTGCTGTTTCTGATTTTTTCAAAGTTGTTATAATAAATCAAAACGAATATGCGGAGAAGTAAAAATGATTTTTTGAAAATAATCAGGAAAAACTTATCTTTTTTGCTTCTTGCATTGAATGAATTGGCGGAAACCTGAGTGAGATACATTTTCCGTTTCTCTTTTGCAAGGTCAGTTTTTTTGTCAAGAATATCGTTGATAATTGCAGTAGAAACAACTCTCCAAAACACCCTATTGAGTCCGGGGTTAGTCCTGATTGCTTGTGCAAGGTCGGTTTCATCATAGGTTTTGATGAATTTTTCCATATGTTCCCATACGTGATATTTCATCTGCGGTGTGATGAGCTTTGTGGTTAAGGCTCCGCCACGGTTTATACGGTAATTATAAATAATCTTATTCGAGCAGGAGTAACTCTTGACGTGCCTGTTGTAATCAAAATTCCACGCATTGTCTTCGGCATAAGGAATACGTTCATCAAAACGTATGTTGTATTCCGTTATAATTGACTTTTTATAAAGTCTTCCCCAACAAAAACCGAAGGAGTGTATACCGTCAAAATCCTGAGGGAGGATACCGTATTCCTTAGGATAATCACTCCATACTTCAGTATTTTTTGTAGTATCATCAACTGCCTGATATCCACCGATTACAAGGTCAGAGTTGTTTTTTAAAGCTGATTCCGCAAGAATACTTAAAGCATTTGGCTCAAGCCAATCGTCACCGTCAAGGAAGAATAGCCAGTCTCCCTTTGATTTATTCACGCCGTAATTTCTGGTGGAAGAAATGCCGTTGTTTTCTTTCGTATGAAGATGATAGTTATTCAGTTGATTTTTACTTATATATTCTTCGACGATAGCAGCACTAGCATCCTTGCTGCCGTCATTGACAATAACAACCTCAAAATTATCATAAGTCTGTTTTTTTAATGAGTCAAGGCAATCCGTGATATACTTTTCAAGATTGTAAACAGTCACAATAACGCTGATAAATGGTTTCATAAGTATTCCTGCTTTCATACATCTGTTACATAGAAATTATAGCATTTTGCAAGGTTAAAATCAATACAGGAAATTCTGTTGTCGTACCTGTCATTTAATTATCCTTTAGATTGCGAAAGATAAACTCTCTGAAAACTATTTCACTCCAAAAGGAATGTGTGGCACTTAAATGGGTATGAACGGCACAAGCGATTGTTAATATAATATTGTAAACTTCTATCAATTATTGTATAATTATATGAGTATTTGACGGAGGGGATACAATGAAAATTGCGGTATGTGACAATGATATTGCGTTTCTCAATGAATTAACGGATATGATTGATTCCTATATTTTTGATCGTGACGTAATGTTGAATGTAAAAAAATTTACTAATTATGAAACTCTGATTGATCACATCGATGAATTTGATATATTTTTTCTTGACTATAAAATGGAAGGTATAAACGGTCTTGATTTTGCCGGAAAAATCGCTGAAAAGTACGGCGATAAAAAGCGTATAGTGTTTATTACGGCTTACCCTGAAATCGTGTACGAAGCCTTTGAGGTCAGAGCGTTCAGATTCCTTGTTAAACCGATGATAAAAGAGAAGCTTTATAAGGTTCTGGATGATCTGTTTGTGATAACTAATCTTAATCCGAAGGTTGTTATTAAAACTGACGGGGAAACATATTACATCGATGCTGATGATATACATTACCTTAAAGTTGAACACAAGACGACCAGTTTTATACTTGATAAAAAAGAGATAACCTGCCATAAGACGATGGACTATTTTGAGGACTATTTGTCAGGTTACTCAGCTTTTTTCAGAATTCACAGATCTTATATGGTTAATTTGAAAAAAGTAAAATCATTCAGAAACACCTATGTTATAATGCAGAATGGTGATAAACTTGAAATGAGCAGAAGAAGATACAGTGACTTTTGTAAACGTTATTCTACTGTTTGTGGGTGAAGGGTGTTAGGATGATTTTATATTGTATTTTAAATCCTGCTCAGATTTTATTAAGTCTTACAGTTACTGTTCTTTTACTGAAAAGAATATTCGGTTATGAGCTGAAAAGGAAAAGAGTGGGTGTAACGGTTGTTGTATGCGTTGCAGTTGTTTTGATGAATGTAGTTTTCGGCTGTCTTATTTCTGATGGTGAAATGATTGATTTGATTGCGGAATTGTCTACTCTTTGTCTGACAGCGTTATTTCCGTATTTGATTTTTAACCGTTCAAAACGTTTTACTTTTTTGAAATTCGGCATAGTACTCTGTTCGACATTTGACTTTATCGTTTTCAGCATATGGTCGCTGGTTACCGTAAGAGAACTTTTGGTGTACAGATTGTTGTATTGTCTGGTATATGTAGTCACTATAGCCGTAGTTTTAGTATTAAGTAAGAGAATAAAAGATTTGATTCCGTATCACTTTCTTGATAAAATTCCAACGTTGATTTATATTGTTATTTTTGTCGCTGATCTTGCAGCTTTTTATGATGTGTCATCTTTATCAGATTCTGATTATTTCGTTGAGATTGCAAGCGTTTTAAGACTCGTGTCTTCAGCAATGGTTGTTATCTGTATTATGTCGGTTGCTCTGAGGTATTCAAAAGAGGTACAACTTAGAAAAGCTTCGGACAAGTTACTTGAAAGCCAACTTCGCCATTATGAGGAAGTTGTGGAGAAAAACCGAAGCTTACACGAGTTCAGACACGATTACCGTAACAATATGTTTGCGATTAACGCTTTACTGAACAAAGATGAAGTTGAAACGGCCAAAGAGTACATAAGTGGAATGAATGATTCTCTGGCTACGACATACAGCAGGTTTATGACGGGTAATTTTCTGGCGGATGCTATTCTGACAGACAAAGCTGTGACAGCCGAAAGAAAAAGTATCAGGCTTGATTTTGAAGGCAGGATACCTCAGAATTCAATTGCTAATATAGATTTATGCACAATTCTTTCAAATGCAATTGATAATGCGATCAGCGGTGCTGACGGCAGCACAGATGCAGAAATCTCGGTTTCAGCGAATGATGACGCCGAAAGGTTGACACTTACTGTAAAGAATACCGTTCTTAAAAAAGTGGAAATTAAGGATAATGCGATCAAAACTACGAAATCTGACCGTGAAAACCACGGGTTTGGTTTAAATGCAATAAAGAAAACGGCACAGAAATACGGTGGGTTTGTCGTATTGAATTGCGATGATAATTGGTTTACTCTTAAAACAGTTTTGCTCTTGAAAGATAACAAAGAATCGAGAGATTAGTGTTAAAAGTAAATTTGACTCAAAAGGATGATGTTGGTTGAAAAAATTTTTATCCGCGTTGATTATAATTACAATAGTTTTTTCTTTTTCAAGTGTTGCTTATGCAACCGATACGACCGGAACATACGGGAACCTGAAGTATGAGATTGTTGACGGAGAAGCGGTTATTACAGACTGTGATGCTTCTGCTGCAGGAACGGTAGAGGTACCTTCGGTAATTGACGGTTATACAGTAACGAAAATCGGTGATGAAGCTTTTGAAGAATGCTTGGATATAACTGAAATTATCATTCCTGACACGATAAATTATATCGGATTCAAGGCCTTTACAAAAACGGCAATCAAGGAGTTTATTATTCCTGAGGGAATAACTGTCCTGAGGTACAGAACTTTTGACAACTGCACTGAACTCGAAAGAGTTGCTTTGCCTGAAACTCTGACTGAAATTGAGTATAATGCATTTTCAGCTTGTTCTAAACTTGTCGATGTAAATATCCCGTCATCTGTAATAAAAATCGGTTCTTCGGCATTCAGCTATACGGCGATTACTTCTGTCACAATTCCTGAAGGTGTAACGGTTCTGAAAAGTGCTTTTTCAAATTGTTACAGTCTCGTAAAGGTAAATTTACCTGAGAGCCTTACGGAAATTGGCGGAAGCTGTTTCAGCATGTGCAGATCATTGACGTCAGTTGATTTGCCGGAAAATCTGCAAACTATAGGTGGCAGTGCTTTTTCTTTTTGTGAGGCTCTGACCCAAATAGACATCCCTTCATCTGTTATTTCCATTGGTGGATCTGCTTTTTTTGAGTGCAAATCGCTTACAGGTTCAGTTACTGTTCCTGATGGAATAACGGAAATTAAAACAATGTCGTTTTATAATACCAAAATTTCAGATGTATATATCCCTTTAAGTGTAATTGCAATCGGTGACAATGCGTTCGGTCAATGCGGTGAACTTAAAAATATATATTACAGCGGAAATGTTGAAGCCTGGAATAATATTTCAATAGGCACAGGCAGTGCTTATATTGGTTATGCTACAGTTCATTATAATTACGGCTCTGAAATTAAAACCTTCGGCAGTGTTGAATATGTGCTGTCCGAAAACGAGATACGCATAATCGGGTGTGATACTGAAGCTCAGGGCGCGATTGATATCCCTGCTGAAATTGACGGTTTTCCTGTAAAGGTAATTGATAAAAGTGCCTTTGAAAACTGTACCGGAGTTACTTCAATCAGTATACCGCCAACGGTAAATCGAATTTACTCTTACGCATTTTCAAAAAGCGGTATTACGGAGATAACGATTCCCGAAGGAATCGAAGTTTTGGCAGAGAGGACTTTTTCTTCGTGTTCAAAACTATCAGAAGTAAAGTTGCCGATGTCCTTGAAAACGATCGAGCAAAGTGCATTTTCATTTTGTACAGCATTAGAAAGTATAGAAATTCCTGATTCCATCGAGGAAATAGGTGACTGGGCGTTTTATTCTGCCGGGCTTAAAAGTGTGGTTGTGCCCGATGGCATAACTGTTTTGAACGGTACTTTTTCAAACTGTGAGCTGGTAACGGCAATTTTGCCGGAAAGTCTTACTGTAATAGGTCCGTCGACATTTTTTTCTTGTATATATCTTGAAAAAGTAAATCTGCCGGAACATCTAATCGCTATTGGTGAACGTGCTTTTAATAATTGCACAAAACTTAATGAAATTAACATACCGTCAACGGTTACTCAGATAGGTACATATGCTTTTTCGGATTGCATATCTTTATCTGACAGACTGACTTTGCCAAATTCGCTGACAGAAATTCCAAGCGGTGCTTTTGAAAAATGTGGATTTGAACAGGTCGTTATCCCGTCGGGTGTAACAGAAATTTCGAAAGATGCCTTTATAGAATGTACTGCCATCAGAAAAGTGTTCTTCTGCGGAACAGAAGCTGAATGGAACGCAATGAATATTGAAAGCGGCAATGAAATTCTTGCATCGTCAGAGATTTACCACAACTTCGGCAGCTTAGCCGGTGACTGCGGTAAAGATCTTTTATGGGTATATGATGCAGATAAAAAAGCTCTTGAATTTTCGGGCATCGGAGAGATGGATGAGGTATCTTCTGAGTCAGGTTACGGTTGGGACTCCTTGAAAAGCGAAATTGTATATGTAAGTTGCAAAAACGGAGTGGAGACTGTTGCAGGCAATGCTTTCAACAGTTGTCCGAATCTCAAAGAAGTGTATCTTTCAAAAAGCGTTAAAACAGTAGGTGAGAATGCTTTTGCGGATTGTCCGTCACTTGCGGTTGTGACGATTTATTCGACTGAAATTCAGCTTGAAGACAGTTCGTTTGAGAGCAATGACGAAAGGCTTACTTTTGTTCATCATTCTTCCAACGCTCAGGCAGCTGAGTATGCCGTGGCTAAGGGAATAAAAACAGTACCGTTTATTTACAACGTGACTAAAGAAGCTATGACATTTAAAAATGAGTTTGTTGTATATGATGATATCAGATACAACCTTTTAGCTGAGTTTATAGAGGAAAAGGAAGGGATGAGATATCTTTTCTTTGAAAAACTCGTTTTCGACGGTATGTTGTCAGGTAGTTTTGAAATCGGTGATCTGGAAAACGTGGTAGCGGAGGAAGAATACGTTACATTTACCAATATTTACATAAGCCTTAAAGCTGTTAAAGGTGACAGCAAAGAGAGCATAACTTTTGCGAAACTTGCAGAACTATTGGAAAGCGGAGATCACGAAGGATTTGTCTTTGAGATCGAGTCAGATGATGGCAGAGACACTGTGGATTTTGAGCGTGTTGCTGACCATTTTGTATCAAGTGCACTCAAAGCTGTTTCTAAGCTGATAAATGCTATAGCGAGATTATTCAAAAGAAGATAAAAAGCCAACCCGTCAGATGATAAATCTGACGGGTTAATCCGTTTTATCGTTATAGTTGTATTTTTATTTACAAACTCGAATTATTATGATAAAATCAAACCGATAATATTCAAAAATGCAAGAGAGGTTTATATGAAAGAGCTTAAATTTTTCCTTATAACTGATACTCATTATTTTAAGAATTCACTCGGCGCCTACGGTGAAGAGTACGAGCGTTTTATGGATTATGAGCAGAAGTGCTTTGCGGAAACTCAGAGCATCAACGAAGCTGTATTTGATTATCTCTCAAAGAGCAATGAGGCAGATATCATTCTCATTGCAGGCGATCTTTCTTTTAACGGTGAAAAGGAAAGTCATAAGGCATTTTCTGCTATGCTGAAGGATTTTAAGGAAAAGACAGGTAAGGCGATTTATGTCGTAACTGCAGGTCACGATGCAAACAAAAATCCTTTCGCATTTGACGATACAGGCAGGCTATCTCCTGAAGGAACAGCTTTTGAAGAACTGTATGACTACTATCGTGATTTCGGCTACGATCAGTCGATTGAATTTAACCGTGAGCATATGTCATATGTAGCAGAACTTTCTGAGGACATCAGACTTCTGGTTATATGTAATGATACGGCAGAGGGGAATAATAAGGAATACGACGAGGAGTTCCTTGCATGGATCAGGTCGCAGGCTCAAAAGGCACAGGCAGACGGCAAGATGATGATAGCTATGGAGCATTACCCCGTCCTTGCAGGTCAGCCGCTTCTCAATCTCATCCCTGATGCAAGGCAGAAGGGCAGTAAGAAGCTTATAGAAACTCTGGCAGATAACGGTGTTCATCTCATCTTTACGGGACATATGCATAATCAGAGCATCAATGTAACCGAAACTCAGAAAGGTAATAAATTTTATGATGTCTGTACAGGTTCTGCCATAGGCTGTCCTGCTTTTATGAGACTTGTTACGGTAAAAGACGAAAGTACGGTAGAGATAAAGAGTATACCCGTTCCTGAATTTGAGTGGGACAAGGACGGAAAAACGGGTGAACAGTATCTGCAGGATCAGTTTGACAGAATGATAAGAACAATGGTAAGCTCAGTTGAAAATGACCCTGAGAGATTTTGTGGAAAAGTCGGTCTTAAGTTTAAACCCGCTATGGATAAACCGATGCGTATGCTTGGCAGAAAGATCTCTACGGTTACGCTCGGCACTTTAGGAAAACTTCTTTTTATAAAAGTAGATGAATCTATCAAGTCAGTAAAGTTTGCTGATTTTGCAGTTAATATCGTGCGTTCTGTGTTCGCGGGTAATCAGCCGTATGTTGAGGGTACTCCTGAGGGTGATGTGATTCTGAAACTGTTCAGAAAGATCAGACCTTTTGTGAAAACTTTCAAGGGTTCTCAGGGCGAAGTTTTTGATTCATATGAACTTCTTAAGCACACGGTCGGCAACTACGGTATTGATGACTATAACGCAGAACTTAATTTGAAATGAGGACGTTTTATGGTTTCTTCAGAACTTTTTAATTACGATATCTTTCCGAAAGTTTTTCCTTGCGACACGGAGATTGAAGTCACGATCAAGCCTTTGGGTGCACACGCTGAGTTCAAGGGTGAGTATTCTCTGTGGGTGAAGGCACTCACTCAGGGTAATATCAGAGATTATAAAGAGAGAAATAATCTCGTTGAGTATAAAGTAACTCCCGACGAGGACGGCTGTCTTCGTTTCAGACATACATATAAAGACGAGCAGGAACATTTCGTCGAAGTGATAAAAGATGGCAAGAGGGTAGTAAGACTTTCTGTGTATTCACTTAGCGAAGATATGGTGGGACGATATCCTTTCAGAGGCGACCTTCATATGCATACTTGCCGTTCTGACGGAAGACAGGCTCCTGCGATAGTAGCGGCTGAGTACAGGAAAAACGGCTACGATTTTCTAGCAATAACGGACCATGACTCATACTATCCGTCTCTTGAAGCTATCAATGCTTTCAAAAATGTACCGATCGAGTACACTCTTGTTACAGGTGAGGAAGTACACCTTGAGAATAACGATATCCACATCGTAAACTTCGGCGGAAAGTACAGCGTAAATGCACTTATGCCGGGTGATCATCACATCGATGTCGGCCCGGGAAAAGAGCTGAGATCGCTTGACGGTGAGTGCCCTGAAATAATAAGCGTCGAGGAGTACAAAAGGCAGGTCAACGAACTTGCGGAAACTCTCGATATACCTGAAGGGATCGAAAAGTTTGTATATGCTTCGTGCGTATGGATTTTTAACCATATCAGAAAGGCTGACGGATTAGGTATATTCTGTCATCCGTACTGGATTTCAAATGTATTTCAGGTGCCTGAAACACTTGTTGAGTATATGATGGAAACTCAGCCTTTTGATGCGTTTGAAGTTCTCGGCGGTGAAGCATATTATCAACAGAACGGATTTCAGGCGGCGAGGTACTATGATGACAGGGCAAAGGGAAGGAGATACCCGATAGTGGGCAGTACCGACAGCCATTCCTGCGTTCATAATGACGAGGCTTTTGTGGCTTCAACGATTGTCTTTACAGCTGAAAACACTCGTGAAGGTCTGATATCTGCTATCAGGGATATGTATAGTGTAGCAGTAGATTCTATCAGTAAGGAACACAGGCTCGTAGGTGAAACAAGATTTATAAGATATGGTGATTTCCTATTAAGAGAGTTTTTCCCGCTTCATGATGAACTCACTTTTGAAGAAGGCAGACTGATGAAGGACTATGTCTGCGGTGATGAATCGGCAGAAGCTCTGCTGAGAGCCATAAGCGGCAGAATGAAGAAACAAAGAGAAAAATACTTTAAGTTTTAGATTAATATAAATGGGGTTTTGAAATGAGGATAGAAAATGTCTGGCAGGACTGGCGGACGGAGTGCGAAATAGGCAGAGGTGCATCGGGTGCTGTATACAGATGCGTCAGAAACGATAACGGTATCAATGCCTATGCGGCGGTCAAGGTCATAACTGTTCATAAAGAAAAAAAGTCAGATCTTGACTCTACAAGGATGCTGTATAACGAAAGCAGCGGCAAAAGAGCTGTTGATGCATATGTTAACGAAATAAAGCTTCTTGAATCGTTGAAGGGTGCACCCAACATAGTTAGTATCGATGACTACAAGGTTGTAGAAAGCGATGACTGCTGGCAGATATTTATCCGAATGGAGCTTCTTACAGACCTGAGAACTTACTTCAGAAACAAACCTGTTACTGAAAGTGAAGTCATAAAGCTCGGTAAGGATATCTGTGCAGCACTTACTCTGTGTCAGAGAAACAATATTGTTCACAGAGATATTAAACCTGAAAATATTTTTGTATCCCGATTCGGTGATTTCAAAATAGGTGACTTCGGAATTGCTAAGTATCGCAACAGTTCAATGGGTACGGTTTCTTTTAAAGGAACGTACAGCTACATAGCACCTGAAACTGTCAGAGAGTTCAGAAATGATATCAGGTCGGATATGTATTCGCTCGGACTTGTTATGTATGAGCTTTTGTGCGGAAGATTGCCGTTTATCGATAGTATCAGTACTGATATACCGACAAAAACACAGAAAGAACAAGCGTTGTCACGAAGACTGACAGGTGAACCTGTGCCTCCTATTCAGGGTGTAAGCAGTATCCTGAACCATGCTATTCTCAAGGCATGTGCATTCAACCCGTGGGAAAGATTTGCAAGTCCTGAGGATTTTGCACAGGCGCTTGAAGTATCTTCTACAAAAACTACGGTTGTCGACGGTACACCTTATGTTATAACATCACCCCCAAAGCAGAAATCTGAAAAGAAGAATAAAACCGGTCTGATAATAGGAATTATCGCGGCGGTAGTTGTGGTGCTTGGTATACTTACCGCGGTGCTTATTACAAGTATTCTGGCAGGAGATAGTGGTGGAGGTACGACTCAGCCTGAAGATACGACGGCAGAAATCCCGACGTTAAGTTATTATGAAGATGAAGAGCCGGCAACCTTCGCTGAGATAACTGACGAAGATACTACCGAGGAAACTACCGAAGCTACTGAGGAGAGCACCGAAGAAACTACTACGACTGCAAAACCTTCGGCTCCGGATAAGTCAGAAGACAAAACGAAGCAGCCTCAAGGCTCAGGATCTGAAAATACAGTTACAACCACTACCACTACAACAACGAAACCTATAGCAAGAAAAACTGTAAGTGCAAGCCATTCACCGTACTCTTACAAAGAAACAAGGCTGACGGCAACCACTTCTGAACCGGCAAGCTATGTCATCATTAAAGACACTGTTCCGGGTTATAGCGAACCGTGGATATTGCAGATGAAGAAGAACGGAGGTTCGGGAACAAGCTGGTATTTCGATGCCGAAATGTTAGTTTCGGGAACTCACACGGTTGTCGTTACGGCTACATTCCCTGACGGTTCAACAGCCACAGATACTATACAGATTCAATATCCGTTTTAAACCTGAAAGGAAACGACACCTGCAAAATCTGCAGGTGTTTTTTTCTACGCTTCTTATGTGACAAAAGTATGCTTTTCTCTTGTAAAAATTTGTCATATATAGTAAAATGAAGATGGCATTATTCTTGGGAGGGAAATAATATGTTTATTTTTTTAGCACTTCTTGCAGGTGCACTTGCAGGCTTGATTGACGTTTTTATTGTCGGTCGCGGTAAAAAGCCTGTGGGGAAAATATTTACGGTACTTGGAGATATGTTTGCTTCAAACTTTATCTCTATTTTTGCAACGGAGTATATTTACACACTTAAAAATAAAGTGTCGGTTTTGTACCTTGAGGAGTACTCGTGGAGAGTATGCCTTCTGCACTTCTTGTTTACTTTTGTTATAGGTCTTGTGTGGATTCTCGTGATTGCCTTTTTCGACGGCAATGTGTTCTGTAAAAAAGACAGCGTGAAGCTCAGAAAGACTATGACTGCAGTAAGCGTGGTATCAGTTGTGTTAATGGCACTCGGTATGGCTGCTTTCACGGGAACAGTATGGTCAAAAGAAACTTTTGGTGCTGTAGATCCCGATCAGCTTATAGTTAATCTTTTTTCGCCTTCTGAGGGAACGAGCAGCGAGGTAATGGATACTCTCTGGAGAGGTCCCGTGCTTCAGACAGCAGCAGTTACTTTCCTTTTTGCATTTTTTGCGTTCTCAACAAGAGCGCTTTATCTCAGAAGAAAAGACAAGGAAATCAGACTTTTCTCTGTTGTATTTCGTAAAATTATTGCACTCATTCTTTCTGCGGCAATGCTTGCAGGAGGAATCGCTTTCGGAGTAAGAGAGTTTCAGTTAAAGACACTCTATAATATGTACTATACCGAGTCAGATTTTATTGCGGAAAACTTTGCAGATCCGAGAGAAGTTAAAATGCAGTTCCCCAAGAAAAAGAGAAATCTTATTCATATTTACCTTGAGTCTATGGAAAACACTTATATTTCAAAAGACATGGGCGGTTATATGAGTGAAAATCTCATGAAACCTTTGACTGATCTTGCTGAGGAGGGTGTAACGTTCTCACACCGCAGTGAAGGTTTTGGAGGTCCTGTTGCGACAAAAGGTTGTACGTGGTCGGTTGCTTCTATGGTAAATATGACTACAGGACTTCCGATGAAAGTACCTACGGGCGGTAATGATTACGGCTCACCGGGCAACTTCCTTCCGGGTGCGGTCACTATCGGTGACATTCTCAAAGCTCAGGGTTATGAGCAGACGCTTATGTTTGGTGCAACTGCGAAGTTCGGAGGACTGAATTTCTTCTACGAAAGTCATGGTGACTTTAATATTCTCGACTATGATGCGGCTAAGGAAAAGGGTTGGATTCCCGAAGACTACAAAGTGTGGTGGGGATATGAAGATGACAAGCTCTTCGAGTTTGCAAAGAAAGAGCTTATCAGACTCAACGAAACAGGTAAACCGTTCCACTTCGTAATGGAAACGGCAGACACACATTTCCCAGACGGTTACGTAGGTCCCAATACACCTACTCCGCGTGATAATCAGTATGCAAATGTAATAGCATACAGTGCCGATGAAGTTACGAAATTTGTTCGTTGGATTCAGAAGCAGCCCTTCTATAAAGATACAACGATTGTTCTCATCGGTGACCATCTGAGTATGGACAAGAATTTCTTTAAGGATATGGATACGGGCTATCTCAGAACCACATTCAACCTCATTATCAATCCTGCGAAGGGTCTCAACGATATACCGAAAGAGAGGCGATTCAACCGTTGGTGGTTCAACGGTGATATGTTCCCGACCATGCTTTCAGCTATGGGTGTTAAAATCGAGGGAGAAAGACTTGGTCTCGGCACAAACCTTTTCTCAGGCAAACCTACACTTATGGAAGAAAACGGTAAAGGAGAAAAGGGTTGGAAGTATGTTGATGAAAAGTTTTCATACAAGAGTGATATGTACAACGCAAATATCCTTGTCGGAAACAATGAACCTTTTAAAAATACAAATATAAAACAACATTAATTTCTGAATTGACAATAAAGAAGTATGGTGGTAAACTTATCATACGACTTTAATTCAGAACGGAGGAAACGGTATGAAATTAATCAGAAAGATTACGGCTTTTGTCCTTGCACTTGTATTGGCAATGGGCTGTATGGCAAGTGTATCGGCACTTTCACTCAACGATGAGTATGAGGATCTTGTTGCTGAGTTTGTCTTCGGTGAGGGTCCCGTAGTGGGAGATTATTCTATAGATTATAGGTATTTTTCACCGGTAGGTGAGGGTGACAGCACAAAGTATCCGCTTGTTATCTGGCTTCACGGTATGGGTGACGGTAGCGAAGACGGTAAGCAGGTTTCAAAAAGTGAGATTGCTTACTGGGCAAGTGATGAGTTCCAGGCTCGTTTCGATCCTGCGGGCGGTGCGTTTATCCTTGCTGCACGTTCACGTGAAGAAAACGGTAAGTTCTGGGATAACGACCTCGTAGAGCCACTCAGAGCAGCTATTGATGACTTCATCGCAAAAAATAAGAATAATGTAGATACCACAAGGATTTACGTCGGCGGTTATTCAATGGGCGGTAAGATGACACTTAAGATGTCTGTTGCATATCCCGATATGTTTGCGGCGGCTTTCCCGATTTGTCCCGCATGGTCTGTGCCTGAAGAGTATGTCGGCTGTCTTTCAGACCTTCCTCTCTGGCTCACATCAAGCAGCCGTGACCCGCTTGTGAATTATCATATGGCAGTTATTCCCACATGGAACAGAATTATGGCTGCTTCAAATGTGGCAGAGGATTGCCGCTTCTCAACACTTACCAAGGTTTGCTATGCGAACGGTGAAAAGACATCAAGCTCTCACCACGCATGGTTTTCAGTAAACTACGATATGTTTTCTATCGAAAACGGTGACTATCCGAATATGTCGACGGTAAACGGACTTGGTGAAGAAGTGACACTTTCATACCCGAACGGTATGATTTCCTGGCTTTCTCAGTTTACTTCAGACTTTGACGGCACACCGATCGACGGTATGGGCAACCTTGAGGGTGGCAAAAATACTGACGGTATGGTTTATTTTGAGAGCATCTGCGATTTCTTTGATGCATTGTTCAATGCAATCAAGATGGTTTTCTCATTCTGATGAAAGGGTGATTTTGTGTTTAAAGGTCTTATAAGAATAATTGTCTCGGTAATAACAGCGATCACAACGTTTTTTACACCTGCTACGGTTGCACCTACAGCACCGCTTGTGAATGTCAATCCTAACCCCATAAAGCAGGAAGTTCTTTCACAGGATCTGACTGTAATGACGTACAATCTCAAGTGCAGCGGTGAAGGCGAGTATTCTCAGGAAAGCAGAAAAGACGGTATCTGCTCAAATATCAACAGATATTCACCTGACTCGTTCGGTGTTCAGGAGGCAGATAAAAACTGGATAGGTTTGCTTGACGAGGCTATGCCTGACTATGATTATTTCGGAACATACCGTGATGACGGTATATCTGAGGGCGAATCAAACAATATTTTCTATAAAAAAGACAAGTATGAGCTTGTAAATGCAGGAGACTTTTGGCTTTCTGAAACTCCCGATGTGCCGTCGAGAGGATGGGATGCTGCTTGTAACAGAATCTGTACTTATGTCGTTCTCAGGGACAAGGTTACAGGATTTGTTTATGCTCATTTCAATACTCATCTTGATCACGTGAGCGAAGTTGCACAGGCTGAGTCTATAGCTCTCATTTCTTCAAAGATTGCTGAAATCGCTCCTGATATCCCTGTAGTGCTCACAGGTGATTTTAACTTCAAAATGACAAAAGATCTCTATGAAAATGTGCTTGACTGCGGATTCAGCGACACAAAATTTATGGCAGCGGATTATGATGTAGGTGCGACATATAACGGTTATAACCTCATCACCCTCAGCGTAAATCCGATTGACTACATCTTTGTAAATGCTTATATAAAGGATGTAAAGTCAAGCTCAATCGACAAATCAAAGTATAACGGAATGTATCCTTCGGATCATTTCCCGGTTATAGTTGAGATGACAATGTTTAACGGTTAAAAGCGAAGAAACTATCGGATGTCCGATAGTTTCTTTTTTTCGATGAATTTTAAAATAAAAAACGGGCATACTTATCATAGAAATATGAAAGGATGACCGATATGATTGAACAGGATACGATAAAGCTTTTACGTGAGTGCGATGCAGGGGTAAAAATGGGAATAGATTCAATTGAAGATGTGCTTGATAACGTGAAGTCTGACAGCCTTAAAAATTATCTTGAAACCTGCAGAGGCGGACACGAAAAGCTCGATAGGGAAATACAGAATCTGCTCGAATGCTACGATGACGAAGGTAAGGATCCGAGTGCGATGTCAAAAGGTATGTCCTGGATGAAGACTAATGCAAAGCTTATGCTTGACAATTCAGATGCTACTATCGCTGACCTTATGACTGACGGATGCAATATGGGTGTAAAATCACTCAGCAGATATCTCAATCAGTACAAGGCGGCAGATGAACAGTCAAAGGATATCGCCAAACGTCTCATAAGCCTTGAAGACCGTCTTGCGGTAGATATAAGACCGTATCTGTAAAGACTAAAGCCTCACTCAATTGTGAGGCTTTAACTGTTGTATCAGAATTTTCCTCCGCCACCGCCGTGGACTCTTCCTGACGAACCTGTTCTCATACCTCCGCCTCTTGAAGATGTGTTCTGCGTCTGTCTCGGAACACGTGTGACGTTCTGATAAAGGAACATTTCGCTTTGCTGAGTGAGTTGCATACTGCCCGGGATCTGATAATCATTGGCAGACGGTTTTCTGCGTACGCTTTTGAGTTGACCGCGGAAGGTGAGCATTATCACAAACGAAATACCCATACCGATCAGGATAGAACCGGGAATCCACAAAAGACTGAGTTTACCTCGCGGAAGATTTTTGCTTGTATACGGCTGACCTTTCTGAGCCTGATCAAGGAAATCATCACATAAATCAGCGTATGTTTCAAAAGCTTTTACGAAATCTCCGTCGCTCAGATAGGGCTTCATCTGCTCACCGATGTAACTCCATCCGTCATAGGTGAATACTTCGTTTCCGTATCCTGTCGTTGAAATGAACCATTCGCTTTTTTCCATATCAACAAGCAGGAGAATACCGTTTTTCTGGTTTCCGAAGCCGAAATTGTTGTAGTCGTAGGTATCATCAGCAAATTCTTCTGCAGTCATACCTGAGCCGTCGAGCGTCTCAACAGTAATGATTACTACGTCAAAATCGTGTTTTTCGCTGACAGAGTCAAGCTTTTCCAGTATATTTTCTTCCTGACTTTCAGTAAGTATGTCTGCACCGTCAGCAAGTCTCGGGACTATTTCGTCACCGAGGGCAAAAGCAGGAATCATAAGTGATACGCAGAGGAAAACCACCGCAATCAGACAAGATATTTTCTTAATCATACGACAGCCTCCCTTCACGTTAACAGCAGCCATGCAAGGGCATACACCGCTGCACTGAGTCCTGCACCGCAGGCAATTACACTTTTCCAGAAGGCTTTTTTGTCGACAGGAAGATCACCTATGAACTTACCTGTCTGTCCGTTCATTGCAAATGTGAATTTTTCTCCATGCCACGTTGTGTTAAGAAGCCAGACGGGGTAGAGTGCATATTTTGCGATACCGTTTTCAAGCTGAACAGAGCTGTTTTCAGTTATAACGCTGTTGTACCCCGTGACAGTCTGTGCAAAAAGCTGTTCCGTACCTGTTTTGATTCTTTGATTTGCTCTTTCTATGCTGATGTCGGGTGTGACGTCATACTTGTCTGCAAGATAACCTGCAAGATATGCTGTCTGAAAATCAACGGCATCCCTGAAGTCGAAAGGCTCGATTGACTCCATCAGATCATCAGCCATTTTTGATGAACCGTCGACAGGGACGTGGGTGAATGATACGTGACCTCCGCGGCGTACACGGTAAGTGCTTGTGCGTGTATAGTGGTACTTGGTGTCGCTCCAATGCTGCACTCTTGTCGCCTTGTAGTTGATGTTTGCGTTGGCTTTGGCATCAAAGAGCCAGAAGGGGACATAGATACCCTTTATTTCATCGATATGATTTTCGTCTTTGAAAGACTTGGGGATAAACTTTTTGCCCGAAATATGCTTTTTGAGAGCCTCTTTTGCACCTGCTTTGTCTATTTTAAATGGGATGACCACATCAGGTCTGAGCGTGCCCGAAACGTTTCCCGAAATAACAACGGGATTGTCGCAGTACGGACAGAAGGTTGCTGCTGTGTTTTCGTCAGCGACGATTTCACCGCCGCAGGATTGACAGACATATGCTTTGATTGAGTCTGCTTCGCCTTCCTGCCAGTTGCTTCCTGCCGCTGTGTCCCAATCCATACTGTCAGACGGAGCGTTACAGTCCTCTTCGTGCAGGGCTTTTATAACATCCATTTCAAATTCGCTGTCACAGTACGGACATTTCATTTTTTGCACGGAACTGTTGAACTCTATCGCACCGCCGCAGGCCGGGCATTTATATTCTAAGGTAGCTGACATTAAACTCACCTCGTTGAATACTTTTATTGAACATCGTTTTCATCAAATCTGTCTCCGCATTCGGGACAGAATTTCGGAGGATTGTGGGGATCTTCGGGTTTGAAACCGCATTTATCACACTGATAAAGCGGTGCACCTGCAGGCTTTTTGCTTCCGCACTCCTGACAGAATTTTCCTTTGTTTATCGCACCGCAGTTACAGGTCCAACCTTCTGTCTCTGCAGGCTTGGGTGATCCGCATTCGGGGCAGAACTTGGCGTTCGCTGTCGCTCCGCAGGCACATTTCCAACCGTTCTGTGCAGGAGCAGTCGGTGCAGGGGTCGGAGCAGGCTGTTGCTGTGCCATCTGCTGCTGTTGCTGAACGCCTGCCTGATACATCTGTTGTGCATTGAATCCGCCGTTTGCTCCCATTGCCATATTGAAACCCATAAAGCCGTTCATTGCTCCGTTGGGGTTACTTGCCGCCGCTTCCATAGCGTTTGCCTGTGCGTCGGTCATTCGTCCTGCCATCATAAACGGATTGGAGCCCATTGTTGCGGCATCCTCCATTTGCGTAATCTTCTTCATATCCTCGCCTGTGAGGGTAATGGGATTGAGCGCAATTGACTCAACGGAAATACCTCTTCTGTCCGTCCACTCAACCTTGAGAGCTTCATTCATTGCCGTTTTAAGCTCGGCTGTGTGTGCAGGTATCTGTGCAGGACGAAGCTCAAGCTCTGTCAGTCTTGCAAATGCAGGCTGAAGAGCAGAGATGAACTCTGTCTTTAACTGCGTGTCGATTTCTTCACGGGTGTATTCGTCATCGACATTTCCTGCAACCCGTGTGTAGAACAGGATAGGGTCTGTGATTTTGTAAGAATAGACACCGTTACATCTTACCTGAACGGTACGACTCATACCGATACGCTTATTGACAACCTCAAATATAAACGGATTTGGTGTGCCGAACTTGTTGTCGAGAATTTCTTTGGTATTGAAATAGTAAACTCGTTGGTCCTTGCCTGTATCTCCGCCATAGGTGAATCTCTTGCCTACCGTTCTGAATGTTTCTTTGATCGTATCACCGAGCTTGCCTGTGAAGATGCTCGGTTCAGTAGATGTGTCATAAGTAAATTCACCCGGCTCTGCACACACCTCAACAACTTTGCCCTGCTCAACGATAATCATACACTGACCGTCAGCAACAGCGATACCCGAGCCGTTGGAGATAATGTTATCGTTTCCTTTTGTGTTTGATGAGCGTCCGCCGACTCTCTTTGAGCCTTTGACCATAAGCACATCGTTTTCCAATGAATCGCAGTAGAAAAATTCCTTCCACTGGTCAGCAAGTGTACCGCTGAGTGCACCTATGCCTGCTTTAATAAGTCCCATATTGCATTTCTCC
>JAGBFD010000153.1 GCA_017936645.1 Clostridia bacterium
CCCAACCAGAAGCCCGCAAAAATCTTTATGTCTGACGGAACAGATCTTCCGATCGAAATTCTTGCAGGCAGACCCGATTTATCAATTTCCTCGATGCCTTCAACTCATGGCAGCTTGTAAAGGAGCTTAAGGAAGCTCTGGGTATGCCTGCAGCAGCGTCTTTTAAGCACGTAAGCCCGACTTGCGCAGCAGTTGGTATACCGCTTCCTGAGAAGCTCAAGAAGGCTTGCTTTGTTGACGATATCGAAGGTCTTGACGAGTCTCCGCTCGCTTGTGCATATGCACGTGCAAGAGGTACAGACCGTATGTCTTCATTCGGCGACTGGATCGCACTTTCAGATGTTTGTGACAAGACAACAGCTACAATCATCAAGCGTGAAGTTTCTGACGGTGTTATCGCTCCGGGTTACACAGACGAAGCACTTGAAATTCTTAAAACCAAGAGAAACGGTAACTATCATATTGTAAAGATTGACCCTGACTATGTACCGCAGCCGATCGAGCAGAAGCAGGTTTACGGCATCACATTCGAGCAGGGCAGAAATGATTATAAAATCGATGAGTCACAGCTTCAGAACATTGTTACAGCTAACAAAGAGTTCCCCGAAGAAGCAAAGCGTGACCTTATCATCGCTCTTATCACTCTTAAGTATACTCAGTCAAACTCAGTCTGCTATGCAAAGGACGGTCAGGCAATCGGTGTTGGCGCAGGTCAGCAGTCAAGAATTCACTGCACACGTCTTGCAGGTACAAAGGCAGACACATGGCACCTTCGTCAGAGCGATAAGGTTCTTAATCTTCCGTTCAGAGACGATGTTTCAAGACCTAACCGTGACAATGTAATCGACGGTTACATCAACAAGAACGAAGAAGATGTATGTGCAGACGGCAACTGGCAGAAGTACTTCACTTGTCAGCCTGAACCGTTCACAGATGAGGAGCAGGCAGCTTACCTTGCAACAATCACAGGTGTTTCAGTAGGTTCAGACGCATTCTTCCCGTTCAGCGATAACATCGAAAGAGCCAAGAAGAGCGGTGTTTCTTATATCGCAGAGCCGGGCGGATCAATCCGTGACGATATCGTAATCGAGTGTTGCGATAAGTACGGCATTACAATGGCATTTACAGGTATGAGATTGTTCCATCACTAATATATAAAACAGAGGTTTAAAATGAATTTTTTTGAAGAACTTATAAATTTTGACCCCGATGTTGCGAATGCTTGCAGCGAGGAGCTTGAACGTCAGCGACACAACATTGAGCTTATCGCTTCTGAGAACATCGTTTCAAAGGCGGTTCTCCTTGCAGCAGGCGGTGTGCTTACAAATAAGTATGCGGAGGGTTATCCGTCAAAGAGATACTACGGCGGATGCTACTGTGTAGATAAGGTTGAGGAAATCGCACGTGAGAGAGCGAAGAAAATCTTCGGTGCGGAACATGCTAATGTTCAGCCTCACAGCGGTGCAAATGCTAACCTTGCTACCTTCTTTGCACTCGTTAAGCCGGGTGACACGGTTATGGGTATGAACCTTTCTGAGGGCGGACACCTCTCACACGGTTCACCTGCAAATATTTCAGGTAAGTATTTCAATATCGTACCTTACGGTGTTGACTCAGAAACTGAAGTTATCGACTACGAAGATATGCGCCGTATTGCTCTTGAGTGCAGACCTAAGATGATCGTTGTAGGTGCGAGTGCATATTCAAGAGTTATTGACTATAAAAAGTGCCGTGAGATCTGTGACGAAGTCGGTGCATACCTTATGGTTGATATGGCACACATTGCAGGTCTTGTCGCTGCGGGACTTCATCCCAATCCCGTGCCGTATTCAGATGTTGTTACTTCTACGACACATAAAACACTCAGAGGTCCCAGAGGCGGTCTTATCCTTTGTAAGGAAGAGTATGCAAAGGCTATCGACAAGGCTGTTTTCCCGGGCACACAGGGCGGTCCTCTTATGCACATCATCGCAGCTAAGGCTGTTGCTTTCGGTGAAGCAATGACAGATGAGTTCAAAGCTTATCAGCAGCAGGTAGTTAAAAATGCGGCCGTACTTTGTGATGCACTTAAAAAAGAAGGCTTCAGAATTGTATCTGACGGTACAGACAATCATCTTATGCTCGTTGACCTTCGCAACTTTGAGATTACAGGCAAGGAAATGGAACACCGTCTCGACGAGGTTCACATTACTGTTAATAAAAATACAGTTCCTAATGAAACTCAGAGTCCGTTTGTGACAAGCGGTCTTCGTATCGGTACACCTGCCGTAACATCAAGAGGCTTCAAGGAAGAGGAAATGCTCCTTATTGCCGGTTGGATTAAGAAGGTTGCGACAGATTTTGAAGGCAGTAAAGATCAGATTACAAAGGAAGTAACTGAACTTTGTGCAAAATTCCCGATTTATTAATAAGTAACTATTGCTAAAAACAAGGAGAAATCACGATGAAAGTAATGGTTGTCGGCTCAGGCGGACGTGAACACGCTATAATCAAAAAGCTTAAAATGAGCAGCGAGATTGACGAAATCTTTGCACTTCCCGGAAACGGCGGTATGGCAAATGATGCAACTTGTGTCAATGTCGGTGCAAAAGATATCGACGGTCTTGTAAAGTTTGCAACTGAAAATGCAATTGATTTTGCAGTCGTTGCACCGGATGACCCGTTGGTGCTCGGTGCAGTTGATGCACTTAATGCAGCAGGTATTGAATGCTTTGGTCCAAAGGCAAATGCCGCTATAATCGAGGGCAGTAAAGTTTTCTCAAAGAACCTTATGAAAAAGTACAACATTCCTACAGCAAAGTATGAAGTGTTTACTCAGATGGATGAGGCTCTTGAGTATATAAAAACAGCTCCGATTCCCACAGTTATCAAGGCTGACGGCCTCGCACTCGGTAAGGGCGTTATAATCGCTCAGACACGTGAAGAAGCTGTCGATGCTATCCGTTCAATGATGGAAGACAAGGTCTTCGGTGACAGCGGAAGCAATGTCGTTGTTGAGGAGTTTCTCACAGGTCCTGAGGTTTCCGTTCTTGCTTTTACAGACGGTAATGTTGTAAAGCCGATGATTTCATCAATGGACCACAAGCGTGCATTTGATAATGACGAAGGTCTTAACACAGGCGGCATGGGTACAGTTGCTCCCAATCCTTATTACACTGATTCCGTTGCAGGTGAGTGTATGGAAAAGATTTTCCTTCCGACAATCCGTGCGATGAAAGCAGAAGGCAGGGAGTTCAGAGGATGCCTTTACTTCGGTCTTATGATCACTCCTGACGGCCCGAAGGTTATCGAATATAACTGCCGTTTCGGTGATCCCGAAACACAGGTTGTGTTACCGTTACTTGAAAGTGATCTGTTCACGGTTATGAAAGCTACTGCAAGAGGTGAGCTTGACAAAACTGAGGTTAAGTTCAGCGACAAGTCAGCTTGCTGTGTAATCCTTGCATCAAAGGGCTATCCCGTGAAGTACGAAAGCGGATTCGAACTCACACTTCCCGAAACGGATGCTGAGAGTGAAATTTTTATCGCAGGTGCAAAACTTGACGGTGATAAACTTCTCAGTGCAGGCGGAAGAGTGCTTGGTGTTACCGCAATCGCAGAAAACCTTGAAACAGCAATTAAAAATGCATACGAGCTCACCGATAAGGTTAGCTTTGAAAATGGCTTCTGCCGAAGAGATATCGGCCAGAGGGCTTTGAATGCGGAGGTTAAATAAATGGTATATCGCATCTATGTTGAAAAGAAAAAAGGTCTTGATAATGAAGCAAAAAGTCTTCGTTACGACATCAGACATATTCTTCAGATAAAATCTCTTGAAGAAGTACGTGTTATCAACCGTTATGACGTTGAAAACATTGAAGAAGAGTTGTTTGACTACTCAAAGAAAATTGTTTTCTCAGAGCCTCAGCTCGATATTATCTATGATGAGCTGCCGAAGGACGATGCGACAGTTTTTGCAGTCGAGTATCTTCCGGGTCAGTTTGATCAGAGAGCTGACTCTGCTGCTCAGTGTATTCAGATTATATCTAAGGGCGAGCGTCCGACAGTACGTGCAGCAAAGGTTTATCTTCTTTACGGTAATGTATCAGCTGATGAGCTTGAGCAGATCAAAAAGTACGTAATCAAC
>JAGBFD010000017.1 GCA_017936645.1 Clostridia bacterium
CACTCCTTCACAAAGTACGAAGTAACCGAAGAAGCAGAGTGCGGCAAGGCAGGTAAGGAAGCTGCTTCCTGTGACCACGGCTGCGGTGCAACTGATGAAAAGGAAATTGAAGCGCTTGAGCATGCTGACAAAGACGGTGACTTAAAGTGCGACCACGGCTGCGGACATGAATTCCCGAAGCCCGTTGAACCCGAACAGCCCGACACACCTGATGAACCCGAACAGCCGGAAGAAGACGGAATAATCTGCGAATATTGCGGCGGTAACCACAATAACCCAATAACAAGAATTTTCTGCAGAATTACTCAGTTCTTCATCAGACTTTTCACATTCCTCGGCTTCTGGGAATAATGCTATAAACAACAAAGACCGTCGGAGCAATCCGACGGCCTTTTATTATGCAGGAATGAATTCTTATCTGTTGAATTCATCAGCACTCACAGAACAGATTCAATCTATCTGCAGACAAAAAACTGCCCTCACAAGAGAGCAGTAAAATTTCCGGTTCGGTAAAATCAGAATTTAGATAAAACAATAAATGTTTATTATTTTTATTTCATTTTTTTTATTTCGGAAACAAATTGTTGCAGTATAATTCTCCTTTATTTGCAGACACTAACAGAGCGATTTGTAAATAAAGGAGAGTTTTTATATGAAAGCAACAGGAATTGTCCGTCGTATCGACGACCTCGGACGAGTAGTAATCCCGAAAGAAATCAGAAGAACAATGCGAATCCGTGAGGGTGACCCGTTACATACATCATTGACACCGTATGAAAGATTCTGTTATGCAATACTCAGCTTTTCTGAGCGTTGCATCGGATAATAAATTTACGGAGGTCAAAGATTATGACAACAAAAACAAAGGGAAACCTTACCTACAGAACTGTTGGAGATTTCAGAATCCCAAACCTGACACTACTGCCCGAAGAAGCAAATATTACTCTCGGTAAGTGGGGTATGCTTTATAAGAACTATCTTCTTAATCACGAGAAAGTAGTATTTTCTACTCTCCTTGCGGAAGGTAAACTTTATCAGCACTGTGCCGAGATAGAAAATCAGGCAAGAAATATGCTTGATACTCTTGTTGAACAAATGAAAGTGTCAGAAGGCGTTACAGAGCACCTGAAAGAACAAGACCAACTTGAATGGGTACAGAGAATGAATAATATTCAGCAAAGGGCAAATGAGATTGTTTTCAATGAGTTGATTTATACCTGACATAATGTACAGAAAAAGCGACAGTACAGTTTGAGCCGTGCTGTCGCTGAAATTTTAATTATACAATTTTTCACCAGTGATGCAGTGAAACAAGTCATCCTCTTTTTCATAGCCTGACGTTGCTATGAAACCAATTTTAACGAGCGTCAGGCCTTTAAGATTTCTTATTTTCTCGGCTTCCTTATACATCTCACCCTGTGAGAGCGGAGATGCATAATACTTTGCTTCATAAACATCGTAAGCAAAATCAGTTTCTATGCCTTTTTTCTGCAAAACAACATCGAACTCACCTGAACTCTTTGTTGTGCTGTCATCATAGTAGAAGGTACCGATATTTGTTATGCCTTTAAGCTTTCCTGACATAGCATTCAGCGAAAAATATGACCTGCAGATTTCTTCGAATCTGAAAGAAATAAACTGTTTTATCGGTTCCTCTATATATTCATTGTAAAAAGCCTCTGCACCGAGCACCTGCAAAGCACTTTTGTTTTTATAAATAAAGGCATAGTAAAATCTCAGAAGGTTATCATTGATTTCATAAGAGATTTTTTTGTTGTCATCAGGCTTATTTATAGGATATGTTTTTGAAATTATTTCCATACCTGTCAGTGCGGCTAACTGTTTTGAAAGGAGACCGTTGTTTTTCATTTTCAGCTTGCTCTCAATTTCGCCATACTTTTTCTTGCCGTTGGAAATTGCATAGAAAATTCTTTCTGCATTTACGGCGTTGGTAAAATCGGTAATCAGAAGATGCTCAGCATACTGATAGACAGGATGGGTATCTTTAAGAATTGTAGCTATAATGTTTTCTTTCAATGTTTTTGTAGGTTCAATAAATCTGTTTATATACGGTGAACCGCCGAAAACAGAATAAAATCCAACTTTATCATAAGCACTTTTTTCGGGATAGAAAGAAGCCGCATCCTTGTAGTTTAACTCTTTCAGATGAATTGTCAGAGAAAATCTGCCGTAAAGAGCGTTCTTTTCTTCAAGCAAATCCTTCATCATACCGATATGAGAGCCGGAGATAAACAGTCTGATGTTTGATAGGTTGTTATCGATGATTTTCTGAAACATTGAATCAACCGTTTCAGGATTAGAGAACATTTTAAGATAAGGGTACTCGTCAATTGTGATGTTGAAGGTCTGTGGCAGAGTATTCAGGTACGAAAAAACATCAATAAAAGTTTTGAACTGAAGCGGAACAGCCAAAACCTTTTCTCTTACAAGAACATCAACAAAGCCCTCTATGTTATCTTCTATGCTTGATTTTATACACTCATAATAGATTGTTTTATCCTTACTGCTTTTCAACGCTTCGGTAATCAAGGTAGTCTTTCCGACCTTTCTTTTACCGTATATCATAGCACTGCCCGAAGGCTTACCGAGAATTTCATTTATCAATGCCAATTCTTTTTCTCTTGCAATAAACATAAAAGCACTCCTTTTAATGAATTTGTTTTCACTGAAACTAAATTCATTATAAAGTTATTATAATCTTTTGTCAACACAATATTCGGAAATATTTTTCCGAATATTGTGTTTTATCCGTTAATTTTCCTCGGATAATACATCAGGTCGTTTCAAAAAAATCTATTGAATACAAAGCAAAATTCAAAAAAATCATACAATATATTGTGGATGAGCATGATTATTTTTTGCTTATATGGTATGAATTTTTCTCTTTGTCGGAGAGGATTTTTTAAGCAAGAAATTTTGCCTGTGCGAAACAGATATACTGTATTAATATTATTCTGAAGTCGTGTCCGTCATCGTTTTTATTTTCTATGAGCATCCTTGTCATTAAAGCCGACTTTACTTCTCAAAGCTGTTTCTAACCATAATAATAAAATGTGATTTTTGTAATCTTAATTTCAATCGGTAAGTATAATCTTAGACGGTTGATGCTTATTAAAAATATTGTTCGTTTTTTTCGTATTTTATTGACAAAGCACCCTTTGATAAATATAATAAAGATAAATTGTACTCAGGTTTACTTTGTGCTAAAACATTTTGAAAGGGGCGATGATTTGTCGAACTTTAGAAGCGAAGCTGAAAGCAAAGAATTAAACAGAAAAATCCTCACAGCCGCAACAGCTTTGTTCATTCAGAAAGGCTATGAGCGAACAAAAATAACCGACATTGCAAAGCTGTCCGGTGTACCTAAATCAAAGATACTTTATGTAATGAACAGCAAAGAGGAAATTTTAGGCCTGCTTGTGACAAGATTCCTCGACGGAGTAACCTCGGCATCAGATGCAGTCTCAAAAAAGCTCACCGACGACCAAGTGCTTATCTTCATAGCTAATGAGGTTTTGCAGCTTTATATGGCTGAAATGAATGAGGATATGCGTAACCTTTATCTTTCAGGCTATTCAATGCCGAAAACAAGTGAAGAGGTTCTTAAACGAAGAACTGATATGATGTATGAAGCCTTCAGCGAAACATTTAAGAATTCCGCTTGGAATGACTTCTACGAAACTGAAATTGCTTCAATGGGCATTATGAGAGCATATATGACAGTACCCTGTGGTATATATTTTACCATTGAAGTAAAAGCAAAACGACTCGTAACAATGCTTCTGCGTATTTATAAGGCAGAAGATGAAAAAATCACCGAGGCAATCAGCTTTATCGAAAAAATTGATTTTGCAACCGTTGCAAAAGAGGCGGTGCAAAGTGTTTTCGATGAACTTCAGATACACACCCAAAACTCTTTCCCGAAAGGAGAATAAACAATGAAAAAATTTTTATCAATCATTCTCTCAATCTTAATGGTTGTGACAATGCTTCCCATGTCGGTACTGCCGGCAAGTGCGGCAAGCACCCCGACACCTTATGACGGTGTGCCTGTAACTCCGCAGAAGATTTCGTCAGGCAACTATGCGACACTTGGCTTAACTTCAAGTAACTGGAGCCAGTTCAACGGCTATTACGCTATCCGCAACGCCAAGGAGCTTTACGGTTTTGCGGCAGTTTCAAGAAGCTCTAGCACAGCTAACGCTGTGCTTCTTCAGGATATTGTTGTTAATGCTAACGGCGGCACCACTTATGATTGGACTCCAATTGCACACCAATCAAATAGTCATGCTTATGAAGGTATATTTGACGGAAACGGTCATTATATCAGCGGCTTGTATTCTACGACAGTGATTACACGTCCGGGTATGAATTACAGGGATTGCGGCTTTATTTGTAATTTATACGGAACCGTAAAGAATCTTGTCATAAAAAACAGCACTTTTGCCCCTGGGATAGATATTGGTGTTCACGGCGGTTTAGGTGCAATTACGGGATATCCGTTCGATTGTACAATCCAGAACTGCCGTGTTGAGAACATTACACTCAAATCAATAAATGACGGTGGTCAGCTAGGCGGAATTGCAGGTTATGGTAACGGAGGTAGCTCGACCATAAAAAACTGCGTAAGCATTAATGTAACCTTCAGCGGCGGTAAGTATACCAACTCTATTGCTCCCAAGGCTCCTTACTCAAATTGTTATACATCCGCAACTGCTTCTCATAATTGCACCAAATTAAGTGTTGAGCATAAGGAAGTTAAGGCAACCTGTGAATATCCGGGTCTTTCAAATTACAAATATTGTCTTGTCTGCGGCAAGGTAACAAGCGGCACAAAAACTGAAACTCCCGCTACAGGTCACACATTGAAGTCCGCAACCTGCGTTGCTCCCAAGACCTGCACTATCTGCGGTGCAACAGAAGGCTCTGTCGATAATACTGCTCATAGCTGGGCAAACAATGACGGCATCTGTGCAAACGGTTGTGGTGCAACCTGTGCTCATAAAAATCAGACAGGCTCAGCTTGTGAAATCTGCGGTGCAGAGCTTCACGTCTGCAGCAACTACGACAACGGCTTCTGCACTGAGTGCGATGCCTACGAGCCTGCAGAGCTTAAAGACGGTTATTATCAGATTAAAAACGGCGGTAACCTCTTCTGGTACGCAAACTACATAAACACTGTTGACAGAACAGCAAATGCAGTTCTCACAGCAGATATCGACCTTGAAGGCAGACCCTGGACACCCATCGGCTCCACAGGTGAAAACAGCAACAATTTCCGCGGTATCTTTGACGGACAGAATTACACCATCAAGGGTCTTTATGTTGAAGGCGACAGAGCGGGACTTGGCTTCTTCGGTGAAGTCAGAACCGGTACAGTCAAGAGCTTCACTATTTTCGGTGAGGTAGTTGTGAACACTGAGGTCGATTATGTCGGCGGTGTTATCGGCTCTATCTGCGGTGTCAACGGTGAAACCGACCTTGAAAGAAACGGCGCGATTATTCAGAATATCAATTCTTATGTAAATCTTACCGTAAAGGCACACGGTGTTGGTAAGATAGGCGGCTTTGTGGGTTATGCAAACCATCAGAGCCTTATTGAACATTGCGCTTGGTACGGCACCTTTGATGCAGGCGAGTATCGTGTGGACTCCGGCGCGGGCGGCTTTATCGGAAAGATTCAGGAGAATTCAAGTGAAGTTACTATCCGTAACTGCGCAGCCTACGGTACCATCAAGACCAATTACGCAGGTGACTATAATGATACCACAACCATTTATATGGGCGGATTCCTGAGCTTCTCCAACACGAACGCACAGACTACCCTTGAAAACTGCCTGTTTGCAGGTAGGTTTAAGCGCGGTGAAAACCTGACCGATGAGGCTTTTCTTGGTGCATTCGGTACCCTTCGCAGCGTTAAAGCAATCGAGAATTGCTATTACCTTGGTGACGACGGTCTTGAGGCTGTACACAGCGATTCGCCTCTGAACCCCGAGAGTGATAACGTAGAGATCACAAAGGTAACCTGGGAAGAGCTCAAGTTCGATGTGGTTGCCAAGAAACTGGGTGAGTACTGGGAGCAGGGCGTCCATTATCCCACACTCAAGGACCACTTTGCGCATTGGGGTAGTGAAACCTACGGCTACGCCGACAACGGCGACGGCACCCACGATATGGTCTGCATCGGGTGTGGTTACGTGGAAGTGTATAATGAAGTCCATAGTGGCGGCACCGCCACCTGCACCGAACAGGCTGAGTGCCAGCATTGCGGCGCAAGCTACGGCGAACTTGATCCCGATAATCACGAATATGAAAACGGCTTCTGCTTACCTTGTAACAGCTATGAAAAGCCTGCAATCGAGCCGGGCGAGTATGATGATGAAACCTGGGACGATACTTACCTTATTTCCAATGCAGGTCAGCTTTATTGGCTTGCAGAATATGTGAATAATGTTAATAACGAAGCTCATGCAGCTCTGACTGCAGATATCACTGTTCCCGAAACAGCTCCCAACTGGGTGCCCATCGGCGGTTATTATCAGTGGACTCCCTACACGGGTTATTTCGACGGACGGATGCATACCATTTCAGGTCTTAAGTGCGAGACTGAGGGTTACTATGCAGGCTTGTTCGGATATACAGATTACGGCAATGAAATTAAGAACGTAGGTGTTATCAACAGCTCCTTCAAGGGTATAGACAATGTTGGCGGTCTTATCGGCAGCAGCTACAGCTATGTGAAGAACTGCTATGTGGCAGATACCACCGTAGAGGGCACCGGATACGATATCGGCACTCTCATAGGCTATAACGGCAATGAAGTAAGCAACTGCTATACCGACGGTGGAACTCTCATCGGCGGTGACTCCGGCATTACCGCCAACAGCTACTATCTCTCTGAAACAGAAACCGAGGACGGCGGTAAAACCGAGGCTCAGTTTGCTTCCGGTGAAGTCGCATATCTTCTTCAGAACGGCGTATCAGGTGAAGAGGTTTATGACGACGAAGGCAACTATATTGAAACTGTCGTTCCTCACATCTGGGGACAGAAGATAGATACAGACACTTATCCCGTATTAGGCGGTGATAAGGTTTATCAGGTATCCGACTGTAAAAACGCAGAAGCTTACAGTAATGTTGATAAAGACCTTGGTCACAATTATGTAAACGGCATCTGCACCGTCTGCGACGAAGTATGCGGCCACACCGGCGGCACCACCAAGCCCACCGACAATGGCAACGGCACCCACAGTTCCACCTGCGCCGTCTGCGGGAATATTACCGAAGAGCATGCCTTCGATGAAAATGGCACCTGTGTCTGCGGCGTAAATTTGTTCTCCGTCAGCGGCAGCACCCTGACCATCGACGGTACCCTGGGCGGCAAGGAAACCGCTACCGAGGAAGATCTTGCAGCTATGGTGGAATTGCTCAGAAGTTACATAGAAAGCGGCAACACCACGATTATCGTAACCGGCAATAATCAGGCTAAGCTTCTTACAGACGGATATCTTACTCCGGTGGTATCCCTCGCTTTTGAACAACTAACTTATGTTTATCAGGACGAAAATATTGACAGCTATTGGGGTACAGTTGATTTAATTTATCAGGATGTTACGGAAATTGTAGAATACGAATTCTATGTTTGTGATGTGCTTAGAAGCATTACTCTCCCCAAAGTAACAAAAGTAGGTGACCGAGGCTTTTGGGCTTGCTATTATCTGGAAACATTGACCTTCGGTTCTGTGGTTACTGATATTACCGACAATAGTGGAGAGGTATTTTATGACCTCGGATACAAAATTGGCGGTTGTAATCTTGTTCTCAACTGCGGACAGCTGAATACAGCAACAGAATATCAGCCAAACCTTGATACCAGAATCTGGTGGAATACCGAATGGAAGAGCATCACTCTGACCCACACCGAGGGTACGGCTGCCACCTGTACCGAACTGGCTGTCTGCTCTGTCTGCGGTGAAAGC
>JAGBFD010000154.1 GCA_017936645.1 Clostridia bacterium
CTGCTTCTTTGTAAAGACCTGCGATCCTGAGTGCTGTTCTCGGTGTAAGGCTTGCAGCCGTGAGAACCATTGTGTTACCTGTAGCAAGGCAAACAGGAGCCATCCAACCAAAAGGAATCATCGCGGGGAAGTTAACGGGAACTATACCTGCGAAAACACCCATTGATTCACGGTAAAGAACCGTGTCGTAACCTTTTGAAGCATCCATTGTGCTTTCGCCCATCATAAGTGACGGAACCTGAGTTGCAAGCTCTGTGCCTTCTTTAGCCTTGAGAACGTCACCCTCAGCTTCGCTCCAACACTTGCCGTTTTCTTCAGCAACGAGCATTGTAAGCTCTTCCATATGCTCCATGAGAAGGTCACGTACCTTGTACATAATCTGTGCTCTCTTAATAGCGGGAGTTGCACTCCATGCGGGATATGCAGCCTTAGCTGCTGCGATTGCCTCTTCAACCTCTTCTGCTGTACAGTTAGGTGCGTAGCCTGTTATTTCACCTGTGCTCGGGTTTACGAGGTCATAATATTTGTCTGTTTTTGATTCAACGTACTGACCGTTGACAAAATACTTTAATTTTTCAGCCATTGTTATTCTCCTTTAGATACCTGCTTTTTCAGCGATATATTCTCTTGCCATTTTTGCGTACTTGAACGGATTTGCGATTGCAGGATCCTGCTCAGCTTCTACGAGCATCCAACCCTCATAATCAGCCTCATCAAGAACGTCAAAAACGGGCTTGAAGTCGATTGTTCCGTCACCGGGCACTGTGAAAGCACCGAGACGAACGCCCTGAAGGAATGAAAGATGCTCTGCCTTGACTTTCTCTACGATTTCGGGACGGATATCCTTAAGGTGAACGTGCTTGATTCTCTTAGCGTACTTCTTAAGAACGGCCATATAGTCCTCACCGCAGTATGCAAGGTGACCTGTATCGAAGAGGAGGTAAACTGCATCGGGATCGCACATATCCATCATCTTGTCGATTTCCTCAGCTGTCTGAACAACTGTACCCATATGGTGGTGGTAAACGAGTGTGATGCCGTATTCCTTAGCGATGTTGCCGAGCTTTGAAAGACCGTCTGTGAACTTCTTCCACTCGTCATCGTTCATAACATATTTCTTTTCAAAAACAGGTGTTTCCATCTGTCCCTGAATGCTGTAGCTCTGCTCAGAAGCACCGATACGCTTTGCACCGCAACCCTTGAGAAATTCACAATTTTCTCTGAAATCCTTTTCTACTTCTTCAAAAGGCTTTGTAAGGATGAATGAGGAGAACCAACGGTTTGCGATTTCAAGTCCTCTTATATCAAGGTATTCGTGCATACCTTCAACTGTCTTGGGATATTTGTTGCCGATTTCGCAGCCCTTGTAGCCTGCAAGTGCCATTTCGCTTACGCACTGCTCAAATGTGATTTCACCGCCAAGGTCGGGCATATCGTCGTTTGTCCAACCGATAGGAGCGATACCAAGCTTGATTTTTTCTGCGTTCATGTTAATTCTCCTTTATTAATATTTTCTTGCCTCAAGCAAGTGTTCTTGTTTTTCTTTGAGTGCTTCCTTGCCTTTTTCAGTACGGGGGATATCTGAACATCCAACGTTCCACCATCCGCCGTAGCCGTCTGTCATAGACTTCGGAAGTACCTTTATATCAATGAGCGTCGGCTTTGTCTGCTTCATTGAGTCAAGCAATGCAGCCTCAAGCTCATCCATAGTCTTTGCTGTGTATGTAACGTAACCGTAACCCTTTGCACAAGTTGCATAGTCAATGTTCATAAACTCACCGTTACGGATCGGCTCGTCACCGACGCGGTAACGTGATTCTGTACAAAGAGCTTCAATTCCCTGACCCATCTGAAGGTTGTTGATACAGCCGAATGAAGCGTTATCAAAGAGAAGAACGTTGATCTTCTTGCCTTCCTGTAAAGCTGTGATCATTTCAGAGTGGAGCATATTGTAGCTTCCGTCACCTGTGAAAGCATAAACCTCACGGTCGGGATAAGCGAGCTTTGAACCGAACGCACCTGCGATTTCGTAACCCATACATGAATAACCATATTCCATATTGTAAGCGTCACGTGTATCTGTTGTCCACATTCTCTGCATACAGCCGGGAAGTGAACCTGCAGCACCGACAGCAATTGCATTATCGGGGATAAGCTTACGGATAAGTGCGAGAGCAGCTGTCTGTGTGATAACACCGCCTGTTGCCTTAACGAAGCCTGAAACTGAATCGTCAACGTGGTTCGGGATTTCGGGAACATAGTCTTCTGAATACGCACAGGAAGCAAGTCTGTCCATTTCCTTGTCCCAGTCAGCCTTTGCATCAGCGATTTCTGTTGTGTAAGCTGTCTTGTATCCGTCAAGATACTTTTCAAGAGCCTTAACGCCTTCAAGAGCATCGGCAACCATCTTAATGCTGTCGAGCTTGCCTGCGTGGAAAGCACTTGCGTTGATTGTAACAACCTGCTTGTCAGCGTAAAGCCACTTTGATGAGGTTGTGAAGTCTGTGAACTTTGAGCCTATACCGATGATGAGGTCAGCATCTTTAGCAAGTACGTTTGCACTCGAGTTACCTGTAACACCGATACCGCCTACGTTAAGGTAGTGGCTTGATTCGATAGCAGATTTACCTGCCTGAGTTTCTGAGAAGGGGATATTGTGCTTTTCGCAGAAAGCCTTTACTGTTTCGCCTGCAAGTGAATATCTTACACCGCCACCGACGATAACGAGAGGTTTCTTGCTCTCTTTGATTTTTTCAGCGACCTGACGGACCTCGTAGTCACAGGGAATCTGACGGGGGATGAAGTGAACTCTCTTTCTGAAAAACTCAGCAGGGTAGTCGTAGCTTTCGCCCTGAACGTCCTGAGAAAGAGCGATAGCAACTGCACCGCAATGACCGGGGTCTGTGAGCACACGCATTGCATTTGTAAGTGCAGTCATAATCTGCTCGGGACGTGTGATTCTGTCAAAATATCTCGTAACTGCCTTGAAAGCATCGTTTGTCGTAACTGTGCCGTCGTGAAGCTGTTCGATCTGCTGAAGAACGGGATCGGGCTGACGGGAAGCAAAAGTATCACCCATAAAGAGAAGGAGAGGCATATTATTGACCGTTGCCATAGCGGCAGCAGTAACCATATTAGCAGCACCGGGTCCGATTGATGAGATACAGGGAATAATCTTCATTCTGTTTGTCATCTTGCCGTAAGCTGCGGCAGCCTGAGCCATACCTTGCTCGTTTCTGCCTTGCATAACCTTGATTGAATGCTCAGCTTGTGAAAGAGCCTCACCGACACCGAGAACACAACCGTGACCGAAAACCGTGTAGAAATAATCAACGTACTTACTCTCAATCATTTCACCGTTATGCTCGATTGTAACGTACTGATTGTCGAGGTATCTTACGATAGCCTCACCTAAGGTAAGTCTGATAGTATCCATAATTACCTCCTTATGCACGAGCGACCATTTCGCCGTATTTTTCTTTTTCGTCTTTGATAAATGCTTTGATTTCATCAACTGTCGGCATAAAGAGTGAGCAGCCGTGAGCAGCAACGAGCATTGATGCTGAAGCACTGCCGAGTTCGAGACAGTCCATAATGTCCCACTCTTCAAGAAGACCGTAAATAAAAGCTGAGCCGTAGCCGTCGCCACCGCCGAATGACTTGAATGCCTTTACGGGGAAGGGTTTGATTGAATATTCACCGTCAGCCGTGTGAGCTGTAGATCCTTCCTTACCGTGCTTGATAATAACGATCTTATTACCCATACTCATCCAATGAGCCGCAGTTTCTTTGTCTGTTCTGCCGGGAGCAGAGATTGCTTCTGTGAGGTCAAATTCTTCTCGTGAACCCATAACCATATCGCTGTTGGAAGCGACAATCGAATAGTATATTGCGATCTCGTCAGCATTCTTCCAGTTGTACGGACGGTAGTCGATGTCAAAGATAACCTTTGTGCCGACCTTCTTTGCAAGATACATAGCCTTAAGACAAGCTTCTCTTGACGGACTCTGCGAAAGTGCAGTACCGCTGATTAGGATAGCCTTTGCACTTTTTATGTAGTCTTCGTCGACGTCATCGGGAAGAAGCATAAGGTCTGCGATACCGTCACGGTACATAAGGATACTGCTCTCGTGCTCAGACTTGATTTCCGTGAACGTAAGACCGAGCTTTTCGCCACCCTTTGTGCGTGTGATGTGTGAAATGTCAATTCCTTCATCCTTGAAGAAATTTTCAACATATGTGCCGAACTGATCATCGGAAACTTTGCCGATAAATCCTACTTTCTTGCCGAGTCTTGCAAGACCGACAGCTATGTTTGCAGGTGAGCCGCCGACATACTTTTTGTAGTTTTCACACTTATCGAGTGTGTTGTAGTAGTCTGTCGGGTTAAAGTCGATTGCGACTCGTCCGATTGGGATCAGATCGAGCTTTCTGGTCTCATCAAAGTCGATGTATTTCATAAAATCAGCCTCCGAAACTAATTTTTAAATCATTCATAATATTTTACCATATATATGTATTTTTGTTCAAGAGAAAACAGGGGATTAGTGTTAAAAAATAAACACAATTTTTTGTATGAAATATAAAAAAGCTGCTTTCCTGAGGCAAGGAAAACAGCCTTGATTATTTAACTCTGAAACGAAGCACGATTCCACCGAAAGAAACAGCATCACCGTCATTTATCACAGCGGTACGCTCGACTTTTGTGTTTCCGATGACGGTACCGGAAGATGAGTTTGTGTCTGTGATAACCCACCCTTTTTTGTGTTTTGAAATTACAGCGTGAAATCTTGAAACAGACGGGTAGTTGAGGACTACGTCGCAGGCATTACTTCTGCCGATTGATGTCTCCCAGTTTGTGATAAGATATTCGTCACCCGTAAGCTCATCAACGAGGCAGGCGGGAGTGATTTTGGGTGCTTTACTCAGGATAAGGTGCACGATGCAGTATGCTACTATGATAAAACACAGTGCGGGTATAACGTATCTTGCTATTGTAGTGATATCAATGCCGATATTTATGTCCATGCATGCATTCTCCTTTCCAGTTCTTTAAACCGATTATATATTTTAAACAAAAAAATGTCAATAAATTTTCCGTTAACGGTTTATGAAAAAAGAAGATATTGTGATATAATTGACACAGATTCAGATAGGGGAGGTAATCGGATTGAAACTGAAAAAATTAATGTCGTTGATCCTTGTTATGGCTATGCTTGTGTCTGCAACTACACTCAATGCAAGTGCTGTCGGCAGCTTTGACGAATGGGTGAAAAACTGGGAGCAGACAGACAACGGCACAGGATATATCATACTGACTCCGGGTGAAGACGAAACGAAGATGAACTTTTCCTGGCAGTCACCCGTAAAAAGCCTTAGTGAAACAATCATTCTGGGTAAGTCAGCAGATCTTAGTGACGGAGTTGAGCTTGAAGTGAAAACAGAGTTTAATCTGTTCGGATTTGAGTGGACTCATAATGCTACGGCACAGAATCTTGAAAGCGACACTGAGTACTACTATCAGTACACGGTAGATAAGGAAAAAAGTGAGATTTATTCATGCAGAACAGGAAGTCCTGATCTGACAACCGTTCTTTTTGTCTCAGACTCACAGATCGGACGTTCAAGCGGTACTCAGGAAGAAATCTATCAGCACGATACATACGGCTGGACAAGCACACTCGACTCCGCTTTTTCATATAACGGAGAAATTGATTTCATTCTTTCGTCAGGCGATCAGGTTGAGGATTCATACTCAGAAGAGCAATACACATATTTTGAGTCACCGGAGATTCTTCGCTCACTTCCCGTTGCGGCTGCGATAGGAAACCATGACTTCTACACACCTAACTACAGCCATCATTTTAACAATCCGAACAGTAACACCCTATCGCTTTTTAACTGGCCCGCAGGTAAAGGCTACTATTTTGAGTATAACGATGTGCTGTTCATTGTAGTCGATTCAAATAATTTCTTCCCGACAGCGAACAGACGGCTGATAAAGAATGCTTGTAAGGACTATCCTGATGCAAAGTGGAGAGTACTGATGATGCATCACAGTCCGTTTGATGCAAGAGGTGCTGATGACATTGCCAACAAATTTGCAAGAGGTACTGTAGTGCCGTATATCGATGAGTTCGACATTGATATCTGCATAAGCGGTCACGACCATTATTACAGTCGCTCTCATATGATCAGGGATAAGAAAATCACAGCTGACATCTGCGAAAACGGAGTCTACAAAAATCCCGAAGGAACTCTTTATGTGACACAGAATTCTTCGTCGGGAAGCAACTACAGCGGAATAGGGGACGAGATATCCGAGTATTGTGCATTTGCACTTCAAGAGAGAAGAACTACCTATTCGATAATAGAGATTACATCGGATTCACTTACCCTGAAAAGTTATCATGCTGACACAAACGAGGAGTTTGACAGTATTACGATTGAAAAATAAAAGCATAAAAAACGAGAGATCGCAGTTAATTGCAGGATCTCTCGTTTTTGCATATGTTACACTTTTGAAATTCCTTCAACGCATTTTCGACAGATTTTCTGACCGTTGAAATCCGTGAGGTTTTCTTTCCCGTGGCAGAAGATACATGAATCAGCATACTTTCTGAGGAGAATTTCATTGCCTTTTGCGATGATTTCAACCTTGCTGTCCTCTCCCATAAGATCGAGCTCTTTTCTGATTTCGATCGGCAAAACAATTCTGCCTGCGGTGTCGATGCTTCTGACTATTCCGACATGTTTCACGGTGATACAGCTCCTTGTTTCGAGAATTCTGAACAGTAGCTTTCAAAGACTGTTCTTTGTCTACAATATACCACTTTTTACCACATTAGTCAATGCTCAAAATAACGAATAGAAAACCGTTTTTTCGGTTTTGTTAGTGCATTTTAACTTCGCCTGAAAACGAGTTTAAAAGGATAAAATCGAAAAAAGAAAAGGTTTGTCGAAATCCGCAAAACAAAGAAAAAGAGCGACCGTTGCCGGTCACTCTTACTCTTATGCAACAAAATTAGCCGATAAGGCCTGATACCATAGCCATGATCTCATCGAGGATAGCCTGGAAATCGATCTGTGCAAGGAAATCTGTGATTGTAGCGATGATAGCTTCAAAATCGATACCCTCAAGGAATGCTGTGATCTGATCCATGATTTTTTCTCCTTTCATATACTGACAGTTAACTGCCTTTGTATAGAAGTATGATAGCACTATTATACAACTTTGTCAATATGTCAAAACTAATTTTGCAAAAAAATAAGCAGCTGAGAAATCAGCTGCTTAAAGTTAAATTAAAGCAAACCTGCTACAAAACCTGCAATAGCGTCAAGAACTGAAGAGAAATCAATCTGAACGATAAGGTCTGTAAGCTTGTTCATAACTGTGTCAAGGATTGCGTTCCAATCGATGCTTTCAAAGAGTGCTGTAATCTGATCCATGATGAATCTCCTTTCAATTTTTAAGTGACTGTATCACTTGATTTGGGTACATTTTATCACTTCTGCAATTTTTTGTCAATAGATTATTATCTAAAATCACGGCTGAACAGGTACAGGTTTATCCTGCTTTTCGTGCTCAAAAGAAAGGATATTGTTTCTTTTGTAGTAGTTACAACGCATATCGAATGCTTTGCAAAGTCCGTCAACGGGAACGTAAAGCTGTTCACGGTGCATACGGACGACTGCGTGATCCATCTTCATTTCGCCTCTGTCGGTTATTGCGATATCGCTTCCCTCAGTGAATTTTGCTTCGTGGCGGTATGCTTTTATATACACTGCACCTTCGCTGAGCTCAACGTCGAAACCGGCATATCGGAAAAGAATAGCTGCGGGGACACACCATACTCCGTCAATATTTTCTCCGGGAGTTGTTCTTGCACAAAGACCGAGGTCAGCTCCTTTGAACATCATTCTTGTATCAGTATAAACAGGGGCGAGAGCGATGGGATCAACAGAATCGTTCTTTTTATCTATAACACATCTGTCTGCAATTTTTCCGTTCTCAAGATAAGATGTGAGGGTGAGTTTGCTTCCTTCTACGTGAGCGATTGCGTACATTGAAAGTTCTTCTTCGTGAGGATACCATGCAGCATTCCAGAGCTTAGGTAAGGCTAACATTCTTGAAGGATTTCTGTTGCTGCTGCCGAGATTATAAAAAATCGTTCCTTCGGACGGTTTGTCATAAAGGTTTTCGTTTCTTCGAGGATAGCTTCTTGAGAAGCAATGCTCGTGACCGCTGAACATAATATCAAACTTTTCCATACCTTCCATCATCATCGGGTATGAATCATCACAGGCGAGATCGGAGCCTGCATAGCAGATGGGGAAGTGGTGAGAGCCGAATTTCCAGGTTTTGCTACTTGAATCAGCATCCTTGATAAGCCATTCATTGACATCTTCGGGACCGCTGATGCCGATAGCGGCAAAGTGTGCATTACCGTAGTCAAATGAATAGTTTGCGGTTTTCCACTCTTCAGGACCGTTATAGGGATATGAGCCGCGGAACTGATTTGAAAAATACTCTGCCTTTTCGCAGTAGTACTTACCCTCAAAGGTGAAGTAATTTTCAAATCCCATGTCGTCGTGGTTGCCCATACTCATCATAAGAGGTATGCTTTCCATAACACCCTTGTAACCTTCAAGTGCACCTGTCCATTGAATGTCAGTCTGACCGCAGTTTGTATTGTCTCCTGCTGTGAGGATGAAACGCACTTCAGGATGCTTTTTGATACACTCTTTCAGAAAAGCGTTGAAGCCTGAATAATCGGCAGGGGGATTAGGGCCGCCTGTCTGAACATCGGAAACGCAGATGAAGCTGAAGTCTTCAAGGTTTTCGGGTATGGTGGAGAAGGAGTAAATCTCGCTTCGGTTTTCTTCATCACCGACTGTATATTCGTATTTTGTATCGGGTCTGAGTCCCGTCATATCTGCCCAGAAAATATGGCTGGAGTCCATATCTGAGTCAAATTTTCCCATTACGGCATTAAAACGTGTCCATTCCGCTGTTCCGTATTCACGGCAAAGAGCAAAACCTTCACAAATTTCAGTACAGGTACGCCACGTAACGGTCATTGATGTTTCGGGATTTCCTTTTATTGTGAGCATTATATGGTCAGGAGATTTTTTTGAACCTCTGAAAACTTTCCATTCTTCTTTGCTTATCATAAAAAACACCTCTTTCTACCTGCTGATTGTAGCATAAAATCAAATCGTTTTCAACAAATTTTCTTGACTATACATCTGTTATATATTAAAATATAAGGTTGAAAGAACCAAACAGCAAGGACTGATAATATGTCAAAAAGAGATAATATAAGAAATGTTGCAATTATTGCTCACGTTGACCACGGTAAGACAACGTTGGTTGATGAGATGCTCAAACAAAGCGGAATTTTCCGTGAGAATGAGCAGGTACAGGACAGAGTGATGGACTCAAATGATCTTGAACGTGAAAGAGGTATCACGATCCTTTCTAAAAACACTTCTGTCCATTATAAAGATACTAAAATCAACATTGTAGATACTCCGGGCCACGCTGATTTCGGTGGTGAGGTTGAGCGAATTCTTATGATGGTAGACGGTGTACTTCTTTTGGTCGATGCATTTGAAGGCTGTATGCCTCAGACGAGATTCGTTCTCAAAAAAGCACTTAACCTCAAGAAAAAAGTGCTCGTTGTTGTCAATAAAATTGACCGTCCGGGTGCGAGACCTGATGAGGTTATCGACGAAGTGCTTGATTTGTTCATCGAGCTTGGTGCTGATGATGACCAGATCGAGTTCCCTGTAGTATATGCTTCCGCGAGAGAGGGCTACTCTTCACTTGATTCCTCAGTCAGAGAGGGCGATATGCGTCCTTTGCTTGATTCCATTCTTGAACACATTCAGCCGCCTGAGGGCGATATTGATGCTCCTTTGCAGATCCTTTTCTCAAGCCTTGATTATGATGATTATATCGGCAGAATCGGTGTCGGCAGAGTAGAAAGAGGTAAGATAAAACGCGGTGAAGGTGTTGTTATCTGTAAGCAGGACGGTGAAACACAGAATGTAAAGATTTCGCGTCTGTATCAGTTCGAAGGACTCAGAAGAGTTGAGGTTGACTCTGCTGTGATGGGTGATATCGTCTGCGTTTCAGGTATAGTTGACCTTAACATCGGTGAGACTGCTTGTTCTCCCGATTGCATTGAACCGCTTCCGTTTGTCAAGATAGACGAACCCACAATTTCAATGAATTTCATCGTCAATGACAGCCCGTTTGCAGGTAGAGAAGGTAAGTTTGTTACTTCAAGAAATATCCGTGACCGACTTTTCAAAGAAGTTGAAACAAACGTCAGTATGCGTGTTGAGGAAACAGAAACGACGGACACCTTCAAAGTATCAGGCAGAGGTGAGCTTCATCTTTCAATTCTCATTGAAACTATGCGTCGTCAGGGTTATGAGTTCCAGGTTTCACGCCCTGAGGTTATCTATAAAACGATCAATGGTGAGCTTTGTGAGCCGATGGAGCTTCTCATCGTCGAAGTGCCTGAGCAGTACGTGGGTGCTGTTATCGAAAAGTTGGGCTCCCGTAAAGGTGAGCTTGAAAATATGGGATCACGTGAAGGCGGTGCGACGCATCTTGAGTTCAAAATTCCGTCAAGAGGCCTCATCGGATACCGTTCTGAGTTTATGACAGACACAAACGGTAACGGAATTATGAATCAGCTCTTTGCAGGCTATGAGCCTTACAAGGGTGATATGCAGACAAGAGAACGCGGCTCGATCGTCGTTCACGAAACAGGTACAAGCACAGGCTATGGCCTTTTCAATACACAGGACAGAGGTCATCTCTTTATCGGACCGGGTATCGAAGTGTATGAGGGCATGATAGTCGGTGAATGCTCAAGAAATGAGGATATAGTCTGCAATGTCTGCAAGAAAAAGCAGATGACCAATACACGTGCGGCAGGTAGTGATGATGCTCTTCGTCTTGTACCGCCTACGACACTCAGTCTTGAACAGTCGATGGAATTTATCAAGGATGATGAGCTTCTTGAGGTAACTCCGCAGTCACTCAGACTCCGTAAAAGAGTACTTTCAAAAGAGCTTCGTATGAAGCAGATGTTTAAAAAGAAATAAGGAGAGGTTCAGTATGACTAAGAAACTTTTGTCGGTTATTCTTTGCTTTGTAATGCTTTTTGCTTCGGCAATCCCTGTTTTTGCTGCAGATGAACAGACACTTCCGTATGAAAACAGCAGATTTTTCACGTACGGAGACTATGAGCTTCACTACCGTGTTGTTGAACATGAGGGTATGTATAAAGGAAGGATAATGTTTATTCACGGCTTCGGTCAGTCAAGCTTTTCCTGGGAGAATATGGCTGACGAAATGAGTGAAAAAGGCTATGACTGCTACTGTGTTGACCTTCCGAATTTCGGCTACAGTACAAGAGAAACGGCAGATATGGAGCTTTTTGACCGTGAATTTCTCGTAGAAAAATTAATGATCAGTATTGCGCCGGAGCATACATGGACTCTTGCAGGTCATTCAATGGGAGGTGCTGTTGCGATTAATGTCGCTCAGAGCGTGGATGTACAGAAGCTGATGCTTTTCTGTGCAGCTCCCGTTGCGGATATGGGTGATATGTCAGCGATGACATCTATGCCTTTTATGGGTAAGATGGTTAATTTTGTTTTCAAGTATCTTACAAAGATAGATCTTATTATGAGGCTCGTAGTTCTTATGGCAACGGCAAACTTTGAATATACAAAGAATTACAACCTTGAAGGTGTGACTGCACCGCTTCAGCTTGACGGTACGGGCGACGGACTCTGCGTTCTTATGCAGCATCAGAGACCTACTGATCTCGAAGGTGCGAAGAGCATCGACTGTCCTGTGCTCATTGTCAATGCTGAAAAAGATATGATTATCAGCGATTCTATGAAACAGCAGATTTCAGATGCTTTCCCGAACGCTGAACACTACCTTGTCGAAGGTGGCGGACATATCTGCATCGAGGACAGAGCAGAAGAACTTGCGGGTGTCGCTTACGATTTTCTTAATAAATAAACAATGGTGATTTTATGGCCGATGTAAAACTGAATAACGGATATGCGATAGCTCTCGGAAATTTTGACGGTCTGCATATCGGTCATATGGCTGTGCTCGACAAAACTCTTGAACAGGCAAAAAACGGGTTAAAAGCAGCTGTGATGCTGTTTGATGAGCACAGTATGAAGGATATTACAGGGGAAGCTCCTCCGAAACTTATAACGGATAGCGAGAGAGCAGGTATATTCGAAGAAAAAGGGCTTGAAACATTTATCGTGAACTTCTCTCAGATAAAAGATTTTTCACCGGAAGAGTTTTTTGAAAAAATACTTACAGAAAAGCTTAATGCAAAAGCTGTCGTTTGCGGATTTAATTACCGTTTTGGCAAAAAAGCTAAAGGTGATGCGAAACTTTTAGAAGAAATGTGCATCAAAAATGGTGTAGATTGTGTTATAATAGATGAAGTGATAACCGATGGCTTGCCTGTCAGCTCGACAGCTATCAGAAAAGCTGTTGAATGCGGAGACATCGGAAAGGCAAACCGTATGCTCGGCAGAAAATTCGGTTATTGTGCTGAAGTTATAAACGGCGACAAGCGTGGACGTACGTGGGGATTCCCGACGATCAATCAGAAACTTCCCGACGGTCTTGCGGTTCCTCAATTCGGTGTGTACGAGTCGATAGTCACCGTAGACGGTAAAAACTATAAAGGTGTTACAAATATAGGACTCCGGCCGACTGTCGGCACAGACTGTATTCTCAGTGAAACGCATATCATTTCGTTTGAGGGAGATCTGTACGGCAGATGTGTTGACGTCCGTCTTGTGAAATTTATGCGTCAGGAAAAGAAATTCGGCTCATTTGACGAGCTGATAAAGCAGATAAAATCGGATGTTTGTTGTGTGAAAGGCGGTGTGTGATATATGTATGAAAGCTGGGAAGAGCTGAAAAAAGACTGTTCCTCCTGTCAGAAATGTCCGTTAGGGCAGACGAGAACCAATCTTGTTTTTGGTGTCGGAAAGGAAAATGCAGAGGTGCTTTTTATAGGAGAAGGTCCGGGTGAACAGGAGGATCTCAAAGGAGAACCTTTTGTAGGCCGCAGCGGTCAGCTTCTTGACAAGTATATGGATGCAATCGGACTTGACAGGAAAAAGAACATCTACATAGCAAATATGGTAAAATGCAGACCACCGCATAACCGTGATCCGCAGCAGGATGAACAGGAAGCCTGTCTCGGATGGCTCAGGGAGCAGGTGAGGCTGATGAAGCCTAAAATCATTGTCTGTGTCGGCAGAATTGCAGCACAGAAACTTATCGGTGAAGATTTCAAAGTGACTAAGCAGCACGGTGAATTCATCGAGAAAAACGGGGTGCTGATGATGGGTACGTTCCATCCTGCAGCTCTGCTGAGAAACCCCAATAACAAGCCTCAGGCGCTTGAGGATTTCCTTAAGCTCAGAGATAAAATTAAAGAAGTATGCACACATACTTACTAAAAATGGAGGAGAAACCCATGAAAAAATTTATTTCAGTAGTGCTTTGCGTTGTTATGCTTGCAGCTACACTTTGCTTCGGCGTTTCGGCAGAAGAGAAAGATTTCAGCAAACTTCAGTTCAATGATGACGGTAACTTCAGAATTATGCAGGTTGCAGACCTTCAGGACGATATGCTTCTTAACGGTGCAGTAAAAGAGTTCCTTAAAGAAGCTCTCATACAGGAGCAGCCGGACCTCGTCGTTCTCACAGGTGATAATATCTCAGGAGGTTCTTGTCGCACGGACTTTCTGAAGAGCATGGATCAGAACAGATGCGAAAGAGCGATCGATGAGTTTATGTCAATTTTTGAAGAGTATAAAGTTCCTGTCGCTATGGTTTTCGGTAACCATGACGATGAGAATGCACTTTCAAAAGAAGAGCTTTTCGATATCTATGAAGAGTATGAGTGCTTTATAGGAATCGATGAGGGTGATGCACTCTACGGTTGCGGTACATACAATCTTCCCATCTACTCTTCGAAGGACAGCGGTAAGATGGTTTATAACCTCTGGATGTTTGACTCAAACACATACGACGAAGAACTTGGTGGTTACGACTATGTTCACGATGATCAGGTTGAGTGGTATGTAAATAAGTCAAATGAGCTCAAAGCAGCAAACGGTGGTGAAGCTGTACCTTCAATGGCTTTCCAGCACATTATCGTTAAGGAAATTTTTGAACTTATCGAAAGCGGAGATAATATCGAAGGAGCGCTTCTCAATCAGGACGGCAAGGACTATGTTTTCAAAGAGGGCGTTCTGAAAGCAGGTTATCTCAAAGAGTATCCCTGCCCCGGCACACGTGACAGCAAGCAGGTTCCTGCAATGCTGCAGCAGGGCGACGTTGTCGCAATGTTCTTCGGTCATGACCATAACAACAGTTTTGAAGTCGATTATCACGGTATGGATCTCGTTGCAACTCCCGGCTTCACATTCCACAGCTACGGCAATGAGGACAGAGGTGTAAGAATCATCAATATCAACGAAGAAGACACATCAACTTACGAAACACATCTTGTTCAGTTTGACGATTATTTTGCAGACAATAAGATGGCTATGGCTAACTACAATATGAATGCTGACTATCTTCCACTCTGGGACAGAATCAAGGCAGGCATCTTCTTTGTACTTACATTCCCGATCAAAGCTGTTTTTGGCTATGCATTTTAATTTGAGGTGAAAAGATTATGCTTTTACTCCTTACAGGCACAATCGATCCTTCCATATTCAATAATACCAATGTAAAAATCACAGCAGCACAGGAGAGGCTCGGACAGTATATATCTTCCATCAAGAGCTACATCGATACGGGACTTTTCGGAAACGTGGTTTTTGTCGAGAATTCAGGTGCAGCATTTCCGCTGCAGGAAATTCAGGAATATGCACGTCAGAAAAATCAGAATTTTGAGCTCATACAGATAAAAACGGACGTAGAAAAGACTATTGAATTAGGCAAGTCATATGGTGAAGCTGATTGTATCGAGCAGGGGCTTCTTAGAAGTGAACTTGCAAAAAACGAAGAGTTTTTTGTTAAATGCACAGGCAGAGTTTTTGTTAAAAATATCAAGAAACTCTGCGGAAGAAAACAAAATGTCAACCGCTTTCTTTTCAGGGATGATATGGATTGGTGCTATACGCTTATATTCCAGATGAACATTCAGGAGTATAAAGACCATTTCTTCCGTTCAAAAGAGATCTGTGATGAGAGACTCGGCATAGATATAGAAAAAGCTTTCTATAAAATCATTACGGAAGATGGCATCCAGTTCAGGAGCTTCCGTTCTTATCCTAATGTTGAAGGTGTGTGCGGAACGACAGGTACGATGTACAATGAAAAGTATGTGATGAAAAATTTCTTCACAAAGCTTGGTCTGTTCAGCCATAATCCGTTTAACAAGTTTATCTACAAAACCTGTGCTCCGGCATTTTTAAAATTGAGAGCCAAAATAAAAGGTAAATAATATTTAAAAAGTTACACCCCGTTTTCACTGAAAACGGGGTGTATTGCTGTTCATACAGTTTATTCGGCAGGTGTGGGATTCACACTGTCTGCTATTGAAGTTTTGATAAGATTAAAAATAAATCTGATGATTTTTTTCAACGAATCAAAGAAATCAGTATTGTATCTGTCGGTGGTGTTCATATTATCTGAAGCCATTGGAGAGAGTGTATCGGTTTCATAGTTATAAACGAGATACTGTGGGAATTCTTCGTTGGAAAAAACTGTTGGATTTTCAGAATTGATAATATAATCAAAAAGAGGATTGATCGACAAGGGGAATGTTTTGTGCTGCATATTCTTGATAAACCATGTCGTATCAGGAGAAACGCAGGTTGAAGCATCAATCTGCTTATCGGGAGAGATGTATCTGTCTGTTCCGTTTATCTGTGCAGCCGAAATATAATCATCGGAAAGTACAGAGTCAATTTCAGCCGTGGTTGCACCGAAAGAAGCTTTTGTTACGGTACAGAAGTCTTCACCGAGTACATCTGCATCTTTCACAACCGGAAGAGTCTGATAACCGTATTTTGTAACATTTGCAACGGTAATGCCTCTTTCTTTGAACTCGTTGAACATTTCAGGAGCTTTGACCTGAACGTTGTAGTGATAGTCATCGATGATGCTTATGAAGTTTGCGTATTCTTCTTTATCGACGCCGTGAAAAACGGTTTCTTTAGCCTTGATATAATCCTCATCTGAAACCATTGCCCAGTAAGCAGGGAAGTTACCGTACATATCTCTGAGGAGTCTCGGAACGATATTCAGGTAAATGTCAGGGTAAACATTGTTTACTGACCAGGCAAGGAAATCAAGTCCGTAGGTCTCGTTAAGAACTGTAACAACAGCCTGAATAAGCTCGTTTACGGTGTTGTCGGTGGAAAGCTCAAGGTCGTATACGAATCTTTCAATGCCGTCAGCATCGAGGTAGATTTCACCACAGAAAGCTTTTGTACAGAATTCTGCACCATTCAGAGCACTTGCATATGAAATGTAGTCAGACACATATTCACCATCGTACTTTTCCATATAAGCTGCTGTGATACAGTCTCCCAGACAACGACCCAGCAAAGCGACTTCTGTTTCACCCGTGGCAGCAAGAACAGCTTCTATATATTCGTGGAGCTTTTCTGCAGTAACATACGGATCGATACGCCAATCGTAATAAAATATGAACTGTTCGGTTTCATACTTGCCGTTCGTTTTCGTAGGGTTGATTCTGTCTATACTTGAAATATCGACACGGCTGTTGTCAAGCGGATTACCGTTTTTGTCAAGCATAAGATCAGCATAAAGAGGAGCTACGATATTGTAAGCAACATCGCAGAACTCATCCCATTCCTGCGTTACAACAGCCTTTGCAAAGACATCGATATTTTCTTTAACGGTGTCCATAATGAAGTTCTCGGGAAGCTGTAACGGAAAGATTTTCCTTGTTGTTCCGTCAGGGTTATCTGCGATAATATGTGCTCCGGTGCCGACAACGTAAATTAAAGGAATATCGGTACCGGCAGCTTCAGCAGCTGATGTCGATGACATGAACGCAAATGTTGAAATGATAAGAGTAAAGCTGAGAACAAGGGCTAAAAGTTTTTTTGTTGCTCTTTTCATTAGAATCACTCCTTGGAAGCTTTCCACTCGTCGAGAGTTGCTGAGTTTTCCGTTTCAACGTGTGAGAAGAAGAAATCTTTTCTTTCTTCACTATTGATAACTGTAACGGGCTTGATCTGATTCAGAACAACACCCTTAGAGCGAAGCATTTCTCTGTAATCCCAGTATGTCTTGGGTTTGAGGATAAGGATTTCAGGCTTGTTGAGCATACCCCAACGTCTGTACTTAGCGTATTTTTCGTTAACTGCGTCGAATTCTTCATCCATAATTTCGATCATCTGCTGTCTTTCATCTTCGCTGACAGCATCCTTCGGCTCAACGAGCAAGCAGTAACGCGGAGGCTTGGTTGAGAAGTCTGGATAGTAGCTGAACTGAGTGAATTCCTTACCGCTTCTCTTTGAAATATTCTTTGCACAGAAGTCGCACATCTGAGTAGTTGTCTTTTCATTTGCGACGTTCATATCAAGGTTCTTTCTGTAAAGAAGCTCAATTCTCGGAGTGTTGTTATACATTTTTGTAACCTGGACAACGTCTTCGATTCTGTATCTGTAAAGACCTGAGAAGTTTGAAACTACGATTTCATACTTCTTACCGACTTCAAGCTCATCAATAAGGAGTGTCTTCGGCTGATCTGCCTCTGATCCGTCTTCTACTTCGTCGTCGATAGGAATGAACTCGAAGAAGATACAGTGCGGAAGCAGTACACCGTCGTGCACATCAAGCTCTGTCGGCATAGCAAAGAAGCCTTCAGCAGCAGCATAACCCATATTATGAAGCGGAAGATCACCAATGGATTTACGGAGTTTGTCAACATAAATCTTGAGGTTTGAGCCGACCATACCATGAGCCCATGTAAGCTTCGGCCATATACGAGGAGCGATCGGTGTATCAAAGCCCTTTTCAAATTCACGACGGAGCTCAGCTGCACGTGTCGGATTGGGTTTGAATTTCTTTTCATACTCCTTACGAAGTTCAGGAGTGATTTTGATGTTCGGATTTATGATACCTTTTTCAATATCGTCACAGAGCATTTCCCAATTTTCTTCAAGGTAATCAAACATCGTAGTGAGAAGTGTTACTACGATTGATTCAAGATAAGAGACCTTTCTGTCTTCAAGAGCAAATCTGAGCTGAAGGTATGATGTGTCGAGAAGCTCCTCGTGCTCAGGGATAAGCAAAGAAACAGGGGATGTAGAGAAAGTATTGAGAATCGGCTTAAGGTAGAGAAGAGGAATCTGACCTGCACCGTTACACTGTTTGCCGTCTTCGAGCTTGTGTCCGGTAAGGATAAGCACAAGAGGTCCTCTCTGTGCGGGCATTCTTACACCTTTGACATCTTTTAAATAATGGTATGCGGTTGCAACTGAACCTGAAAATCCGATGCACTGCATATTCCAGAGGTCTTTAATGGATTTCGGAAGAATCTTCGGCTTACCCACGCTGCCCGAAGAAGAACAATAACGGACATTGTATCCCGTAAACATAAGGTTTTTCTCTTTGTTATGAATCATACGTTCTACATACGGCTCATAGTCTTCGTATTTTGTAAGAGGAACCATAGAACGGAAATCGTCGATAGAATGAATGTCTTTAAAGTTGTATTTTTTTCCTAATTCACAATTTTTGCTTTTGCTAAGAATTTTTTTGAGAGTTTTGCGCTGTGCTTTCATCGGGTCTTTCGTGTGGTGATTGATTTCTCTGAGTGTAAAATCACCGAGAAAAACACCAAAATCAGAAAAATGCATTTTTTTCACTCCTTTAAAATCAGACAAAATGTCTCACAATTACATACATTATACATTTAATCAAGATAAAAGTCAAACATCATTATAATGCAATGTGTTGGATAAATTGTCAGATCCTCTTGATTTCGTATACATTTTATAATATAATATAAAGCGATGTTTAATGCATCGGCAATCGCTATAAAATCAGAGGAAAGTATGCTCAGGAACTGCATTGAAAATTTTTTCGTAATTTTTGAAAATTTTTTCAAAAAAGACTTGATTTATCATGAAATGTGTGGTATCCTATTCGAGCATGCTATGTTATTATGTAGCAAAGTGCGTAGATATGCGTTGATGTGAGAGGTGGCGGCCCTTCGAGGTCGGGAATTCTCGCGGAGTATGTCCGATTTAAAACCGGGCGATCGAATAACCTACAGACCGGGTCCGCTGCCCTTTTGCGGATCTGTGTATGTATGTGCGTTTAAAACCTTTAAATGCACTTTCCCGGAAACTAA
>JAGBFD010000155.1 GCA_017936645.1 Clostridia bacterium
AATCAGTACCCTTAAACTCCAGCATATCCTCCTCTGAAGGAGTTTCGGCATCCCCCGTAATCATAACAGAAGTATTTCCGAAGGTTACCTTTGAGACAACTGACATATTATTAAGGTCATCATAATCCTCAACAGGCGCCAGTATTTTAAGAGTCATTCCGCCGTAGGTATAGGTTTTTCCCCTTTCGGCAGGATAGACGTTTTCTGCATTTTCCGACAGACTCTCAAGAAATCGCTCGTAGGTTACAGTTGTCGGAATTATCTTTTCGGGCACATCCGGCATAATAACATCCTTAATTTCAAACTCCTCAAAGACCTTTGCAAGTGAGCCGATATGGTCTGAATGAGGATGTGTAGCAATACAGCAATCTATCTTTTCAATATTCTTATTTTTAAGGTAGTTGATGACATTCTGTGCTTCGCCCGCTTCACCGCCGTCAATTAGGATCACCGCTTCGGAATCTGTAATCAATGTGCAGTCACCCTGACCGACATCAATAAATTCAACCATCATTTTACCGTCGGCGACAGTTTGACCGCGCAGACCTGCCATATCGAAAAGTCCCGCACCGTCGCCAAAAACACCGTCAGTAATCAACGCTGATACTATAAGAAGAACAACAATTACAATTATTGAGACAAGTTTAGAATTTTTTCTTTTTTTTGCCATTATAACCACCTGCTCTTCTTGCTGAATTGTTCTGTTGGCGCGGTCTGATAAGACATTTATCTGAATTTCCTATCAAATCTGCCCTACCTGCCTTACGCAAGGCTTCTTCAACCAGATCTCTGTTTCGAGGTTCGTAATACTGCAATAACGCTCTCTGCAAAGCCTTGTCGTGAGGAGTTTTCGCAACATAGACCTCCTGCATCGTATACGGATCAAGTCCTGTATAAAACATACAGGTTGAAATCGTACCCGGAGTCGGATAAAAATCCTGAACCTGCTCAGGACGGATTCGTCTCTTTTTAAGGAAAACTGCAAGCTCGACTGCTTCTTTTAACGTCGAACCCGGATGAGAAGACATAAGATAAGGAACAAGATACTGTTCTTTACCCGCTGTTTCACTCAGCTCAAAATATTTTTTGGAAAACTCAATGTAAGCATCGATATGCGGTTTACCCATTTTATCAAGTACCACGGCAGAACAATGTTCCGGAGCTACCTTCAACTGACCGCTGACGTGGTATTTTACAAGCTCCTTGAAAAACGTATCGTCCTTATCCTTAAGCATATAGTCATATCTGATACCCGAACGGATAAAAACCTTTTTAACCTTAGGCAGTTCACGCAACGTTCGTAATATATCAAGATACTCACTGTGATCAGCGGTAAGAGCCTTACAAGGTGTCGGTGCAAGACATTTTTTACCCTTACAAAGTCCGTTTTCAAGCTGTTGGAGACAGCTTGTACGCCTGAAATTCGCGGTCGGTCCGCCTACATCGTGAATATATCCTTTAAAATTCGGTTTCTGTGTGAGGAGTTTTGCTTCATCAATAACCGATTGCTTACTACGTGTTGTAATAGCTCTGCCCTGGTGAAAAGCGATTGAGCAGAAATTACAAGCGCCAAAGCATCCTCGGTTGTGTGTTATGGAAAACTCAACCTCTTCAATCGCGGGCACACCGCCATCCTTTTCGTAAATAGGATGATAAGTCCTTTCATAAGGTAACGAATATACCCAATCCATTTCCTCCTGTGTAAGCGGAGGCATAGGCGGATTCTGAACAAGCATCTTGTTACCGTGGCGTTGCTTGATAAGCTTTCCTCTGATATGATCCTGCTCGTCCTGCTGAATTCGGCAGGATACTGCATATTCTTTTTTACTCTTAACAACATTTTCAAATGAAGGACATTCCTTACCTGTCAGCGGCGTATCTGTCACATCACAGGCATAGCAGGTGCCTCTTACGTCGGTAATCATTGAAATATCCTCTCCGTTTGAAAGGCGTCGGCAAATCTCAATAGTCTGATTTTCTCCCATTCCGTAGGAAATCAAATCAGCCTGAGAATCAAATAAAATACTTCTCCTGATTTTATCGTCCCAATAATCGTAGTGAGCAAAGCGCCGAAGTGAGGCTTCAAGACCGCCGATGATTATCGGAATATTTCCGTATGCTTCACGGATTTTATTGCAATAAACTATGACGGCTCTGTCGGGTCGCATACCCATTATTTTACCGGGGGAATAAGCATCAGTGCTTCTGTGCTTTTTTGCCGCAGTGTAGTGAGCAACCATTGAATCGATATTACCCGAAGAAACAAGAAAGCCGAGATTAGGTCTGCCAAAGCGTTTGAAATCTTCGGTTGAATTCCAATTCGGTTGTGCAAGAACGGCCACTTTATACCCTTCAGCTTCAAGTACTCGTGTAATTATTGCCGCACCAAAGCTG
>JAGBFD010000156.1 GCA_017936645.1 Clostridia bacterium
GAAAAGTTCCATACCGATTTTCACGAAAGGCTTTCTGCCCTCTCCGTTGAACTTGTCAAGAAAGTTCATTACGTCTGCCTTTGACGAAAAGTCACAAGCTACAATTACGTCCTTACCCATTAGTGTGCTCCTCCTATTATTTCACTTAAATTGTTTATTGAATACTTTTCCATAACTGCAGGGAGATTATTTACGATATCTCTTGCAGCGAACGGGTCGATAAGATTTGCCGCACCGGCCTCAACAGCTGTGGCCCCTGCAAGCATCAGCTCAATTACATCTTCTGCACTTGAGACGCCACCCATTCCGACGATCGGAATATTGACGGCCTCGTAAACCTGGTAGATCATTCTGACTGCAACAGGTTTAATGGCAGGACCTGAGAAACCACCCATTTTGTTTGCTATTACGGGTTTCTTTGTTTTCAGATCAATCTTCATACCGAGCATTGTATTTATCATACTGATACCGTCTGCGCCTGCTTCTTCACAAGCCTTTGCAATAGATACGATATCCGTAACATTCGGGGAAAGTTTGATAATAACAGGCTTTGTAGTTACAGCCTTGACGGCCTTTGTAACTTCGGCCGCAGCTTCTGCCGATGTGCCGAAAGCCATACCGCCGCCGTGAACGTTCGGGCAGGAAACATTGACTTCAAGCCAACCTACCTGCTCTTCTTTATCAAGCTTTTCGCAGGTGTATACATAATCTTCAACTGAAAAACCGCTGACATTTGCCATTACCGGCTTATTGAAGCATTCCTTAAGCTTAGGAAGTTCTTTTGCAATAACTGCATCAACTCCGGGATTCTGAAGACCGACTGCATTGATCATGCCTCTGTCACACTCAGCGATTCTCGGTGTCGGATTGCCGAAGCGTGCATCCTTTGTGGTACCCTTGAACGAAAATGTACCAAGACAATTAATATCATAAAGCTCTGCAAATTCATAGCCGAAGCCGAAAGTACCGCTTGCGGGGATAATCGGATTATCAAGCGTTATACCGCAGAGTTCAACTTTTGTGTTTACCATATGATCTCCTCCCTTTCAAGCACGGGACCGTCCTTGCAGATTCTCTTATTGCCGTACTTTGTCTTGCATGAACAACCCATACAAGCACCGAAGCCGCAGCCCATTCTTTCTTCAAAGCTGTACTGACCGCTTGTCGTTGCCGTTGCTTCGATAGCCTTGAACATCGGCATAGGTCCGCAGGTGAAGAAATACGAATATGTCAGATTTTTCATAACATCCGTCACAAAGCCCTTTGTGCCGTAGCTTCCGTCTACAGTTGTGATATGAACTTCTGCTCCGAGTGCCTTGAATTCATCTTCAAAGAATATCTCCTCTTTAGTGTTGAAGCCGAGGATAACCGTTACTTTTTTGCCTTCAGCGATAAGCTTTCTGCAAAGATTGTACATCGGAGGTACGCCTACACCGCCACCGATAAGAAGCGGTGATTCTCCGCTTTTTGAGAGTGTGTATCCGTTTCCGAGTCCTACAAGAACATCAAGCTCGGCACCACACGGGAGCTTCGCCATAGCCTCTGTACCCTCACCTACCACCTTGTAGATGATTGTAAGAGTGTTTTCGTCGTAGTCACACGCAGAAATCGGACGTCTTAAATAAAATCCGTCAAGTTTTATATTCACAAACTGACCTGATGCCGTTATGGCCGATACATCGCCTTCGAGCACCATAAGCCATACGTCTTTTGCGATTTTTTTGTTTTCCGTAATTTTCAAAAATACCTGTTTCATCATTTACTCCTCAGTACTGTATACTATTTCACCGTCTGAAACCGTCAGAACACATTTCGCATTAAGCTCTGCACCCTCAAACGGTGTGCTTCTGCCCTTTGAAAGGAATTCATCAGGATTTACCGTATATTTTTCATTAAGATCAAACACCGTAAGGTTTGCTTTTTCACCGACTTTTATGCCGTTTTCAAATTCGAATCTTCTGCACGGATTCACACTCATAATCTCAACAAGCTTTTCGAGAGTTATAAGCCCTGTTTTTACAAAATGAGTGTACATAACAGAAAAGGCTGTTTCTATACCCACGACACCCATCATACTGTCTTTAAGTCCTCTGCTTTTTTCCTCTGCAGAGTGCGGTGCGTGATCAGTCGCGATCATATCAATCGTGCCGTCAAGCACACCTTCGACAAGTGCCTTTCTGTCCTCTTCGCTACGAAGAGGCGGATTCATTTTGAACCGTGCATTCTCCTGCAGATCCTTGTCTGAAAGAACGAGGTAGTGAGGACCTGTCTCGCACGTGACATCTATCCCCTTTGCTTTAGCCTGACGGATGATTTCTACGCTTTCTTTTGTAGAAATATGGCAGACATGGTAACTGCATCCCGTTTCCTCTACGAGCTTGAGATCTCTTGCAATCGGTCCGTATTCACTCTCGGAACAAATGCCCTTGTGTCCGTGTGACTTTGCATACTCACCGTCGTGGATATAACCTCCGTTGAGAAGGCTGTTGTCTTCGCAATGAGCAACTATCATCTTGCCAAGGGACTTAGCTTTAACCATCGCCTGACGCATAAGCTCCGGATTCTGAACACCTCTTCCGTCATCTGAGAACCCTGCAACATACGGTGCCATGGCCTCCATATCAGAAAGAGTCTCGCCCTTTTCTCCCACGGTGATCGTACCGTAAGGACGAACATCAATCACAGCATCCTTGTCTATAGCATCAAGCTGTATCTGAAGATTTTCAAGGCTGTCGGGCGTAGGATTGAGGTTAGGCATTGAGCAGACAAGAGTATATCCTCCGTGTGCACAAGCCTTCGTTCCCGTTTCAATCGTCTCTTTATAAGAAAAACCCGGCTCTCGCAAATGCACATGAACATCTGCAAGTCCGGGTAAAATATTCATATTTTCACAGCTGATAACCCGAAGGCTGTCAGAACAGATACAGTCAGAAACAGCGGCAATACGACCGTCAGAAACACGTACATCCTGTTTTTTGAATTTTCCGTCAATATAGACCTTTCCGCCTTTAAGAATGAAGTCCATAATATGCTCCTGTTACTATATATTTGCCGGGACGAGTACATCAAACCAGGTGTACTCGTTTCGTTCTTATTCCTAAGCTATAATAGAAGGGCGAAATGGTCTAACGCTCGGCTCCTAGGATCA
>JAGBFD010000157.1 GCA_017936645.1 Clostridia bacterium
AACAAAAATGGCTCCGGCGGCAATCGGACCTTACTCACAAGCAACAGAAGTGGGTAACCTCATTTTTACCTCCGGACAAATTCCGCTAAACCCCGAAACCGGTGTTTTGGAGGGTACAGAAATTAAAGAACAAACCCACAGAGTTTGCAAAAATCTTAAAGCGGTACTTGAAGCCTCGGGAGCATCTCTCGAAAAGGCAGTTAAAACCACTTGCTTTTTGAGTAATATGGATGATTTCGCAAAGTTCAACGAGGTTTATGCTGAATATTTCACCGAGAAGCCTTCACGTTCTTGTGTGGCAGTTAAAGAGCTTCCTAAAGGTGCTTTAGTTGAAGTGGAAGTAATTGCTGAAAAGGAGTGAAGCGCTATGATGGATTCAAGTAAATACCGAGTGGGATATTTCCCTGTAGATAAAAAATATAACAAATGGGTAGAGAAAGACCATATTGAAAACCCTCCCGTATGGTGCAGTGTTGATATGCGTGACGGCAACCAAAGCCTTGTTATTCCGATGAGTCTTGAAGAAAAGCTTGAATATTATAAGGTTCTTCTTGATGTAGGTTTTAAGGAGATTGAAGTTGGATTTCCTGCCGCAAGTGAAACAGAATATGAGTTTTTGAGAACTCTTATTGACAATAATATGATTCCCGAGGACGTTACGGTTCAGGTTCTTACCCAATGCCGTGAGCACATTATCAGAAAAACCTTTGATGCCTGCAAGGGTGCACCAAGTGCCATTATTCATTTTTATAATTCCGTAAGTGTTGCACAGCGTGAGCAGGTTTTTAAAAAATCAAAAGAGGAAATCAAGCAAATTGCAGTTGACGGTGCAAAGCTTGTAAAGAAATTAGCAAGTGAATATGTCGGTAATTTCCGATTTGAATATTCACCCGAATCCTTTACGGGAACAGAGCCTGAATACGCATTGGAGGTTTGCAATGCAGTTCTTGATGTTTTAGAGCCAAGTGAAACAAACAATGTAATTATCAACCTTCCTGTAACGGTTGAAATGAGCCTTCCCCACGTTTACGCTTCGCAGGTTGAATATATGAGCGAAAACCTTAAATACCGTGAATATGTAACTCTTTCCCTTCACCCTCACAATGACAGAGGAACAGGTGTTGCAGATACGGAGCTTGCACTCCTTGCAGGTGCAGACCGTGTTGAAGGTACACTTTTCGGCAACGGCGAAAGAACAGGTAATGTAGATATTATCACTCTTGCAATGAATATGTATTCCCACGGTGTTGACCCGAAGCTTGATTTATCAAATATGACAGAGCTTGTTGAGGTGTATGAGCGTTGCACCAGAATGCATGTTTACGACAGAACGCCCTATGCAGGTGCACTTGTGTTTGCCGCATTCTCAGGCTCTCATCAGGATGCTATTGCAAAGGGTATGAAATACAGAAATAAAAATAAGCTTCATCAATGGAATGTACCGTATATTCCCATTGACCCGAAGGATATCGGACGTACATACGACGCTGATGTTATCAGAGTTAACTCTCAATCAGGCAAGGGCGGTATCGGTTATCTTCTCGAACAGACCTTCGGTTATAACTTACCACCGAAAATGCGTGAGCATTTCAGTTACCTTTGCAAGGATATTTCAGACCACGAGCACAAGGAGCTCAAAGCCGACGAAGTGCTCCGAATTTTCACAGAGAATTATCTCAACACACCATCTGCTATCAGCGTTACAGACTTTGAGTTCTCCCGTGAAAATGACGTGGTGAAAATTATCATCACATTTATGAAAGGCGAAGAAGAAACCGAAATGGAAGCAGAGGGCAACGGCTCTCTCAATGCAATAAACAATGCACTCAAAGCCTATACGGGAGAAGAATATACCTTGCAGGTGTTCACTCAACACAGTATGCAGGGTCAGGGCTCACAGAGCGTTGCCGCTTCTTATATCGGTCTTGAAAAAGAAAACGGTGATATGTTCTGGGGTGCAGGTACAGATACTGACGTTATTAAA
>JAGBFD010000158.1 GCA_017936645.1 Clostridia bacterium
GACAACGAGAACTCATACACAAGCCAGATGGTTCGTACAATCAAGTACTTCGCAGAGCTTGCATAAGTTTAATATTTTTTAGAGACGGGTTTTTCCCGTCTCTTTTTTTATGTATTTGAATTAATGGATTGACTTTATTTGTCGAAAATTGTAAAATAGTATAAATATAGAGAGGTGAGTGTTATGCATAAAAGTTTATCGTTCAGAATTATATGTTTGATTTTGAGTGTTTTGTTTATTATGTCTACTTTTACGGCTTGCTCGGACAAAGATAAAGAAACGTCGTTTTTATTTACGGATGAGTCAGCTGCATATACTATTGATTGGGTTATAAAGCCGACCATAACTGCCCAGCTGATTCAGCCTCTCGTGTGTGCTTCATTTAACGAAAATACAAATCATTATGATATAAGCTATGCTGAATGCTTTAAGATAATGGTTGACGGTAAGTACGGTCTGATCGGCACCGACGGAGAGATGATAATTGAAGCAGAGTATGATGATATTTTTGCAATCCGTGACGGTGATGACTTCCTTGCTGTAAAAAAAGGTGAAAACGGCGATAAGCAGACTTATATCCATAGCGACACTTACAGAACTCAGTCGGCACAGAAAAAGTATAATACAAAAAAATATGAGTATTACTGGAATACCAAGTCAGGTTCTCCTCTTTTTGTATGCACAGAAAACGGTAATACAACAGAGAAGGATTTCGCTCCGATGCTTCCTGAGGCTGTAAAGGGAGTAAATAAAGAAGCAAGTTCATATGTTCCGACAGGTAAGTACGGACTTTTTGTAAACAAAGTAAATCTCACGGGAATGATTTACACCAATGCAGGTTTTTACAGTGACGGACTCATTGCCTTTGAGTCTAACGGTAAATGGGGATATCTCGATTCAACAGGCAGAACCGTAATACCGTTTGAATATGATGCGGTATGGGGGTACAATGCACTCGGCGGAAAAGATACTGCGTATGAAAGCTTTGATGGCTGTATTACAGTTACAAAAGATAAAAAATTCGGTGTGATCAGTACTGAAGGCGATATACTTGTCCCGTTTGAGTTTGATAATGCTACTCCCGTCGTCGAAGGTAAGGCTTTTGTGAAGTCTGACGGCAAGTGGGGTGTAATCAAAGTCTACGATACTGAGGCTCCGTCATCAGAAAAAGAAGAAACTACTTCGACCACAACTACTGTTACGACCACCACAACCACCACAACTATTTCTGAGAAGTCAACTGAATCCGAGCCTGAGACTGAATCTACATCAGAGTCAACTACATCTCAGACTACTACGGCTGCAGCATATACAAACGGATCGTATGTTTTATCACGAGGTGACGTAAATCTTCGTGAAGACATTGGCCTGGATGCTGAAATACTCATTACAATTCCTGAAGGAAAAACTGTCTATGTCAGTGAAGTACGTAACGGTTGGGGTAAGACAGTATACAACACGCACACCGGATGGTTTAATCTCAGATATGCTGAAAAAACAAGTTAACAGAGGGATGTAATGTTACAAAGACTTGACAAATTGATATCCTCGCAGGGTACTTATACCCGAAAGCAAGCACAGCAGCTGATAAAGGATGGCAGCGTGAAGGTTGACGGCGTTACTGTTCGTGACAGGGGCTTTCATATTGATCCTGATAAAAATGAAGTAATGCTTGAAGGTAAAGCTTTTACTGTCGAGAAGTTCGTTTATCTCATGCTGAATAAACCCAAAGGTGTTGTTAGTGCTACTAATGATGCGAGTCAGAAAACAGTAATAGATCTTGTACCCGATGAGTTGAAAAGACGGAATTTGTTCCCGGCAGGTCGTCTTGATATGACTACGACAGGTTTTGTCCTGATTACTGATGACGGTGATTTTGCACACAGAATTCTGTCACCGAAGAATCATATAGAAAAAACGTATGAGGCACGCCTTGCTGAGTCCACTACACCTGAGCAGATGAATGCTGTAGCTGAGGGGATTGTACTCGGAGACGGCACAGAATGCCTTCCGGCAAAGCTGAGATTGCTTGAGGATGGAGATAATCCTCTTGTTGAAATTAAAATCTGCGAGGGTAAATATCATCAGATCAAAAGAATGTTTGCTGCTGCAGGTAACGGAGTGATTGAGCTCAGAAGGACACGTATGGGTAACCTTTATTTGGATGAAAATTTACCTGAAGGACACTGCAGACGCCTTACTCAGGATGAAGTATTACTTATTGAACAGTGTTCTGATGAATGTTTTTGAGAATCCGGCATATTATAAATCATAGTTAATTTTACAGCACATATAAATGTCTTGACTTTTTACTTAATATGCATTATAATGCTGATATTGCTGTGCGTTGGTAAGAATTAGCGTTTTTACCATAATACAAGCATTGAAAGGATGAAAATTATGGCACAGGAAATCTTGTTAACTGCAGAGGCTTATAAAAAGAAATTTGATGAGCTCGAGCAGCTTAAAACAACCGGCAGAGATGAAATTGCCGAAAGAATTAAGGAAGCAAGATCCTTTGGCGACTTATCTGAAAATAGCGAATACGACGAAGCACTTAACGACCAGGCTAAGATGGAAGCTAAGATCAATCAGCTTGAAAATGAGCTCAAAAAGGCTAAGATTCTTGACGAGAGTACTATTACTACAGATGCTATTCATGTAGGCTCTAAGGTTAAAATCCGCGATGTGGATTATGATGAAATCGAAGAGTATAAAATCCTCGGTGAGTCTCAGGCTAACCCTGATGAAGGAATAATTTCCGATCAGTCAGCAGTAGGCAAGGCTTTGCTCGAAAAGAAAGTGGGAGACATTGTAAAGGTTACATTGCCTAACGGTAATGTTATTTCCTTCGAAGTTCTCGAAATTTCTAAATAATTAATCCGGGCGGAGACATCGGTCTTACGCCCGTTTTGCACTTTTTTAAAACTTGATTTTAAAAGCTTTTTTATCGATAGGAGAATCAAAAATGGCAGAAATTTTAAACGAAACAGTAAACGAAAAGCTTGAAGATACCAACGAATTAAGACAGATACGTGTTGAAAAACTCGGTGCTCTTCAGGCAGCGGGCAAGGACCCGTTTGAAATAACTCTTGCTGAACAGAATGCACTCAATGCAGAAGTTACTGCACGTTTTGAAAAACTTGAGAGTGAAGTTGCACTTCTTCCTGATGAAGAAAAACCTGAACAGGTTAAGGTTGAGGATGTATGCATCTGTGGTAGAATTATGACATGGAGAGATATGGGTAAAGCAAACTTTATTGATGTCGCTGACCGTTCAGGCAGAATGCAGGTTTATGTCCGTATGAATGATATCGGAGAAGATGCTTTTGCAGAATTCAAGAAGTGGGATATCGGTGATATTGTTGAGGTTAAGGGCTTTGTTTTCCGTACACGCAGAGGACAGATTTCTGTTCACGCTGAGTCTATCAGGCTTCTTACCAAGTCTCTTCTTCCTCTTCCTGAAAAGTTCCACGGACTTACAAATACTGACACAAGATACCGTCAGAGATACCTCGATCTTATTGTTAATCCGGAAGTAAAGGACACTTTCTTTAAGCGTTCAGCTATTCTTCGTGCTATCCGTAAGTATCTTGACGGTGAGAATTTTATTGAGGTTGAGACACCTATCCTTGTTAGTAATGCAGGCGGTGCAGCAGCAAGACCGTTTATGACTCACCACAATGCACTCAATGAGGATTTCAAACTTCGTATTTCGCTTGAACTCTATCTTAAGCGTCTTATCGTAGGCGGTATGGAAAGAGTTTATGAAATCGGCAGAGTTTTCCGTAACGAAGGATGCGATACAAGACACAATCCTGAGTTTACTCTTATGGAGCTTTATCAGGCATATACAGACTATAACGGAATGATGGATCTTACAGAGAATCTTTATCGCTATGTTGCTCAGGAAGTTCTCGGCACTACTAAGGTCGTTTATAACGGAATTGAAATGGATCTCGGAAAGCCGTTTGAACGCATCACTATGGTTGATGCAGTTAAGAAGTATGCTAACGTTGACTGGAACGAAGTAGCGACTCTTGAGGATGCACGTGCTCTTGCGGACAAGCATCATATTGAGTACGAAAAGCGTCACGGCAAGGGTGATATTCTTGCACTCTTCTTTGAAGAGTATGCTGAGGAACACCTTATTCAGCCGACCTTTGTTATCGATCATCCGATTGAGATTTCTCCTCTTACAAAGAAAAAACCTGGTAATCCCGATTATGTTGAGCGTTTTGAGTTCTTTATGAATGGTTGGGAAATGGCTAACGCTTATTCTGAGCTTAATGACCCGATTGATCAGAGAGAAAGATTCAAGGCACAGGAAGCTCTTCTCGCTCAGGGCGACGATGAGGCTAATACAACAGATGAGGACTTCCTTACTGCGCTTGAGTACGGTATGCCTCCGACAGGCGGTATCGGTTTCGGTATCGACAGAATGTGTATGCTTCTCACAGACTCTGCTGCTATCAGAGATGTTCTTCTCTTCCCGACTATGAAGTCACTTGATTGATTATGATTTCTGTAGTTTTAGCTGCATATAAAGGTGAAAAGTATATTGTCAGTCAGGTTGAGTCGATACTGTCACAGCTGAGTCTGAACGACGAGTTGATTATCTCTGATGATTACCCGGAGGGACAGACTTATACTGCACTTGAAAAGATAATAAATAACGACTCACGTGTCCGTTACATTCACGGCAAAGGTGCAGGACTGATTAAAAATTTTGAGTATGCTATCAACAATGCAAGAGGGGACTATATCTTTCTTTCAGACCAGGATGATGTCTGGCTTGAAGGTAAGGTAAAAGCCGTTACAGATGAGTTTATAAAAGGTGCTGATGTAGTTATGCATGATGCACTTATAACTGATGAAACTCTCAATCCAACAGGTAAGAGAGCGTTTGAGATAAACTCAGCGGGAACAGGTATTTTTAAGAATATACTGAAAAATTCCTATCAAGGCAGCTGTATGGCCTTCAGAAAAGAAATGAAGGACTATATACTGCCGTTCCCGGAGAAAATCCCGATGCACGATCAATGGATCGGACTTATGGGAGAAAAACACGGTAAAGTTCACCTTATAGATCATCCGTTTATTCTTTATCGTAGACATTCAGAAAATGCTTCCGGTATGGGAAGCACATTTATGCAGAAGATACGGTGGAGAATTGATATAATCGGGTGCTTGTTCAGAAAGTAGGTTTTCATATGAAAAATATGGTTACGGGAAGTATTGTTACTTATAACAATATGTCGACCATAGATATGACTTTGAAAACTCTTTATGAGTATACAAAGGATATTGATTTTAAGCTGTACGTCGTTGATAATAATTCAACTGACGGAACAGTTGAATATATAAAAGAGAACTATCCTCAGGTAGAGTTAATTGCTATGAAAGAAAATAAAGGCTTCGGCGCCGGACATAATGAAGTGATTAGGTTAATTGACTCTGAGTATCATGCAATAATAAATCCTGATATAGTTTTCGTCGAAAATGCTATTAAAAAGATGGTTGAGTATCTTGAACTCAACAAGGATATAGGAATTCTTTCTCCGAAGATCTGTTTTCCTAACGGTAAAGAACAGATACTCGGAAAAAAGAATCCACACCTTAAGTACATATTCGCGAGCAGGTTCAGAGGAGATGAACCCGGAAAGCTTCTTAAAGAGTATGCAATGCTTGATTGTGATCTCACAAAGCCGACAGACATTGAAAATGCTACAGGATGCTTTATGATGTTCAGGACATCTGTTTTAAAGAAAACTGGCGGTTTTGATGAACGTTATTTTATGTACTTTGAGGATGCGGATATAACCAGAGAAGCAAAAAAATATTCACGGGTTGTTTATTATCCGGATGCTGTGGTTTCTCATGTATGGAACAGAGACAGTAAGCATAATTTCAAGCTTCTTGCTATCCACATTCATTCGATGCTGAAATACTATTGGAAATGGAAGACGATCTGAGGTGAGTTAAATGAACGAATCAAATTCTGCAGCTAAAAAGATACCGTTGAAGAATTATGTTAAAAATGCTTATAAGTACAGATATCTTATTCAGGAAATTGTCAGAAAAAACATTAAGCTTCAGTATCGTAACTCTTTCCTTGGTATGTTCTGGACTTTCCTGCAGCCGCTTTTTACGATGATAGTACTGGTGCTTATGTTCAGCAATGTTTTCGGAAGCTCCAGCTCAGGTGTTGTATGCTATCCGATTTATGTTCTTTGCGGACGTCTTATCTATGAATGCTTCTCACAGTCTACAAAGCGTGCAATGCGTTCTATACGTAATAGTGCATCTATAATTAAAAAAGTTTACGTTCCGAAATACGTTTACCCTCTGTCAAATGTATTAGCAAATTTTGTTACTTTTCTCATTTCATTGACAGTACTTGTAGTTGTATTTGCGTTTTTCTATATTTTCCAGAGAGAAGCTTATCCCGATCTCGTACTTTCTTGGAAATTCCCGCTTATAATCGTACCTATACTTCTTTTGTTCCTTCTGAGCTTCGGTTGCGGTATGATTCTCAGCGTTCTGAATGTTTTCTTTAAGGATATTGAGTATATTTATGAAGTTTTCTGTATGCTCTTATTCTATATTACACCTGTATTTTATAAGGTCAGCAACCTGAATCTCGGCGGAAAAGCATGGTTTGGGTATATTCTGAAATTGAATCCGCTGTACTGGATTGTCGATTTGTTCAGAAGCTGTGTATTAGTCAACGGTTTTGATTGGAACTGGAAAGGCTTTGCTTATGTACTTGCTTTCTCCGTCGGATCGATTTTAGTTGGTTGTTACTTCTTCTATAAAAAACAGGATAAATTTATTCTTCATATCTGATGAGGTGTTAGTATGGCTAAACCGGCTGTTGTTGTTGACCACGTCAGCATATTGTTTAACTTAAACAGTGAAAAAATTGATAATATTAAAGAGTACTTTATAAAGTTCATTACAAGAAAATTGCATTATACCGAATTCTGGGCACTTAAGGATATATCTTTTACTGTAGAAAAAGGTGAGAGAATAGGTATTCTCGGCTTTAACGGTGCAGGTAAGAGTACTTTGCTGAAAACTGTTGCAGGTGTTTTGAAACCCACAAAGGGTTCGGTTTCTGTAAGCGGAGTTATTGCACCATTGCTTGAACTTGGTGCAGGATTTGATATGAACTACTCAGGTAAAGAAAATATATTCCTTTACGGTGCTACAATGGGTTACTCACGTAAGTTCATTGAGAGTAAGTATGATGAGATAGTTGAATTTTCAGAGCTTGGCGATTTTATAAATGTTCCGTTGAAGAACTATTCTTCAGGTATGAGAGCTCGTCTTGGATTTGCTATAGCTACTGCTGTTGAACCTGATGTACTGATACTTGACGAGGTTCTTTCAGTAGGTGATGCCAAGTTCAGAAAAAAGAGTGAAGAAAAGGTCAGATCAATGTTTGACAAAGGAGTTACAGTTCTCTTTGTGTCTCACAGCACGGATCAGGTAAGACGACTTTGCAACAAAGCTATCATTCTTAAAAAAGGTGAGATCATCGCATCAGGCGATGCTATGGAAGTTTGTGCTAAGTACGATGAACTGGTAAATAAAAAATAACTTTGAAAGCTCCTGTTCCGCACAACGGATTTTACGGAGCTTTTATTTTGGACGTGTTCGGATGAAAAAAGTATTTTATTCAATATACGCATTTATGTTTAATATATTTCGTTTTATGCCGATGAAAAAGAATAAAATTGCTTTTTTATCACCGCATAACGAGAGCTTCAATGATAGCCTTGGTGCTGTTATGAATGAAGTTATAATGCGTGATGAGTTTGTCATTTGTAAGATTTCATGTAAAGATATTATGATAGACAAGTCAGGAATTCTGCCGCTTTTCAGAAGTCTTTATACGGCACTCAGATTCTTTACTGTGAAAGCCTATCATCTTGCGACCTCTAAGTTTGTCTTTATGAATGATAACTTTATGCCTATGGCAAAGCTTAGGTTTAAGAGTAATGCGGTTATCACACAGTTGTGGCATGCTGAGGGAGCTTTCAAATGTTTTGGAATGCATATCGATCAACCCGAAGAAATCAGGAATCTTGAAATAGCAGGGAATAATAAATTGTCTTATGTTGTATGCTCGTCAGAGCAGGTTGCAGATATCTATTCGGAAGCTTTTGGTGTTTCAAGATATAAGGTTTTACCTTTAGGTGCTCCGAGAACAGATGAGTTTTTTAAGAAAATAAATATGGAGCGTCTAAGATCTGATTTTTACAAAGAATTTCCTGAATGTAAAGATAAAAAGCTTGTTCTCTATGCGCCTACTTTCAGAGATGACAGAGCTGATGATATGAGGCTGCTTGACAGTCTGGATATACAGGCTTTCAACGACCGCTTCGGCGATGAGTACCGTCTGCTTGTCCGTCTTCATCCTCAGGTTCATACAAGCTCAGCTGAGCTTAGCGGAGCTACGGATGTAAGCGGATATAAGAAACTGAATAACTTAATAAGACTTGCTGATATTATGGTTACTGACTATTCTTCTATTTGTATGGACTTTGCATTTCTTGATAAACCTCTGTATTTTTATGCTTTTGACCTTGAAAAGTACGTGTCAGACAGATCTTTCTATGAGGATTATGAGTCGTATGTTCCGGGTCCGGTTGCACGCGATTTCCAGACGTTGATGAATCTTATCAATAATAATGTCGCTCAGTCTTATAAAAGACGTATGTATGATTTTAAGTTTTATAATTTTGGCACACCCGACGGTTACGCATCAAAACGGGTTGTTGACAGAATAATATACGGAATTGAAGATTGAATATACAGTTTCTTCTACGCTTCATATATGTATGTGCATATATGAAGCGATTTTTATGGTATTAAAATAAATATTAATGAAATAATACTATTATGATTACGCAGACAGCACCGTAATACACTTATAAAAGTTTTGTCAATATATTGTGTATAATAACTGATATTGTAAATTTTTGTACAATATGCTGAAATTTTATTGATTCAGTTTATTTTCTGAGAAAATAATACAATATATCATGTGTATTGTTGCTATGATTAACTATATATAGTGGTTTTTGAGTGTAAAAAGAGAAATTTCAAGTCATAAAAAATATGTTGCACTCATGACCAAAAAATGTTATAATCTCAAAGGTGTAATTTGACCACGTGTTTTTATTTGATTTTATCATTTATTATGTTTATATAATTAAGAATTGGGAGTGAACGTGTTGGATAAGATTTTCATTAACGGTGGAAATCCTCTTCATGGTGAAGTTACCATAAGTGGTGCTAAAAATGCTGCTGTTGCTATCCTTCCTGCTATTATACTCGCTCAGGACGTTTGTCGTGTTGAGAATATACCGGCAATAAGTGACGTCGATATGATGATCAGAATTCTTCATCAGCTTGGTGCAAAAACCAGGAAGATAGATGATACGACTTATGAAATTGACTCTTCAACTATTAATTCATATGTTGTTACACATGATATGACTAAGCATCTCAGAGCGTCGTACTATCTCATTGGTGCATTACTTGCACGTTTCGGACGAGCTAAAGTTGCTATGCCCGGCGGATGTAACTTCGGTGTACGTCCTATCGATCAGCATATCAAAGGTTTTCAGCTTCTTGGTTCATCAGTCAGCTTCAAGGAAAATGCTATGATTGATGTTGAGGCACCTGAACTCACAGGCGGACTTGTATACTTTGATGTAGTCTCAGTAGGTGCTACCATTAATCTGATGCTGGCTGCTGTAAAGGCAAAGGGTCTTACCATTATCGAAAATGCTGCTAAAGAGCCGCATATCGTTGACCTTGCAAACTTCCTTAACTCAATGGGTGCTGACGTACGAGGTGCAGGTACTGACGTTATTAAAATCCGTGGTGTTGAGCAGATGCATGGTTGCACATATTCTATAATTCCTGATCAGATTGAAGCAGGTACATTTATGGTGGCGGCTGTCGCTACAAACGGTGAGGTTCTTGTTAAAAATGTTATTCCGAAACATCTTGAGTCTATCACAGCAAAGCTTCTTCAGTGTGGTGCTACGGTAGAAGAACTTGATGATGCTGTATTAGTAAAAGGTAACGGCAGACCCGGAAAATGTAACGTTAAGACTATGCCGCATCCCGGTTTCCCGACGGATATGCAGCCGCAGATTGCTACAATGCTCGCTGTAGCTGATGGTACAAGCATCGTATCTGAAGGTGTCTGGGACAGCAGATTCCAGTACGTAGAGCAGCTTACAAGAATGGGTGCTATGATTTCTGTTAACGGTAAGGCTGCAACTATTGAAGGAGTTGAAACTCTCAACGGTTCTCCTGTCAAGGCAGATGACCTTCGTGCAGGTGCTGCTATGCTTATTGCAGGGCTTATGGCAAAGGGAACTACTTCTATAGAAAATATCATTTACATTGACCGTGGTTATGATAATGTGGTAGGGAAATTTCAGGCTTTGGGTGCTGACATGTGGCGTGTTGATGACGCTGATACACCGAAAGCACTTGATGATTCTGAAGCTGTATAAATTTACTGAGGTGTAATATGGCGCGTTTTTCTTCTCTTTCTTCTTCCAGCAGCGGAAACTGTACTTACATAGGATCTGCTAAGGGTGGAGTACTCATTGATGCGGGGATAAGCGCTAAACAAATCACGTTGAAACTTGATTGCATTGGTGTCGACCCTGTCGGCATCGGTGCAATTTTTATTACTCATGAACATTCAGATCATGTTCGTGGTCTTCGTGTTTTTGCTTCGAAATATAATATTCCGGTATATGCTACAAGAGGTACCGTCGATGCTCTGATTTCATCAGATACTGCTAACGGTTCGTTCCGTATAAGTCCTATTGATGCAAACGGAATTGAAATCAACGGACAGTTGATTCTTCCTTTCAAAACTTCTCACGATTCAGCTCAGAGTTGCGGATATCTTGTCACTACGTCAGATGACAGAAAGATTGCTATCGCTACGGACACAGGCATAATCACTGATGAGACACGTTCTGCTGTCCATGGATGTGACCTTATACTTGCCGAGTCAAATCATGACATCGGGATGCTTAGAAACGGATGTTATCCGTATATGTTGAAAAGACGTATTCTCTCAGATGTGGGACATCTTTCTAACATTGACTGCAGCAAGTTCGTGACAGAGCTTGTGGCGTCAGGTACAACGAGAGTTATACTTGGACATCTGAGCAAGGAAAATAATATGCCTGAACTTGCTTTTCAGACAACAAAGTCTGCACTTGATTGTGCAGGCGCTGTGAATAACAGGGATTACATACTGAAAGTTGCCGGTTCAGATGCAGTAGAGACGGTGGTGCTGTGATGCAGAATATTACTATCATTTGCGAAGGCAAACTTAAAGAAAAGTATCTCAGAGATGCCTGTGCAGAGTATTCGAAGAGACTTTCAGCTTACTGTAAGTTAAATATTATCGAGCTTAATCCTCATCGTATTTCCGATAACCCTTCAGCGGCAGAGATTGAATCTGCACTTGAAAGTGAGGCTAAGGAGATACTTTCTAAAATACAGAGCAATGCTAAAGTATATGCTATGTGTATTGAAGGAAAACAAATGCCGTCTGAAAGGTTAGCTTCTGAATTGTCAGGTTGTGGAGTTAACGGCTTTAATAATGTAGTGTTCATCATTGGCGGTTCTCACGGTTTGAGTGAAAAAGTCAAGAAACGTGCAGACATAAGACTTTCAATGTCGGAAATGACCTTTCCACATCAGCTAGCAAGAGTGATGCTACTTGAACAAGTTTACAGAGCATATCAGATTTCTAACGGTGGTAAATATCATAAATAACAAAAAATGAGCTGTAAAATATAACGTTTTACAGCTCATTTTTGTCTGGCAAGGGAAGAAAATCCCCGGTTCTACCGGGCGAAAAAGAAAGTTTTAGTAAAAATAAAAGCATCACACAATAGAGTGGTGCAAAAAATAATAACCTTCTGATTTAATAGAAGCAGGTTGGCGACTGTATTACTAAGATAAAAGGAGGATTATTATGTTTAAGAAAGTCAGATAAGCCTTAAAAATATATGGCCGTTTACGGGGGTCAAGAATAAGTAAGCAAAAAACAAACAGCCGCACGTGAGCGGCTGTTTGTGATAGTAATGCGTTACAAAAGTTCTATACCTCTTATAATGACTGTGCAAACCAATAGTTTACTAGTGTTTATGATTATACTTATTCACTCACTTTGTTTGAAGAGCAAAGTTGTGCATCATCGGACCTGAACCTTTGCCTAAGTCAAGCATAGCGGAAAGTGCTCCCGAAATATAATCCTTTGCATTTTGTATTGATTCGTCAAGTGAATAACCTTTAGCAAGGTTTGACGCTATTGCAGACGAAAGAGTACAGCCGGTACCGTGAGTGTTCGGATTGTTTATTCTTTTACCTTCAAACCATCTGAAGCAACCGTCTGAATAAAGAAGATCGTTTGCATCGTTGACACTGTGACCGCCTTTAAGCAAAACTGCACAGCTGTATTTATCACCGATTTTCTTCGCAACATTCAGCATATCCTTCTTGGTATGTATTTTTTCTCCTGACAAAACTTCCGCTTCGGGGATGTTAGGTGTTACAACGGCAGCAACAGGTAACAGTTCCTCAATAAGAGTTTGTACAGCATCGTTTTTCATCAGATCAGAACCGCTTGTTGCAACCATAACAGGGTCAACTACAATGTTTTCGGCATTATAAAATTTCAGCCTTTCAGCGATAACGCAAATGAGATCTGATGATGAAACCATTCCGATTTTTACTGCATCGGGGTAAATATCTTCAAACACCGCATCAATTTGTTGTCTTAAAAATTCAGGTGACGATTCGGATATTGCAAAAACTCCCGTTGTGTTCTGTGCAGTCAGGGCGGTAATTGCACTCATTGCATAGACACCGTTCATAGTCATTGTTTTGATATCCGCCTGAATGCCTGCACCGCCGCTGCAATCACTTCCCGCTATTGAAAGTGCTGTTTTCATCGGTGCGACAAATTTCCGGAAGCCTTGCATATCCGAATAATCTGCTATGTAAAAATCGCAAAGCGTTTTTACTTCAGCCTGATTTTGTTCGGATTTATCGTAAACTGCAATGACCCTGAACCCGTCCTCCTTTGCTGTTCTTATTGCATAAATCGCATCTTCAAAAACAAGGGTGTCTTCTTTCGTTGTGCCGAGATGTTTAAGTGCTTCACGGTAAATATAGGGTTTATCTTTACCGTGACCGACTGATGTGCAGGTGAAAACTTCAGAAAAATATTCGTTTATTCCGCATCTTTCAAGTGCCGCTTCTACAAGATACTTGTCTGTTGCTGTCGCTATACACATCTTGACACCGACATTATGAAGATGCTTTACAAAATCATAAACACCGGGCTTCAGCTGAATCTCTTTTATGTAGTATTTTTCAGCCATTCGGTTTACCCCGTCCATTATTTCGTCTACTGTCAGAGTAACACCGTATTCACTTTTATAATAGCAGGCAGCGTTATAAAGACTCATTGTTCTGAAGGTTTCGTTCAGGTTTTCTTTCGGTTCGTATCCTATTGAGCGAAGGTATTTTTCGCCAATAGTATCCCAGATGAACATTGAGTCAAAAAGTGTGCCGTCAAGGTCAAATATTGCACCTTTAATCATTTTTATCAAATCCTTTGTAAGTGTAATCAACCCGATTTATATCGTTAAAGAATATCAATATATTCACCGTTCAGAGCTTTATTCATGCTTCTGACAGCGCAGAATTTTCCGCACATCGAACAGCTGTCTTCGTGTTCGGGCGCACGGCTGTCACGGATAGCTTTTGCTGTTTCGGGATCAATTGAGCATTCCCACTGCTTATCCCAGTCGAAAGTTCTTCTTGCATCTGCCATCCGGTCATCAAGATCTCTTGCGTGAGGAACTTTCTTTGCGATGTCAGCAGCGTGTGCGGCAATACGGGATGCTATAATACCTTGTTTCACATCATCCACATTCGGAAGAGCAAGATGTTCTGCAGGTGTTACATAGCAAAGGAAGGCAGCACCTGAAGCTGCGGCAATTGCGCCACCGATAGCAGAAGTAATGTGATCGTAACCGGGTGCGATATCAGTAACAATAGGTCCGAGCACATAGAACGGTGCACCCATACAGACAGTCTGCTGGATTTTTATATTTGCTTCAATCTGATCCATAGGCATATGTCCGGGACCCTCAACCATAACCTGAACGTTCTTTGCCCATGCACGTTTAGTAAGCTCACCC
>JAGBFD010000159.1 GCA_017936645.1 Clostridia bacterium
TCTCTGTATCCCATATGGTGTTCTCGCATGTCCATTATAACACCTATTTTGAATTCTGCACTATACTTTTGTTTTTTCCTTCCTTTTTTTGCCATAAAAATATGCACCTCCAAAAGTGTCTAACTTTTGGGGTGCATATCAAGAACGTCGGGACTTCTTTTGTTTCAGGTTGTATTTTTAACGGATATTTTGCTCATTCCACATTTCTTCTCCAATGAAAGAGAAACTGCTGTGCGATTCCTTCCACGTCCTTTGTACATTCGGGAAGACCTTCGGGGTAAAGCTCCTGCATAATACGTCTGACCCACACGTCAACAGGGAAAGCATCGACTCTTCCGCAGCCGTAGAGAAGAGTACATTCTGCAACTTTTGCACCTACACCTTTGATTTTTATAAGCTCCTGACGGGCTTCGTCGATATCGCAATAAGAGAGTTTCCTAAGGTCAACCTCACCGTTTGCAACCTTTTGAGCAGCATCAATTATGTATTTTGCCCTGAACCCTGAACGAAGCGGGGAGAGATCATCGACACACAGGAAAGCGAGCTTTTCAGCAGAGGGAAAGGTAAAATCACCGTTTCCGAGATCTTCGCCGAAATGAACGCACAAGCGTTCTATGATGCCTTTTATGCGAGGAATGTTGTTGTTCTGCGAAATAATAAAAGAGCAAAGTGCTTCCCAGGATTCCTGCCTGAGTATGCGTATTCCCGGATAAGCTTCAATGGCTGTTTTGAGATGGTTGTCGATTTTGAGCTTTTCACAGATCGCAGAGTAATCACGGTTGAGGTCAAAATAATCAGCCCATATCTGCTCATCACCGTCACGGATATCTCCTGTTATAATGATTGTATTTTCTTTCTGAGAAATATCAACCGATCTTGAAAATGCGACACCGTGCCAGATTCCGTCAGAAGTTTCAGTCCAACGGAATGCCTGACCGCAGTCCAGAGACAGAGGTATACTCAGGGAATCGATGTTACGGAAAATTATTGAGTTTTTGTTAGTTTCAACAGTCATTTTATCACCTGTATAAAATATGAATATTCACTTTGTAACTTTTTGTAACTATACGTGTCAAGTGTTTTTTTAGGTGTTGTAAATAGAAAAAATATATAGTTTTTTCTGAAAAGTTTGTGCAATTTATGACTAAAAAATGCTTGACATATACAGTTTTGGGATTGTTAAAAAAATAACAAAAATTTGCTTTTTGGGCATAAAATTGTGGAAAACTTTGATGTATCAACGTTTTTGTGGTGAGTTATCAACACTTTCCACAGAGTTTTCCACACTTTTTAACCGACTTTTAAAGTTTTCCACACTTCCACAGAAAAAATTGGAAAGACCATTTAATGTCATTTTCTGTCGATTTTTATTCACTTTTTTATGAATAAAAAATCACATATAAGATAACACTACAAATGACCAAATCTGAAAGCAGAGGTGTATATTTTGCTCAGGGGAGTAAACCATCAGGTTGTGGAAGTGACAAAACCGTCGTGCGAATATTTTGAACGTGTGATTTTCTTTGTAAAGCCCGAATTTTCAGCTGTGAGTGAGGGCACATTGCGTGAAAGAGCGAGTACTATAGCAAGCGATGCGGGCGCACCGCCACCGTCAAAAGTAAGAAAAAGCAGACTTTTACAAGCAACAAGACTCATCTGTGCCGCAATCGTAGGTGCAGCGGTTACGATACTCGTATCAAAGTTTTTTCTCGGCTGATTTGCAGAAGTCAGCCATACAGCAGTTTTTGCAGTCAGGACGTCTTGCGACGCACACAGCTCGTCCGTGAAGAACACATCTGTGACAAAAATCGTTGCTCTCTTCGGGAGGAAGGATTTTTTTTAGTTGCATCTCAACCTTTAACGGGTCTTTTGAATCGACAAGGCCGAGAAGGTTTGTGATGCGGATGAGGTGAGTGTCAGCAACGACGGCTGGTTTTCCGTAAATGTCACCGCAGATAAGATTTGCAGTTTTTCGGCCCACACCGGGCAGAGACGTCAGATCGTCGATATTGTCAGGCACTTTTCTGTCAAAGCGTTCTATGATCTGCTGTGCCATTCCTATTATATCACGTGCTTTCTGACGGTAAAATCCGCAGGAATGCACCAACTCTTCGACGTCCTCTATATCAGCATTGGCATAGTCGTCGAGAGTTTTATATTTTTCAAAAAGGGCAGGAGTTATGATATTGACACGGGCATCCGTACACTGTGCAGAGAGACGGGTTGCCACAAGAAGCTCAAATTCATTTCCAGCATTAAGGGAGCATATTGCTTCGGGGTATTCTTTTTTCAGTGCTTCGACAGCAAGTAATGCTCTTTCTTTTTTTGTCATAAAGGTCACCTCGGAATGTCACTTTTATCTATAATATTATACCAAAATGTGTACTTACTTGCAACTTTTTGCGTTTATGTTATTGAAATTAATTTTGAGTATGATATAATTTTAGTACTTATATTTATTGCATAAGCGAGGTCATTAAGATGAAAGAAAAAATCAATGTTGCCGTAATCGGTCTCGGTAACCGCGGACGCGGAATGCTCGGCACTATCTGTATGATGGACGATGTCAACGTTATCGGCGTTTGTGACGCATACGAAGACAGAACGCAGAATGGTATCGAAAGAGTTCAGAAAGAAAAGGGAAACACACCTTTCGGCACAACTAATTATAAAGAAATCTTTGAGCTTGAAGGTCTTGACAGCGTTTACATTGCTACAGACTGGTCAACTCACGTTAAAATCGCTATTGAAGCTATGAAGGCGGGCATCCCTGCAGCTTCAGAAGTTGGCGGAGCTTACACACTCGAAGAGTGCTGGGAAGTTGTCGATACATATGAAAAGACAGGCGTATGGGCAATGTTTATGGAAAACTGCTGCTACGGTGAACGTGAGCTTATGATTCACAATATGGTTCGTGACGGCAAATTCGGTAAAATTGTCGCTTGTTCAGGTAAATATGCACACGACCTTCGTGATGAAGTTTGCTATGGTACTAAGAACAGACATTACCGCCTGAGAAACTACATTTCACGTAACTGTGAAAACTATCCTACACACGCACTCGGCCCTCTTGCAAAGCTTCTTGATATCAACAGAGGTAACCGTTTTGTTTCCCTTGTTTCTGTATGTTCAGGCGCAAACGGACTTAAGGATTTCGTTAAAAAGCACAAGGATCTTCATGAAGAGCTCGGTAAGACAGAGTTTGCACAGGCTGATATCGTAAAAACTTTCATCAAGACAGAGCGCGGTGAGGTTATCGACCTTACTCTTGATACCTGCCTTCCGCGTTTCTACAGCAGAGGCTATACTGTAAGAGGTCTCAAGGGTCTTTATCAGGAGGATGGAGATATCGTTTACCTTGACAGAGAACCGCACACAAACCACGAGTGGGATCAGGAATATTTCTGGGGTAACGCAAAGAGATATGAAAAGAAATATAATCATCCTCTGTGGAAGAACACTACAAAGGAAATGATGGAAGCAGGTCACGGCGGTATGGACTGGCACGTACTTCGTGCTTGGGTTGAAACCGTAAAGAACGGAACTCTTCCGCCGATCGACGTTTACGATATGGCTGCTTGGATGAGCATCACAGCGTTGAGTGAAAAGTCACTTCAGAATAATGGTGAAGTTCTTGAAATTCCTGATTTCACACGCGGCAAGTATAAGAACCGCGAGCCTCAGGACGAGACACCGTATACAATTAAATAATTAAAAAAGGGAGATAAATACTATGTTGAAGTCAATCATCTCGGCATTTATGGCATTTATCACATTTTTTAGTTCGATCGGAGTATCGTTGATTAATCCCGTTTCACCTGTAGAAGACAGCGACTTTGTACCTGTCCTGCGTTTTATGGCTGCAAGTGATACACACGTAAAAGCAGCAAATGATAAGCAGAGCAGACGTCTGCAGAAAGCTATCAAGATGAGCTATGCGATCGCAGATGCAAATGAATACTACAACAAGCTTGACGGTATCCTCATCGCAGGTGATACTACAGATGACGGACTTCAGTCACAGCGATGTGCATTCAAGTCTGCAGTTGATTCCGTAATCAGACCGGAGACTCAGTTTATGCCGCTTCTTGCACAGGCTCACGACGGCGGTTCATATGACAACGAGTCACTTGAGTACTTTAAATTGCTTCACGACGTTGATGCAACTGATAATCATTATGTTCTTAACGGTTATCATTTCATTACTATTTCACGTTCAAACGTACCGGGTACACGTTATGCTGACTATCAGCGTGAATGGCTTAAGGAACAGCTTGAAGAGGCAGTTGCGGATGATCCGAACAGACCGATTTTCGTATCACACCACGAGCATGTAGACAATACCGTTTACGGCAGTTCAGACTTTGAGGGCTGGGATGATGAGTACTTTAAGGATATTTTCCTTCAGTATCCGCAGATAGTTCATTTTTCAGGTCATTCACATTATCCGCTGAGCGATCCTCGTTCGATATGGCAGGATGAGTTTACTGCAATCGGAACAGGTGCACTTTACTACGTAGAGCTTACTGTAGAGGATGTGCGTACAGTCCATCCTGCAGGATATAAAGAAGAGGTTCAGTTCTGGGTCGTCGAGGTAGATGCAAGTCATCGCATCCGCCTTATCGGTATAGACCTTACCGAAGAGAAGGTTCTTTGTGAATATATTCTTGACAATCCTGCAGACGTTGCAAACAGAGAATATACTCCCGAAAAGCAGGCGGCTCGTTCAAAGGCTCCTGAGTTTTCTGAAGATGCTGAAATCAAAGTCAAAAAATCTTTGGGTAAAGTAAGCCTCACAGCACCTGCAGCTTCTTCAACCGACGGTATGCCGATCACTCTTTACAGAGTATTCCTTTATGATGAAGATGGCAACGAGGTTAAGAAAGACTGGGTTCTTCCTGACTACTATTCAGCGACAGTTTCTCCGACAGTTACATTTAATCTCGGTGATCCGGATAAGGGCGACTTTACTGCAAAGATCGTAGCAGAAACAGCCTACGGTGTTCAGTCATCTCCGCTTGAAGTAAGCTTCAGCAAGTAAAAAATATAAGAGCTGTAAAACGTTTCGTTTTTACAGCTCTTTTTTAATATAGTATGAAATTATTTGAATATTAATACTGTTCATTTTTGTCTTATTTTACAATGGCATTTAAAAAGAATTAACGAATGATACCCGACGAATATAAAAAGTAAAAAAGCGGAGAAATCTAAGTGATAACAAAAAGAACGGCAAATTAGTGCCGTTCTTATCTGTTGTCACTAAGACCTAAAATATAGTCAGTAGTAGTTTTATGATACTTTGCAAGAGCAATTAAAATATAAGTGGGTATGTCACGCTGACCTAATTCGTAGTTTGAATAAACCTGTTGTGAACACTTCAAAATTTGCGACATTTCTTTCTGTGTCAAGTCGGCATCTTCACGTAAATCTCTTATTCTCTGGTACATAACATCACCGTTAATATTATACGCTACTGCATTTTGTTGTATTGACAAATACCGCAAATTGCAGTATAATGGCAAAAAAGGAGATGATTATTTTGAAAAAATCTTTGAAAAAATTGCTTGCTTCATTGCTTGTAGCGGTAATGGTTCTTTCTGTCGCACCTGTGGGTGCTTTGACTGAAATTGACCTCTCATCGCTTTTTGCGGTAGAAGCATCAGCACTCACATCAGGCAGTTACACATATACTGTGTCAGGCTCAAATGCGACAATCACCGCATACTCAGGCACAGCATCA
>JAGBFD010000160.1 GCA_017936645.1 Clostridia bacterium
CGCACAGGTTGAGATTAAATAATCTCTCTCAAATGGAATTTTTAAAGACCGTTGGTACTCCAACGGTCTTTTTCTTTAGCCTTGATTTTTGGAAATGTCACGTACATACAGAGTGTCATCCACCACAGAAAATCTGACTTCAAATCCTGCGAAACCAAAACCGTAAATTCGGTTTTCGTCATTCTGATAAGCCGGCCTCGGATCAAGCTCAAGCACTTTTATAAGTGCTTTGCGTTTTTCTTCCGGGATTACCGAAATCATTCTCTCAGAAATATCGACCTTCAGCAACCTCGAACTTCCGTCCTGAGAAAATCCGCCTGAAGAATCAGTATGACAGTCAGCATATGGGATGTACGGCTTGATATCCACGATTTCAGTTTTATCCATAAGGTCCGCACCCGCTACGTGCAGGATCGGTCCGTACTTTTCGGTGTACTCAATGCTTTCAAGTCTGACAGACGAAAGTCCGAGTGAATTAGGTCTGAAAGGTGAACGTGAGGCGAACACACCTACCTTTGTATTGCCTCCGAGTTTTGGAGGCCGCACCGTAGACGACCATTTTTCCGTAACTGCTGTCGAAAACTTCCAGATAAGCCATATGTGAGAAAAGTCTTCAAGCCCCCGTACTGCATCCGCATTGCGATAAGCAGGCTCAAAAATAACGGTACCTTTCAGTTCTTCGACCAGTCCGCTTTGCCGAGGGATGCCAAACTTTGTCGGAAAATCCGTTTTAATCTTTGCAATAATTTTCATAAAGTCTCCCTAAATCAAATCGCCCGAAAAACTTCGAGCGATTTTCTTATTATTCAGTATAAGCGTAGAGTGTATAGCCGAGTTCATCTACATAGACAGTTTCCTTGGTCACGCTCTCTCGTGAGATGCTTCCGTCTTCAGCTGTGCTTTCCGTTACATCTGAAAAGACTATTTTCCAGATTCCGCGTGTTCTGTCAAAGTAAGCTGTCATTGTATTGAAATCAACTGTAACTTCCTGAAGAGCGATGTCAAAAGCATCCGATTTGGTTTTCACTGCACCGCTTGTGTTTTCTTTTGTAACCTTAAAGCCATCTTTACGAAGATTTTCTTTTTCCTCAAGAGAGTCTTCGTCCTCTTTAAACTTAAAAGTTTTGACTTCCTGTGTTATTGTATAACCGTTTTTCTCGTCAACAGTAGTCTGTTTACCAAGATCACCGTCTTTGTCTCCGCATCCGAACAGGGAAAGTGAAAGAACTGCCACTATCAGAAAAGCAATAATTTTTTTCATAGAATCAACCTCTGTAATTTACATATTCACCGCTGAGGATTTTCTCCCACCATTCGCGGTTATTGAGATACCATTCAATCGTCTTCTGAATGCCCTCGTTGAAGAGCGTTTCGGGCTCCCAACCAAGCTCAGCGTGAATTTTTGCGGGGTCGATAGCGTAACGCATATCGTGTCCCGGGCGGTCTTTTACGAACGTGATAAGGCTCTCATCCTTGCCGACAGCTTTGAGAATTGTCTTTACAACGTCAATGTTGGCTTATTCGTTGTGTCCGCCGATGTTATAAACCTCACCGATTTTGCCGTTTTCAACGATCATGTCGATTGCCTTGCAGTGATCGTCAACATAGAGCCAATCACGGACATTGAGACCTTCACCGTAAACGGGAAGCTTTTCGTCAGCAAGAGCCTTTGCAATCATAACGGGGATCAGCTTCTCGGGAAACTGATACGGGCCGTAGTTGTTTGAACAACGTGAAATCGTAACAGGTGTGCCGAATGTGCGGTGGTAAGCCATAACAAGAAGATCGGCCGAAGCCTTACTTGCTGAGTAAGGTGATGAAGTGTGAATCGGGGTATCTTCAGTAAAGAAGAGATCGGGACGGTCAAGAGGAAGGTCGCCGTAAACCTCATCTGTTGAAACCTGATGGTAACGGGGGATGCCGTATTTGTTACAAGCATCAAGAAGCAC
>JAGBFD010000161.1 GCA_017936645.1 Clostridia bacterium
CATACAATTCTTTCGTACCCCTGGTTATAGCAATCATCATAAACCGCTGTAACAGTTTCACGGTTCGGATGAGTACAAACTGTATTTGTGAATGCCTGAATATAATAATTTTTACCTGATCTTGAAGAGTAGTACTCTTCATTTTTATACCACTTACCGTATTTCAAACAAAAGCTTTGTCCTTCGACTGAAGTGCAATCGTCATCGATTTCCATAGGTATGTCTATGCTTCCTGTATCTAATGACATATTAAGAACAACGGAAAATACACATCCGTGTTCCATCATAACTGCTTCAGGCAATTCTATCGTGTGATAACCGGTTCTCGGCACTTCAACAGTGAAAGACTCAGCCAACTCACCGTTTGTCGGATCATCAGTTTCAGCTGTCGAAACATTTTTGTATATTGACACATTTATAGTAACGTCATCATTCAGGGTATACGTAGATATCGCCGAAAGGCTCTCTCTGTAGTTTGTTTTGAAAACATTTGCTATTGTCGCACTTTTGGAACCGTCACCGCTTATTCCATACATCCAATCCGCATTGTATGTATAATTATTATCAAATTTTTCAGCAGGTTGTGTTGTATACCCGCAAAAGCCTTCAATAGTTTTATCATAATATGAAATCCAGAAATATCCGGCCGCTCCCCAGTCTGAACCCCAGCTGTTTTTACAAAGCCATGCGCCGTTGCCCTCAGGTCTGTTGCTTGAATTGAACTTGCTCGCAGCAAAGTTATCGTCCCAACCGACAACAGCAATTGCATGGTTTGTTCCCGGACTATCATCTGCGGTGTAGCAATACGCAACATATCCACTACCACTCTTTATATAAGCATTAGAAGCAGTATGATGATAATACGATGCAGTTATACTTCCGTTATCAAGAATCCACTGTTTGACTTCATCTTCAGTTCTACAATACTCCATAGACTTTATTACAACACCTGAACTCGTGTCAAACCTGTCCGCATCTGTATATTTAGGCAACTTAGAGAGCTGTGATGTTGTCCCCGGATAATCCGAAGACACTTTGCTTCCATCCGCTATGCCTGCCCAACGAGAAAGCGAGCCTGCGACCATTTGCTGATAACCACCCGTATTGTACGCATCGCCGGTATCGCCCTCGCCGTAATTCGGGTCGTTTTTATCCGAACTTTTTGTATTGACCGCAAACCAGGCAAGGTGAGGCTCAGAAAAATCCGTTGAGCCGAGTTCAGTATAGCCGTTAACAATGCTATTGGTTTCGAGAACACTTACAGCAGCAAAAGCCCAACAATTACTTGAAGCACCCTGACCTTTGACGGATGTGACCAGACCGTCAGAACGGGCATCATATGAGGAAGGAAGCGTTGACTCGCTCATGGTACTGAAGTTTGCGTCAGGCCTGAGTCTGCCACCCAACTCGACTGCATTTCCGTATTCATCATACACTACCTGTCTGACATAACCCATACCGCCCGGTTGCAGAGCTTCATCATACTCTTCAGCTACAGCTGAAACCAAGGTTATCGGCATAATAGAAATCATTAATGACAAAAGTATAAAAACGCTGAGAAATCTTTTCATATCAAAAACCTCCCGAAAGAGTTTAAATCTTTACCTATGATTATATCACTTAAAAAGAAAAAAGCAACAAACCGATTTTACTCGGCGTCAGCACCCGTGAAACCAATATATATTTAACCTCAAATTGCACGAAATCGTGCATAATCAGGCGTTTTTCAGCCAAATTATGTATATACTGATAAATGTTAATTTTTTGACATAAATTTACTTGCAAAATTTCCGTTTTTGTTATAAAATACTATACGAAAATTTATAAGCGTATGCTTTATTTTGAAAGGATGAAAATAATGGACGCACTTAACAAGAAGACCGTAGAAGATCTTGAGGTAAGCGGCAAGAGAGTCCTCGTTCGTTGCGACTTTAATGTACCTCTCAAGGACGGCGTTATCACAAGTGACAAGAGAATTGTTGCTTCACTCCCCACAATCAAGTATCTTATCGAAAACAATGCAAAGGTTATCCTCTGCTCTCACCTCGGCAGACCGAAGGGTGAATTCAAGCCTGAGTTCTCACTCGCTCCCGTTGCAGTACGTCTTTCAGAGCTCCTCGGCAAGGAAGTTAAAATGGCAACAGATGTAGTTGGTGAAAGTGCTCAGTCACTCGCTGCTTCTCTCAACGACGGTGATGTTATGATCATCGAAAACGTTCGTTTCCACAAAGAAGAAACAAAGAACGATCCCGAATTTTCAAAGAAGCTTGCTGACCTTGCAGACCTCTATGTAAATGATGCATTCGGTTCAGCTCACAGAGCTCACAGCTCAACAACAGGTGTTGCAGATTACATCCCCGCAGCTTGCGGTTACCTTATCCAGAAGGAAATCAACTTCATCGGCGGTGCTCTCGCTAACCCGAAGCGTCCTCTTGTTGCTATCCTCGGCGGTGCTAAGGTTTCTGACAAGATCGGAGTTATCACAAATCTCCTTGACAAGTGCGATACAATCATCGTCGGTGGCGGTATGGCTTACACATTTATGAAGTCACTCGGCTACAACATCGGTACATCTCTTCTCGAAGAGGATCGTGTAGAAGATGCTAAGAATATGATGGAAACAGCTAAGGCTAAGGGTGTTAACTTCCTTATCCCCGTTGATAACAAGGTTGGTAAGGAATATGCTCCCGATACAGAGGCAATGATAATCAACAGCGACGAAATTCCTGACGGTTGGATGGGTCTTGACATCGGTCCTAAGACACAGGAGCTTTTCGCAAACGCTATCAAGGGCAGCGGTACAGTTATCTGGAACGGACCTATGGGCGTTTCAGAGTGGGAGAACTTCGCTCAGGGTACAATCGCAGTTGCTACTGCTGTTGCTGAGTCAGGTGCTATCTCAATCATCGGCGGCGGTGACTCTGCTGCTGCTGTTCAGAAGCTCGGCTTCGCTGACAAGATGTCTCA
>JAGBFD010000162.1 GCA_017936645.1 Clostridia bacterium
AAATCTCTTTTCTGTGGCTCTGCTGATACGGTCCGTAGTTTCCGCTTTCTTCGTTAAAGCCCATAACACCTTCGTCAGGATTCATGCCGAAATCCTTGAGCCCTGTAATGATCGCAGATACGCCGTCTTCAATCTCACGCTTCTTGTCTGTATCTTCGATACGAAGGAAGAAAACACCGTCGTCCGTAGCACGTGTAGTAAGACGTGAAATCATCGAAGCGAAAAGACCGCCAAGATGAAGGAAACCCGTCGGGCTCGGTGCAAAACGTGAAACTCTTGCACCTTCAGACAAGCCTCTTTCGGGATATATTGTTTCGTAATCCTCAGGAGTTTTTGTTATATCGGGAAACAGTAACTCCGCAAGTTTTTCGTAATCTGTCATATTGAATGCTCCTTGCGATAAATATAAATATACATCTAATATTATCGCAGAAAACCTATCAAGTATCAAGTATTAATTGCTAATTTTTCAGCTTTTTTATCAAAAAATCACCCTCAAACTACAGTTCGAGGGTGATTGATAATTTTGTCTGTTATTTTATCAACGGTATCTCTGTCATTCTGAGATTTGTGCAGCCGTAAGGTATCATCTCAAGTTCGACGGCTTCGCCTGTCGGCACTCTTGATGACGGCACTTCTGAGCAGATTCCGTCAACGATATCCCACTCAATCGGCACAAACTTTGCCTTAATTTTAAGTGGTGCTTCTTCAGGTGAAAAAGGCACTTTTCCTACCTCACCAAAGCTTATATCAAAGCTATCATCTGCAAAAGCATAGTTCCACGGTGTTGTGGGATAAATCTCATAGTCACAGTACGGAAATTTTCTTTCAACACCGTCTCGGACAAACTCTTTCTTTTCCCATCTTTCACCGATCGGGAGTGAGAATGTAAGATTTCCTCGTCTTACGCAATACATATCATTGTCGCGTTCACAAAGCTTTGTTTCAAAGCCGAAAGTCACATTAACTGTCACTTCATTTTCAAGCTTTACGAGGATTTTATTGTAGCCCGACGCTGCATTTTCCGAATTGATTTTTGCATTTACTGCACCTTCGGGGATTCTGAGATAAAGTGCAATTTCACAAGGCTTTTCAGCTTTTATTTTAACCGAGTAACCGTCCTCAAAAGGATAGTTCGTCACGATTTCTGCAGTTATATTTCCGTCAGTAAGCTTTGACGGAGCAATCGCTGTTACGGCGATACCGTCATTCGCTTTCATAAATGTACTCATTGCAAACTTCGGCCAACCCTGATTGAAGTTTGCCGTACAGCAACCGAAATTCGGCTCCAGTCCAAAAAGGTGAGATTCTTCTGAATTCGTATCAAAGGGCTGTTTGCCGTCAGGGAAGCGTACACACTGCATCTGGTTTGAGATCTGGTCATACTGATGAGTCCACATATCCGGGCTGATCGTTGCAGGTAAGGCATTGAACGCAGTTTTTTCAAGTCTGTCTGCCCAGTAAGCATCGCCCGTGATCGCTATCAACCACTCATAAGAATACATCGCTTCCGTAACAGAACAGCATTCCGAGCCGTGAATCGGGCTTCTGCCGCTGAGGCACTCATCGCCTGAGAAATGCTCGCAAGCCATACCGTGGTCACGAAGGAGTATTTCCATAGCTTGTTTTGCAAATGCATTTGAATCTTTACCCGTAAAGCGAGAAAGAAGCGCATACGATTTTATCATCATACCCATATTTACAACGTGATTCAGGAAACTCCAGCGCTCACGTCTTTCGGCATAATGCCAATCAGCAAAAAGCTTTTCATAATCAACACCGTGAATTTCAAGCTTCTGCACAAGATCGAGCATCCACTCCTCAGGCTGTCTTTCATAAAGCCATGCAAGAGGGACAAGACATTCAAACCACCTTGCTGCTGCCCAATCGAAAAGAATATTACTTTCTATATGACGGTCGAGATTCTTAAGTGCCTTATAAATTACAGGAAGAATTTTTTCTTCTTGCTTTGCACAGTCAGCATAAAGAACAAGAACCTTGCAAATGAGAAAAACTGCCCACACATCATATTCGTTACGCTTTTCACGCGGACACGGTGCAATCCAACCGTCATCCTGCTGACGGTCGATGATCGCATCGATGTATTTCTTCGCTCTTTCAATCAGGTCGTCATCCTCAAGCAGATATGCAAGAGGAATAAATCCGTCGAGCCAATAAGGCACACGTTCCCAACCTTCACAGTCACCGCCTATCCAGGCGCTGTTGCGTATATCTGCCCAGACTTTATCGAGGTTGCCCGAAAGTCCTTCCGCCTGAATACGAAGCTGATTTTCGAGCCAACCCGCAGGTTTTATTTCATTTGTTGTGTACTGTTTAAAAATCAAAGGTTTCATAATCTGAAACACCCCTTAGGTAATACCAAGTTTTTTAGCCATTTCTGTAGTCTGGAGCTCGAGCATCTTTGAAACGCCCTCCTCCTGCATTGTGATACCGTAAAGCACATCAGCCTCTTCCATAGTACCTCGTCTGTGAGTGATGAGAATGAACTGAGTGTTCTGTGTCATACGGCGTACGTACTGAGCGTAACGTGTAACATTAACGTCATCAAGTGCAGCCTCAACCTCGTCAAATATACAGAACGGTGACGGAGAAACTTTGAGGATAGAGAAAAGAAGTGCGATAGCTGCAAGTCCCTTTTCACCACCTGAAAGAAGGTCGATGTTCTGAACGTTCTTGCCCGGCGGCTGAACCTTTATCTCAATATTACACTCAAGAACATCGTGCTGATTTTCAAGTATAAGCTCTGCCTTACCGCCTCCGAAGAGTTCAACGAAGGTCTCACCGAAGAAATTGTTGATACGCACAAACTGCTCTTTGAACTGCTCTGCCATTCTGCCTGTGAGGTCACCGATAAGACGGTTAAGCTCCTCACGTGAACGCTCGATATCATCAAGCTGTTCTTTCATAAATTCATAACGTTCAGAAACCTCCGCATATTCCTCGATGGCACCGACATTTACGCTGCCGAGTGCACGGATTTTACCCTTGATCTCCTGCAACGTGCGATGAGCTTTCTGATAGTCTTCAATTACAATGTTCATCGCTTCAGCTTCACTCTTTGTAAGCTGATATTCATCATAAAGCTTGTTGATTGCATCGTCAAGCTGCTTGAGCATTGTTTCCTTACGCTCTTCAAGACGTGCAAGCTCACCGCTGATTTTTTCACGCTCTGAGTTCTTTTCACGCTCTTCAGCACGGAGTCTTGCACTTGCAGCATCACACTCTGTACGTTCCTTAATGAGTGCTTCTACGTCGCCCTTGGACTGTGCACCCATCGAACGAAGCTCTGCCGCTTTCTTTTCGAGTTCGATTATTTTATTTTCAATGTCCTTGTTTGCATTTTCTATTACTGCGATTTCATCGTTAAGGTCATCGAGTTTACCCTCGTGACTTGCCATACGACGGTTAAGCAGATCCACAGCCTCACGACGGGCCTGAATATCCTTTTCATAAGCAAGGATATCAAGATTTATCTTCGCCTCATTCTGAGCAAGGTTTTCTCTCTTCTCTTCAAGCTGCTCTCTGCCGTGCGTTACAACGTCAAGATATGCCTGCAATGAGCCGAGTTCCTTATTGAATACATCGATTTCCGCCTGAGCCTTTGCTTTGAGCTCCTCAAGGTCGCTGATACGGAGATTAGCATTCTGCTTTTCGCGGCGAAGCTCTTCAAGTGCGGCATTTGCCGTGTCAAGCTTACCGTCGATGAGAGAAAATTCACTTTCCTTGCGGATCACATCTTCCTGAGTACGCTTGAGATCAGCCTGAGAAGCATCGAGATCCGCCTTTACGAGTGAAAGCTCTTCGCTGAGCTTCTTGTACTCTTCCTGACTTATCTGCTGCTGTGCTGTAAGCTCAGCAACCTGAGCCTTGAGCTTATCCATTTCGTTGCCTCGGCTGAGAATACCTGCATTGTGACCCCTTGAACCACCTGTCATTGAACCGCCTGCGTTTACAACCTGTCCGTCAAGGGTAACGATTTTGAATCGGTAATCGTATTTTTTAGCAATAACGATCGCACTGTCAAGATCTTCTGCAACGGCTGTTCTGCCGAGAAGTGACTTGATGACCGAGCTGTATTTCTCCTCATAATCAAGAAGCTGATCAGCCATATCGATAAATCCGTAGCAATCCTCAAGACCTTTTTCCGTAAATGGCTTTGCTTTGACTGCTGTCAACGGAAGAAATGTCGCACGACCGCCCTTTTTTTCTTTAAGGAAATTGATTGCACGTTTTGCATCGTTTTCATTGTCAGTAACTATGTTCTGAATTGCCGCTCCGAGTGCAGTTTCGACAGCTACGGCATATCTGTCACTTACATTTATAAGCTGTGACAGCGGACCGTGAATACCGCGGAGCATTCCGCCCTTGGCTTCACGTACGATAGCCTTAACCGCACCTGAGTAACCTTCCATATTCTTTTCCATATCATCAAGAATACGTATCTTATCTTTTTTCTGAAGAATGTCGAGTCCTCGTGCATCAATCTCGCCCTTGAGTTTTTCCGCCTTTTCCTCACGGTTCTGAACACGAAGGCTGTAACCAGAAACAGCATTCATAATCTGTGTAGCTTCTTCGTTGAGCTTATCAAGCTCTGCCTGACATTCGTTTCGCTTGCCTTCAAGCTCAGTTATGTAACCGTTTCTTGTCGAAAGGACACCTTCAATGTTGCTGACACGACCCATAATTTCCTCGATTGAAGAATTTGCAGTAGTTTCTTCAATTCGCTTGTCAGCAATCTTGTTTGTAATCTCAGTAATCTTCTGTGAAAGATCAGCGATTTTATCAGAAAATTCGCTGTTTTCCATTCTCGCCTGAGCGATATCTGCAGAAGCAAGGTCAAGCTCACGCTTCTTCGAAGCGATCTCAGCGAGTAACTCGTCAATCTCTTTCTGCGACTCCTCGATCTCCTTACTCAGACCCTTTTCGCTGTCTGCGGCATCCGTCATATCACGACGGATACGCTCGATAGTCTGATTGTTGTGAAGAATTGTATTTTTCTCAACAGAAATCTCACCGTCGATATGTACTGCCTGCTCCTCGTATGAAGTCGCACTCTGACGAAGATTGTCAATACGCACGGTGATTTCCTGACTTTTTGTAAATATATTTTCAGTCTCCTGCTCAATGACATTGAGGGCTGCTTCGATACCGTCATACTGTGCCTGTGCGATCGAAAGCTTGTCCTCTTGCTCACGGAGCTTTGTTTTTGAAGTTTCGATAGTGTTAAGCCAGATTCCGATTTCAAGCTCCTTTTTCTCCGCAGCAAGAACAAGGAATTTCTGTGCTTTTTCACTCTGTACTTTCAAAGGGCCTACACGGCTTTCAAGCTCTGAAAGAATATCTCTGAGACGGATAAGATTTTCCTCAGCCTGTGCAAGTTTTCTGTTTGCATCGTTACGACGGTAACGGAAATGAGAAATTCCCGCAGCTTCTTCAAGCATTTCACGACGCTGTCCTGATTTCGAAGAAATAAGGTCAGCGATACGACCCTGGCTGACGAGAGAATAACCGTCACGTCCAAGACCCGTATCCATAAAAAGTTCGTGAATATCACGCAGTCTCACAACCGCACCGTTGAGCATATAGTCACTCTCGCCTGAACGGTAGTAACGTCTTGTAACAGAAACCTCATCCTTATCGCAGTTGTTGAGTGTTCTGTCAGAGTTATCAAGTTTCAGAGTAACTTCCGCAAAGCCGAGAGCCTTACGGATTTTTGTTCCGCCGAAAATGACATCTTCCATCTTTGAACCTCGAAGATTTTTGGTCGACTGTTCACCAAGTACCCAACGAACAGCATCGGCAATGTTACTCTTGCCTGAGCCGTTAGGTCCTACGACAGCTGTCATTCCGTGATTAAAATTAAAAACTGTCTTATCAGGGAAAGATTTGAAACCCTGCATTTCGAGTGCCTTTAATCTCATAATGTTTCATTCCTTAATATGTAAACTTTGTATTTCTCAATACTCTCATCCGCAGTTATCTTTGCTTCATAACCAAGCTTCGAAAGAGCCTGAATATTAGCTTTTTTCTGTCCTGTCATCTGTGAAACGGACTTAGGATTTACACGGATTTCAATTTTTCCTTCGGGAATATTATGTGTACGGATAAACTCCCTTGCTTTTTTCAGGTAAATTTTGCTTTCACAGATTTCTTTGAATGCAGGGTGATATGCACCCGCCACAAACTCACCTTCGACATCACCGCCCGAGTGAAGACCCGTCCTGATAACCTTTATCTTCGCCTCTTCAAACATCTCAAGAAGAACAGCACATAGCTCTGCCGCACCTTCAACATCCTGCGGATGGTAGTCCCCTTTTCTGTAAAGCTCACAAAGCTCTGTGTTTTCAAGGATAACCGTAGGGTAAATTCTGACTGTATCGGGTGACAGGGAAATAATTTTTTCAGCTGTCTGTATACTGTCAGCATCAGATGAGCCGTAAAGGCCCGTCATCATCTGCAGTCCTGTTTCAAAGCCGTTTTTCTGAAGAAGCTTCGTTGCATTTACGACGTCCTGAGCTGTGTGACCTCTTTTATTGAGTCTGAGCACGTCATCATCAAGGCTTTGTGCACCGAGTTCAACAGCCGTAACTCCGTAGGATTTAAGAATACCGCATATTTCTTCGTCTACAGCATCGGGACGTGTTGAGATACGTATCCCTCTGAAGCTTCCGTCAGAAATATACTTGTAAGCAGCAGACAGGAGAGAAATCATAGTTTCTCTTTTGATAGCTGTAAAGCTGCCACCAAAAAAAGCTATTTCTCCGCCCTTGCTGTCAGGGTTGCGAAGAGCAATCTGCACAGCTTCATCAATGTCTGACGGCTTCACCTGAGTTTTCTTACCTGAAATCGCACGTTGATTGCAGAATGAGCATTGATTGGGACAACCCTCATGCGGTACAAACAACGCAACATTTATGTGCCTCACAGCCCCATAAGCTCCAAGGCTTCCCTTGCAGCCTCCTGTTCGGCACGTTTTTTGCTTCTGCCTATTCCCCTGCCGATTACGTTTGAGTTCAGATGTACCTCGACTTCAAAACGTTTATCGTGGTCAGGACCTGTTTCGCCTACGAGAACATATTCTACAAGTTCTCCCGGATTTCGCTGAACGACTTCCTGAAGCATCGTCTTATAGTCTTTGATCGACTGATGCTGGCGGATAGCTTCATCAATATATTTAAGTACAAATTTTCTTGCCTCTTCCATACCGCCGTCAAGGTAAATTGCGGCAATAATAGCCTCAAATGCATCGGCCTGTATCGACGGACGCTCTCTGCCGCCGGTAAGAATTTCGCCTTTGCCGAGAAGGAGATACTTGCCGAGCTCAAGCTGTTTTGCAAATCCTGCGAGTGATTTTTCACACACAGTTGCGGCACGGAGCTTCGTAAGCTCACCTTCCGGGAGCTTTGTATAGTTTTTAAAGAAATTCTCTGCAGTTATAAGACCCAGAACTGAGTCACCGAGAAATTCAAGTCTTTCGTTTGAGTCGCCTGCAGAATGATTTTCATTTACATAGGATGAATGTGATAAAGCACGGACAAGGTAAGCTTCATCCTTGAATGTATAGTCAAGTTTTTTCTGTAAATCTTTGATATCGTATTTCATTTTTTCCTCTCCTTTCTTCAGAGAGTCACGTTATTTTTATAGTAATCGAGGCTTCTCTGTGCGAGAGCTTCGTAGCGTAATTTTTTATCTCTGATCACTTCTTCAAGCGGTGGGATAATTCCGAAATTGGCTCCCATCGGCTGAAAGTTTGTAACAGTTTCATTGCTGATATAGTTTGAAAGGGCACCAAGCATAGTTATGTCAGGAAGCTTTATCGGCTCTTCATCTCTGAGGTATCTTGCCATATTAAGACCTGCAAGTATGCCTGCAGCAGCTGACTCCATATAACCTTCGACCCCTGTGATCTGTCCTGCAAAGTAAAGACCTTTTCTTCCTCTGAATGAGAAGTCGCTGTTAAGGTGACGTGGTGAGTCAATAAAAGTATTTCTGTGCATAACACCGTAGCGGATAAACTCAGCATTTTTGAGAGCAGGAATCAGAGAGAAAACTCTCTTCTGCTCACCGAATTTGAGATTCGTCTGAAAGCCTACGAGGTTATACATCGTTCCGCTTGCATCTTCTCTTCGGAGCTGAAGAACAGCCCACGGTCTGTGTCCCGTTCTCGGATCACGTAGACCGACAGGTTTAAGAGGGCCGAAACGCATAGTATCGGCTCCGCGTGAAGCCATAACTTCAATCGGCATACAGCCTTCGTAAACACCTTTTTTCTTATCAAAAGAATGAAGCTCTGCTGACTCTGCATTTACAAGCTCGTTGTAAAATGTTTCGTATTCTTCCTTATTCATCGGGCAGTTAAGATAATCATCCTCACCACCGCGGTCATAGCGTGACTGTGTGAAAGCACAGGATTTGTCTATACTTTCGTCGGTTACAATCGGCGCCGCTGCATCAAAAAAGCTGAGTGAACCACCGCAAAGCTTTTTGATATCCTCTGCAAGAGCATCTGAAGCAAGAGGTCCTGCCGCAACGATTACGTTACCTTCAGGTATCTCAGTCACTTCCCTGCATTCGACCTTTATAAGCGGATGCGAACTGATCTTCTGCGTAACCATCTCAGAAAACTTGTCTCTGTCAACAGCCAACGCACCGCCGGCAGGAACACTGCACTTTTTCGCACACTCAACGCAGACAGAACCGAGAAGCTCCATCTCCGCTTTGAGAAGTCCTGCCGCTGAAGCAAGACGCTGTGCCTTGAGCGAATTTGAGCAGACAAGCTCTGCCAACATATCGCTCTTATGTGCAGGTGAACGCTTTTCAGGCTTCATCTCTGCTATCGTAACCGATATTCCGTTGTTTGCAAGTGCCCAAGCAGCTTCTACACCTGCAAGTCCACCGCCTATTACAAGAACGTCGTTCATTATTATTCCTCTGCTTTTTTTCTTGATTTTCTTTCTGTTTTCTTTTCGTAACCACAGTTCTCGTCAAGGCAGACCGTAAGTCCTCCCTTACGCTTGAAAAGTGACTTTCCGCACTGCGGACACTTGTCATCAGTCGGCTTATCCCATGTCATAAAGTCGCAGTTCGGCCAGTTTCCGCAACCATAGAAGGTGTAACCCTTCTTTGATTTCTTCTCGATAACTTCACCGCCGCACTTAGGACATTTTGCATTTGTCTGCATAACGAGAGGTTTTGCATTTTTACACTCCGGGTAGCCGGGACAAGCAAGGAATTTTCCGTATCTGCCTGTCTTAATGACCATCATTCTGCCGCACTTTTCGCACGGAATATCCGTCATATCCTCTTCGAGCTGAATTTTGACATCCTTCATATCGTCTTTTGCCTTCTGAAGCGTACTGTCAAAATCATCATAGAATTCGTGAAGCATTGCGATATAGTCAAGGTTACCTTCGCCCACTTCGTCGAGGTTTGTTTCCATACCTGCGGTAAACTTAGTGTTTACAATTTTCGGGAATTTATCTTTAAGAAGGCTTGTGATAGCCTCACCGAGTTCAGTAGGTGTGAGCTGTTTCTGCTGACGCTTGATATACTCACGCTTTACTATCGTCGAGATAATTGTGGCATAAGTACTCGGTCTGCCGATTCCGTTTTCCTCAAGAGCCTTGATGAGCGATGCTTCCGTATATCTTGACGGAGGCTGAGTGAAATGCTGATTTCCTGCGAGATCTTTAAGCTTTAACTTATCGCCCTCATTGAGTTCAGGAAGCTTTGATGAATCCTCTTCTTCCTCATCTGTGCTTTCTTCGTAAAGAGCTGTATAACCATCAAACTTTACGCTGTAGCCTGTCGCATTGAAGAGGCAATAACCGTCTTTACCTTCTGTTTCAGCCTTTATCTCTGCCTTAACGGTGTTAAGCACACAGCTTGCCATAAGACTTGCGATAAAACGCTTCCAGATTAGTGTATAAAGCTTGTACTGATCTGATGTAAGGCTTCCTCTGACTCTGTCGGGAGTAAGTGAAGGGTTTGTCGGGCGGATAGCTTCGTGACCGTCCTGAGCGTTGCTTCTTGACTTATAATATCTCGGCTTTTCGGGGAGATACTTACTGCCGTATGTTTCTGTAATAAATGCATTTGCAGCAGCTCTTGCCTCCTCTGAAATTCTCAGAGAGTCTGTTCTCATATATGTGATAAGACCGGTCGTGCCGATACCTGCAACGTCAACACCTTCGTAAAGCTCCTGAGCAGTACGCATAGTACGCTGTGCCTGGAATCCCATTCGGCGTGATGCTTCCTGCTGAAGTGTGGATGTGATAAACGGAGGAGCGGGATTCTTTTTCTTTGTGCCTTTTTTAAGAGACGAAACATTATATTTTGCTCCGTCAAGACGTGCAAGATAAGTGTCAGCCTGCTCCTTGCAGGTAATTTTCACCTTGCCCGTTTCATCACCGTAGAATGATGCTGAAAAGCTCTTTCTGCAGGGTGCGATAAACTTGGCATCAAGTGTCCAGTACTCTTCAGGCACAAAAGCACGGATTTCGTTTTCTCTGTCGACAACGAGCTTTACAGCGACAGACTGTACTCGTCCTGCCGAAAGTCCTCTTCTGATCTTCTGTGAGATAAACGGACTGAGTTTGTAACCTACAAGGCGGTCAAGGATACGTCTTGCCTGCTGTGCATTTACAAGGTCCATATCAATCGAACGCGGTGCCTTCATTCCGTTTTCGACACCTGTTTTTGTGATTTCATTGAAAGTGATTCTGTTTGCTTTGTTCATATCAAGCTCAAGCAAAGTTGCCAGATGCCATGATATCGCTTCTCCCTCGCGGTCAGGGTCAGTTGCAAGAAAAACTTCATCACATTCAGATACCTTGGATTTAAGTTCTTTTACAAGTTTTTCTTTTCCCTTGATAACGGAATACTTGGGAGCAAAATCATTTTTGATATCAACGCTGAGTTTTGCTGCGGGAAGGTCTCGTACGTGTCCCATGGATGCGGTAACATCGTAGTCCTTTCCGAGATATTTTTTAATTGTCTTAACCTTTGTGGGTGACTCCACGATAATAAGCTTTGACATAGTGTTCTATCATCCTATTTCAGTTTATAGTTTTTACCGGCAAGAAGCTCAACGAGTCCGAAAAGCTCAAGCTCGGTCATAGCACAGGCAAAGGCACTCACGCCAAGACCTGTTTTTATAATCAGTTCTTCCTTCTGCATTTCCGCACAGTCAAATGCACGATAAATCTTTAGTGCATCCTCGCTGAGACCGGAAGGTTCAGGCTGTTTTACAACCTTATCTGTAGATTTTTCTTCTTTTTCCGAAGCCGTACGAGACGGTTGCTCACGGAAAGAAAGTGTAGTTTCAATCTTGTCGAGTTCTACAAGTTCAGGATAACGTATTGCGTACTCTTCAAGTATATCAAGAGCATTAAATACAGGTTTTGCACCGTCGCGTATGAGTTTATTTGCTCCCGTGAATCCGCTGAAAAGAATATCTCCGGGGACAGCAAAGACATCTCTGCCCTGCTCAAGTGCATAGTTTGCAGTAATCAGCGAGCCGCTTCTCTCACCCGCCTCAATGACAACCGTACCGTAGGAGAGTCCCGAAATAATTCTGTTTCTTATCGGGAAATTCCTCGGCATCGCCATCGTCCCTGGAGGATACTCAGTCAGCACAGCTCCGTTTTCTGTAATCTGCTTTCTGAGTGCCTTGTTTGCAACAGGGTAAGTACAGTCAAGCCCGCATCCGAGAACAGCTACCGTACTTCCGTTTGCATCCAACGCACCCTGATGCGATGCTGAGTCAATACCCAGTGCTCCGCCGCTTACGACGACAGCACCCGAACGCGTGAGCGATGCTGCGAGTGAACGTGCCGCACGTGTACTGTTGACTGTAGGTTCTCTTGTACCCACGAGTGCAACGGTTATCTTGTTTTTCAAACAGTCTAAATCTCCGTTGACATAAAGAACAAGCGGAAAATTAGGCAATTTGAAAAGCATAGACGGATAATTCCCGTCATCAGGTGTAACCACTTGCCAGTTATTTTTAGCACAGATATTCAGTATATTCTCTGCCTTTGATAAATCCTGATTGCAGAGCTTAGAAATCTGCTTCGATGTGAAAATGCCGGAAATCCTCCATTCCATTTCCCCTGCGAAGTAAAGTGCTTTCGCTGAGCCGAAATACGATACAATCTCATCCGTTCTGACGGTCGGATTTATTCCGATTGACTGCTGAAGCCAAATCCAGTAAATCTTATCATTCATCGTCTGACCATCTCCCATATAAGTATTGCCGCTGCCGTCGAAGCATTCAGCGACTCCGCTCTGCCCCCCATCGGGATGGTGACTTTCTTTTCGCACACAGCCATCGTCTGTGCAGTAACTCCGTTTCCTTCGTTACCTACAACACAGACCACACCGCCCGACATATCGACATCCGTAATGAGCTGTGCACCGCTGTCTGGTGTGGACGCAAGAGCGAGTAAGCCTTTATCTTTGAGATATCTGATCGTTTCCACAGAATCGTCACAGGCAAAAACAGGTATCCTGAGGGCTGAACCCATAGATGCCCTGAGTGCCTTCGGATTATATATATCGCAGCCTCCGCATACAAACATTCCGTCAACTCCGAGTGCCTCAGCCGTACGGCTTACCGCACCGAGGTTAGAAGGATCCTGAACATTTTCAAGAAAAATATACTTTCCGTCAGGTCTGACTGACATCGTTTTTATGTCTTTCTCTTCGGTTCTGCAAAGGCAGAAGATACCCTGCGGATTCTGAGTGTCGGAAAGACGTGAAGAAAGTTCCTCTGTGATTTCAAAGCATTCCTGTGCCTTATCAGCGACTTTACGGGCATATTCTGCATACTTTTCCAAGGCTTTCGGAGTAAAAAACGCTCTGAAAATCTGCACGTTATTTTCCGCCGCATCAGCACAAAGACGAGCTCCTTCAAGGAAGAAAAGACCTGTCTCTCGTCGCTGTTTCGCACTGTCACGGACAGAGACTGCAGACTTGATTTTATCATTACCTTTTGCTGTCAGACGTTCCATTTTTACACTCCTTTTCCCTGAAAATACTGGATATACGCTCGTATAAGTCTTACTTATAAAAAGACAAATTCACGCCCCCACACTATAGGGGCGTGATATAAGCTTATTATTTAAGAGCTGCCTTAGCCTTCTCTGTGAGAGCTGTGAAAGCTGCGGGATCAGCGATTGCGATCTCTGAGAGCATCTTACGGTTAAGTGTGATGCCTGCCTTGTTAAGACCGTTCATGAATGTTGAGTAGTTCATACCGTTCATCTTGCAAGCTGCTGAAATTCTTGTGATCCAGAGACGACGGAAGTCACGTTTCTTCTGCTTACGTCCGACATATGCATACTGTCCGGACTTCATAACTGCCTGCTTAGCAGTCTTGAAAAGACTTGACTTTGAGCCATAGTAGCCCTTAGCCATCTTCATTACTTTATTTCTTCTCTTACGAGTCATGGTAGCGCCTTTAATACGAGCCATGGTAAGTTACCTCCAATTTAAAATTTAATTTGCTTTTGCTGCCGAAGACAGCACTTTCTTATTTGTAAGGAATCAAACGCTTGATCTGCTTAACGTTTGTTGTGTCAGCAACAACTGTCTGACGAAGACCTCTCTTACGCTTTGTTGTCTTCTTGTTAAGGATGTGTGACTTGTTAGCGTGGCCGCGGATAGGCTTACCGTTCTTAGAGAGCTTAAAGCGTTTCTTTGCACCGCTGTGTGTTTTAATTTTAGGCATGGTTTTTTCCTCCTTATTAATTCTTGGATGATTTGGCTGCTAAAAACATCAGCATCGAACGTCCTTCGAGCTTTGCAGGTTTCTCGACTGTACCGAACTCGCTGCAGGCATCTGCAAACTTGCTCATAGTTACAAGACCGTTTTCCGGATGAGCCATTTCACGGCCGCGGAATCTGATCGAAACCTTAACTCTGTTACCGCCTTTTAAAAACTTGATAGCGTGACCAACTTTGGTTTCAAAGTCGTGCGTGTCGATGTTGAGTGACAAACGAACCTCTTTGATTTCAATAACTCTTTGGTTTTTCTTGGCCTCTTTTTCACGCTTTGCCTGTTCAAAGCGATACTTGCCGTAATCCATGATCTTGCATACAGGCGGTTTAGCCTGAGGCGCAATTTTAACCAGGTCAGTATTCTTCTCCTCTGCGAGACGCAAAGCCTCTTCAATAGGCATAACACCGAGCTGATTGCCTTCTGAGTCAATTACTCTGACTTCCTTGTCACGGATCTCCTCGTTGATCTGAGTTTCTTTCGTAGCGATGTTCAAGCACCTCCAAATGCTTAATAAATAAAATCAAAGCACGGATGGAACTTAACCCACCCGTGCAAAATCACATAATACAAGACAGAAAACTGTCATTGAATATTGACCGCACGGACGTGACCGTTAAGGTGGGAACGAACCATTCCACTTTGTTGTGGAAGTATTCTATCACTATACATACCGTTTGTCAATACCCTTTTTGAAAAATATTTAATGTGAAGACAAAATTTTCGCAATACCCGTAAAAGCTCCTGCAATCATAATCTGAATCAGTATTATGAATATCGCAGGTAAGTCTGCAACCACATTCACGATTGAAAGAACAAGCACGATGACAAAGCTCATCAGAATTCCTATGAGCATCATTGTGTTTGATACATTAAACACGTGTCGCAGCATATCAGCCACACAGAAGGTTTTTGTGAATGAGAATGTCGTTCCGTCGTGGATAGCGACCGCCCTCGAGTTAACTTTCGGACGTGACTTGTACTTTTTGAAGACACGGCTTGATGCTGAATTGAGAATCTTGATATTGTCAAGTCTCATATCGTAGCACTGAGATATCATTACATCCGTCACATTCGGGTCACAGTTTCTGACGAGTACCGTAACACCCGCATCACGAAGCTTTTTAAGATAAGGTATGAGCTTTCTGTCAGGAGCATAGTCAACTACCATCATCGCCGCAAGTTTATTTGCAATGGCAAGATACATAACCTCGTGACCTGACATAAGATACTTATCTTCATCAATGGTTTCAGGCACATCAACATTGTGATTTATCATCATCTGACGTGTTCCTAAGATCACCTTCTGACTGTAAATCCATCCTGAAACACCGAGCCTTTCCTCATAGCTGAATGACTTGACCGTAGGAAGGATGTCACGTCTGTTGACAACCATCTGATCGAATACGCCCGTCAGAGGTCCGCCCGAACGGATAACCATAGCTGCAGCGTAGAGCATCGCATCATCCACACGGACGTTTTTGAAATCCTTGAATCCGTGCATCGAGCAAAGATTCTGGTCAAAAAGATCCTTGCTGTCGAGAATGATTGCATTTGTCCTGCAAAGCTCGGTAACGGCATCCTGACACGAAATCATTCCGCCGAGTTTATTGAAGCTCTTATTTGCCCAACGAAGCGGAAGCTGAACGAGCATAACCGCATACGACGGCACACAAAGAGCAAACGTCACTACCAATGCAGCAAATCCTACCGGGAAGTTACCGCTTACCGACCAGGTAACAATGAAATTGACTATACTCATAACAGCGATTATGAGAAATACAAACCGCATATTTTTATCAACACGGGTCTCACTCGTACACAGCTCGATAAGATGTGACGGAAAACGTGTCTTGGACGAATATCTGATTCGCGGACTCGGTGACTTCACGTTCTTTCCGAGTTCCGTCGCATCCTTGTCATCCGTAATACCGTCCACGCTGTAAAGCTTGTCTTTGTTTACACCCGTGCATAATTCAAGTGCATCTGCCGTCCTGCTGAAAGTTGCATAAGAGGCTATTTCGCTCATAAGCAGAGCACCCGTTCCTGCACCCGCAAAAACGCTGACGGTGTTTTCATCAAAGAAATAAAGTATAAACATAAGAAGTGTCTGAATAAAGCACAGCAATGCAACAAACACCGAAGCACAATTTACGTTAAACTTTTTCTTTTTAAGAGTATCAAATGCATTTACGATAAGCTGATTACTTGTAATGAGTGAAAGCACTATCGTCACAAAATTTGAAAAGATAGTAAGTATCGAGTCACCTGCAACGGTAGTCTCTGCCGCTGCCGCAACACTTGCCGCCACAACGAGCACAAGCAAAGCAGACTGTAACATTACCCTGCGGAGTGACTTTTTCTTTTGTATGCTCAGATATCTGCGTACACGTCTTGCATCTTTGATCTGTGAGTATTCGACACCCACAAACTCAGGTTCTTCCTTACGTCGCGGTCTTTCGTCATGAGTGCCGAAAAGGTCACCGAGACGTTCTTTTTCGCTGTCCGTTCCGTAGGGATCATTTTCATTTTCATCTCCGAACAGAACAAAACTGTCTATCTTGGCTTTTCTTCGTCTGAAGAGCTCTTTTTCAGCTTCACTTTCTTCAATCCGTCCCGGTTTTTCATTTATGTCCGTGTCACCGAAACCGGGCAGGGTTATCTGTCCGTTTTCCTCAGCCTCACGTATACTCTTTTTGAAATCCGCATTCTTAGCTGAGTTTTCATCAAAAGCTTCCTCGACGGAAATAATCGTAGGTGCTCCTTCGAGACCTGAGTCGTCTTTACTGATACCTTTTTTTATCACAAGTCCCGGCTTTTCAAGATAAACCTGCTTCGTTTTTCCGTTTTCATCCTCATCGTCAGTTATCTCTTTGGGCAGATCTCCGATTCTTACTGTTTCCTCATTGTAATCTTCATAGCCGTAGTCCTCGTCCTCCGGATACTCTGCATCAGAACGAAAATCATTTTCGAACTCTTCCGCATCGTCTTTCAGAAAGAAGCGTTCTTCTTCCTGCTGCTGTGTATTTCTGAATGACGCCAGAAACTCAGCACCTTTGGCAAATAAGCTCTTTTTTTCGCCTTTTACTTTCAGCTGTTTTTTAACTGTTTTCTTTTCTTTACCGATCTTTTTCGCAAGAGCAGCTTCATCGTTGAAGATCGACCTGATCCTGTCAGAATTATCGTCAAGATTACCTGCCTGTGAGATATCCACAGTCTTCACTTCAGCAGTATTTACCGGTACAGCTTCTTCAGCCTTTCGGGGAATCTCAACAGGTGTTGTAAAGCTCTGAGTCCGATTCTGTTCATTCACTTCGGACTGCATTTTCTCAGCAATGCCGAGTAAACGGTCAATGTCCTCGTTTGACCAGATTTTCGCAGGCTCACCGTTTTCATTGACACCTTTTGCACGTCGTTCTTCTCTTATATTTTCAAGCAGATTGCGAAGTTCATCTCTGTTCAGTTCAGACAAGGCTTTCACCCCTTTGCTTTTATTCCTGCTCTCTGACGTGCGACCTCATACATAAGTACACCTGCCGCAACCGAAGCATTAAGTGAATTAACTTTACCCTTCATAGGCATTGAAACAATAAAGTCACATTTTTCTTTTACAAGACGGCTGATTCCTCTGCCTTCAGATCCGATTACAAGACCTACACCGCCGTCATAATTAACGCTGCACCAGTCTTCACCGTCCATATCAGCGGCATAGAACCAGATTCCTCTCTCTTTGAGCTCATCGATCGTCTGAGCAATATTCGAAACTCTCGCAACAGGCACATATTCGACAGCACCTGCACTCGCTTTACCTACAACGTAACTGAGCGATGCGTTGCGACGCTTAGGAATAATTACACCGTGAACACCGGTCGCCTCTGCTGTCCTTATGACTGCACCGAGGTTATGAGGATCTTCAAGCTCGTCACATATAATAATGAAAGGTTTTTCTCCTCTTTCCTCTGCGAGAGCGAATATATCATCAATCGTAGAATACTCGTGTGACGCAGCATAAGCCGCAACACCCTGATGGACGGCACCTCCGCACATAAGGTCGAGTTTTTTACGGTCAACCTCCTTGATTACAACACCAAGATCACGGCACTCTGCGATGATCCTGCCTATAGAGCCGTTACGTTCACCCTTTGAAACAAGCAAAGTATCGATCGCTCTGCCTGAACGCAAAGCTTCGCTGACCGCATTTCTGCCGATTATAAGATCCTCTCTGGGGGAATTCATTTCTTTTTCCATACATCTCACCAAAATATAAAATATAATAAACTAATATATTATAACATAGCGGTACATTAAATTACAATATGTTTTTCAAAGTAATGATTTCTGTCAAAATATAGCTTTTATTTCTATTCCGATGTGACAGAATTTTTATCGTTGCGGATATAGAATAAGGAAAAAAACAAGGAGCAATGTCATGGTAATCAACAAAGTCAAGGATTTTGTCATCGAAAAAAGCAGTGAAGCTGTAAAATCAGCCGAGCTTACTCCGCTTGTCAAAAGTCTTCTCACATTTATAGGTGCATTCCTGCTGATGAATCCGTTTGTTTCGGGAGAACTTTCTCCGTTTGCAGTTTCACTTGCTGCGGCATCAGGAGTAGTAAACTCATTCTGTGCGGGAGCCGGAACGATAATCGGTGCCTTCTTCTTTTTCGACGGTACCGACTGTGTGAAATACTGTGCAGCAATCCTGCTGTGTATACTCATACGTAATCTGTACGAGAGATATCTCGACGAAAACTTTCACTCATACGCTATACTTTTAAACTCATTTCTGAGTCTGTTTCTCACAGGTGTCGCGATAATTGCCGCAACAGGCTTTGATGTTGAATCATTAATCTCGATCACATATGAGGCAACGTTATGCTGTGCAGGAGCATACCTTTTCAGCAGTTCCTCTGTTCTTTTGTGGGGCAAAAAAGAGTTCTCAGGATTTTCAACTTCAGAAATTCTTACTATCCTGCTGACTGCAGGAATAGTCCTGATGCCTTTTTATAAATACAAAATTCTGAATATCTCCCCTGTGACCACAGTCTTCGCTTTCCTTATCCTGATTTTTGCAAGATTACGAAATTCAAACGGCGGAGCTCTGTGCGGAATCTGTCTCGGCTTCGTCACGGGACTCAGCTCTGAGATAGGATTTATCAGCATCGGTTATGCGTTGGGAGGTCTTCTCGGCGGTGAACTTTCACGAAGAGGCAAGGTGTGGTGTGCAGTAGGATACATAATCCCTCTGACTGTCTGTGCTTTTGCTGACGGTACATTGAATTCATTTATGGCAGTCTTTGAAGGTATCATCGCCTGTGCAGTATTCATCGCCATCCCCGAAAGATTTTTTGATACACTTTCAGCCAAGGTTAATTCGCCCATACCCACCTGCATAAAAAGTGAATCTTCGAGACTTATTACAGGCAGACTCCGCGATGCCTCTCAGGCGATGAATGACGTCTCAGCCTGTGTTACTACCGTACGTAATACTCTCAATCCAATCACACAGACACAGCTGACTCACGTGCTGAAATCCGCCTGGTGCAAGGTTTGCTCAGAGTGCGACTTAAAAGAAAGCTGTCGTGACGAAGTTAAAAATCCCGACGAAGAAGCCTTTGAAAAAATAGCTCAGGCACTTATGAATCACGCAGAGCTCGACGAAACCCGATTTCCTAAGGGTTTTTATTCCGCCTGCTACAGCTTCAGCGAAATGCGAAGCGAACTGAACAACCGCTACCTTTCCTTTGTTGCATCGTGCGGTGCAAAAGGCGAAGTGGAGCAGGTGCACAGTCTTATGTGCGAACAGTTCAGAAGTATGGCTGACATACTCAATGATCTCGCTCTCGATTTTGATGAAGATATCCGAACAAATGCCGACATAGCAGAACAATGTGCAGAAGAGGCAAAGGAAAACGGACTTGATGTACTCAATGCCGAATGTCAGCTCGACAAGCTTGGCAGAGTCTGCGTTTCTCTTCATGCAGAAAAACCCAATCCCGATTTTGATATAGGTCAGCTGACCCACAATCTTTCTACCGTAACAGGCACTAAATTCAACATTCCCGAACTATGGGAAAACGGTGAAACCTGTACGCTTACATTCCGTCAGAGTATCGCCTATAATGTTTCGATAGGTGCGGTAAGCAGACCTACGGATGACGAAACCGTCTGCGGGGATTACTACAGGAGCTTCAGGGATAACGATGACCGTTACATAGTGATCCTCAGCGACGGAATGGGTACAGGAAGACGTGCGGCGGTCGACTCGGCAATGGCAGCTGAACTTTTTTCAAAGCTGATAAAGTCCGGACTAAGCTTTGACTGTGCTCTGTCTATCACCAATTCAGCCCTGCTTGTCAAAAGCTCTGACGAATCTCTCGCCACACTTGACATAGTCAGCATTGACCTTTTCACAGGCAAAACCGACTTTATGAAAGCAGGAGCTGCCGCAACCTTTATCAGACACAAGGACAGAGTTGCACAGCTCGAACAAGCTTCACTCCCAATCGGAATTCTCAAAGACATCAGCTTTTCAAAGGCAACCGCCTCACTCGTCAAAGGTGATATCATACTAATAGTATCGGACGGTATACTCAGCGAGTGCAACAACTGGATACAGCATGAACTGCAAACATGGGACACCGCAAACTCACCCGATGACCTTGCTAAATTTATCGTAAACTCCGCTTGTGAAAGGAAAATCGGAAAGCATCTTGATGATATGACTGCGATTGCGGTGTATATAGAATAAATTTATCTTGCTTTAACTGAAGCCTGACTGTATAATGAAGTAAGTATAAAAAACGGACGTGATAATTTGGCACAGATACTTGCAACAATAATGGCGGTTTTCGCTGTAATAGGTGCTTTTGATAAAATCATAGGCAACAAGCTCGGTCTCGGCAATGAGTTTGAGAAAGGTATAACCACTCTCGGTCCTCTTTCTCTGTCAATGTTGGGTATGATGACCATTGCTCCCGCTCTCGCAGACCTGCTGTTACCCGTAATCGCTCCCGTGGCGAAGGTTCTTCATTTTGATCCCTCCGCACTCGCAGGCATACTCATCGCAGACGATATGGGCGGCGCGGCACTTGCAGATTCCGTAGCATCTAATGAGCTTCTCGGCTCCTTCCACGGACTTTGTGTCGCTTCAATGCTCGGTGCAACGATATCCTTTACCATTCCCGTCGCTCTTCAGTCATCAAAGAAAGAAAATCACGACGATGTGCTTTTGGGACTTCTCTGCGGTATCTGCACAATTCCTCTCGGCTGCTTCGTCTCAGGTCTTACAATGGGAATTTCACCGTTAACCGTTCTTCTGAACCTCTCTCCTGCTCTGCTCATTTCAGTTATTATAATCATTGGTCTTCTTAAATTCCCGAAAATCACAATCAAGATTTTCTCCGTCTTCGGAAAATTCATTTCTATTCTCATCACCTGCGGTCTCGCAATCGGAATTTTCCAGACTCTGACGGGTAAGATAATTCTGAAAAACACAGCTCCGCTTATGGAAAGTGCTGCTACAGTTTTCACTATCTGCATCACTCTTGCCGGCACATTTCCTCTTATCGCAATCATTTCAAAGATTCTCAGAAAGCCTCTTTCTGCTCTTGGCAAAAAACTCAATCTTGATGATGCTTCAGTTGTAGGTCTCATCGCTACACTTGCAAACTCAATCGCAACAATGGAAAGTGCAGACAGAATGAACAGGAAAGGCAGAGTGATGAACCTCGCGTTTGCAGTTTCAGCCGCCTTCGTTTTCGGTGATCACCTCGCTTTCACTCTTTCTTATAACGAGAAGCATATCATCCCCGTAATCGTCGGCAAACTCGTCGCAGGTATCTCTGCTCTGGCGGTGGCAATTCTGCTTGAAAAGAAAACTTCCAAGGCGAAATAAAAAAACTTTAAAAAATTTTAAAAAAGTGTTGACAAATCCGGTTTTGCTGTGTATAATAGCTCTTGTTCTTTAGCGGAATTGTGTAACGGTAGC
>JAGBFD010000163.1 GCA_017936645.1 Clostridia bacterium
GCATTTCTTGCATCGATCGCTATGCTTCTTCTTTCTGCTATCGTTATAACGACTGCATCTTTCGCTTGGTTCTCATTGGGCAGAAGCGCAATGGCAAGTGACCTTGATCTTAAGGTTACAAAGCAGGGCGAAGGTATCCAGATCTCAGCTAATGCAACAACGTTCACAGATACGTTGACATTTGAAGATCTTAACGGTACAGCTACTACAGGTTTCCAGGCAGTTTCAGAAGACTATAACTTCTTCCCTGCAATGATCGAACCTGCATCTTCAAGTTTTGCTCTTAACACATTGCCGGCATTCTTCACAGGCGGCGTTGATAAGGCTACAAACACACTTGAAAGTCTTGCTACAACATCCGGCAACGGTGTTGAAATTTACGGCAAGTCAGGCGTAGCAACTCCGGCAGGCGGTAAGCAGGCAGGCTACTATGTATTCGACGTATTCGTTGACTACACAGGCGGAGAGACAGCACAGCTCAAGATCGGTCAGACAACTATCGACGTTAAGAACGATGAGTCAGACGGCACACAGGCTATCGCAGAAGCTGCAAATGCTATGCGTATCGGTTTTGTAAACTGTGGCACAGTTACTAAGGGATCAACTCCCGCACAGGCTACAAGCGGTTCAGAAGCTGTCATTTTCGCTACCAATGATGAAGCACGTAACACTCAGCCTATCACAAGCACAGGTATGAGTGGTACACTTGCAGAAGATGCTTTCAATGTTCCTTCAGCAGCAGCAGGCGAGATCGCTATTGCATCAGGTTATGATTGCGCTGTTGATACAGGAGCAGAAGATGCAGTTATCAACATCTCTTCAGGTGTTAACCGCATCAGAGTTTATATCTGGATGGAAGGCCAGGATGCTAACTGTACAGACAGACTCCAGAGTCAGCTTATCTCTGCAAACCTTGTATTCACATTGGTTTAATCCCAAGGCACTTACTTACTTCTAATTATGTTTCAGTTACTCCGGGAAGTCTTCAGTCGGAAGGTAATATTCAGCTGAAAACTTGAAAGATTATTCTTTCATCCGGGTTACCCGTAAGTCTGAAAGTACTCCCGGCGGATGGAACATTAATTAGCATCACTTGTGCGTTGGCGGCGCGTTAACGGTCGCTAAAGCATAAAATCCTTATGGAGGTAAAGAAAAAATGAAAAACACTTTAAAAAAGCGTACTTTTCTCTCAGCTATTGCTATGCTCGTTGTTTCTGCAATCGTGTTGACATCATCAACATTCGCATGGTTCTCAATGGCTAAGAGAGTTGAAGTTGAGACAATGGAACTCAACATCACATCACCTGACGGTGTTCAGCTTTCAGGTAACGCTAACGCTTTCACAACAATGCTTACTCTTGCTGACCTTAAGGGCGAGACAACAGCTCGTTGGGCAGCATATGAAGGAAATGAAAACAATTTCCCTGAGCTTCTTGTTCCTTCATCATCAAATATGTATGTTGCAAGAAGCCTTCCTACATTCTTTGCAGGTTCAATTGATGATTCAGGCTACATAAATGCAACTCAGGTAGCTTCTGATACAACAAGCGGCTACGTTGCATTTGATATCTTTGTAAAGGTTGGTCAGGATCAGAAGGTTTACTGGAATGAGACAACTGTAACTTGCGATGACAACCCGGACGTTGTTTCAGCAATGCGTGTTGCTCTTGTTAACTGCGGTACAGTTCCTGCTAAGGCAGAAGCTCCCGCTATCCTCGGCGTAAAACCGGCTAACGCTAACCAGAACCGTGTTGTTATGTATGAGCCAAACTCAACTAACCACACAGATGCATCAGGTTATTCAGACGGTGCAACAGTTCCCGATCTCTATCTTACATCTGCTTTCTCAAAACGTACACCGACAGGTAACGGCAAGAACATCATGCAGGAGGCTCAGTATGCAGGTGCTGCTCTCGGTACTCGTGCAACAGATTCAAACAAGGCTTCAAACGCTTACTTTGATGCTGTTACAGGTATTAACCGTGTTCGTGTATACCTTTGGATGGAAGGTAACGACGTTGACTGTGCAAACGATGTAGCAGGTGCAACACTCAACTTCAACCTTGTACTCACAATCGTATAAGATTAAGTTACTTCAACTTTTTTCCGCAGGGCAGAGGCTCTGCTCTGCGGATTACCGTCACAAATTCACGGGTGGCGATTAAGCCATCGTCACCCGAATAATCCTAAATACGCCGAAAGGCGATTTATGAGCATTCAAAGAGTGCTTGTAAATGACCTTTTAGTCAAATAAAATCAGGAGTGAATGTAAACAATGAAAGTAAAATTCAAAAAGGTACTGGAAGTAGTTTCAGACATACTGCTGGTATTGATTCTTATTCTTGCGATAGTCATTACCGTTATGACTTTCACATCAAAGAATTCTGACGTTGGTGTGGGTAACGTTTTCGGTTACACTCCCTTTACGATCCAGTCAGACTCAATGAAACCTACCTTTGAGACAGGAGATATGATCATCTCAAAAGAGGTCGATAATGTAAACGAACTTAAAATCGGTGATGTTATTACCTATACCACCGTCCTTACAGACAGCGAAGGCAGAAGCATCAGAGGTAATAACACCCATAGAATTATCGACATTGTTTATAATAAAGACGGTACGATAAATAACTTCGTCACAAAGGGTGACGCAATTGATATGGAGGATACGGTACCGGTTACTCCGGATTCTGTTCTCGGTAAGCAGGTTAATTCAGGCTACGATGAAGACGGTGAACTTAAGTCAGGTCTTAAGATTGCAGGTCTCGGCGGTGCTCTTGCATATCTCCAGACTCAACAAGGATTTATGATCTTTATCATTATCCCTCTTGCCCTGTTCTTCATCTGGCAGATTTATAAGCTCATCACTATGTTTATGCAGTCAAAGGCTGAGGACATCGATGAGGAAACAAAGAGACGCGCTGTTGAGGAATACCTCGCAGAGCAGGAGGCTAAGAAAAAGGCAGAGGAAGAAGCTGCCAACAAAGAATTTCTCGAATCAAAAGAAGACATAGAGAAGTCAAAAGAAAATCAGAAAAATGACTGATAACATTCACTGACCTGTCGTATATATCAACTCAGATTTTAATTAACTTTTAAAGGGTGACTGAAAGATGATAGTAACAAAATTCATTGCAGAGTTCTTAAATCAATTTTTCATAAAAGGTGTTTGGGGAATTTTTAAGGGTATCGGTCTCGGTATCGCAAATATCTTCAATATCCCCGAGTACATAAATATTTTTAAGTCATGGGCGGGCGATTTCACAGCTGTTGACTGGATTCTTGCAATCCTCACCGTACTCGCTACGGTTATCGTCCTCGTTGCTATAGTGATCCTCGTAGCTGTGCTTATCAAAAAGTACATCAGAGTTCGAAGAACTCTCGTTGATCAGGAAGAGCTTCTCAACGAAGTCGGCAACCTCAACAGAGAGATCATCAAGCTCCATAATGAGAAGGAAAGAATTCTCGCTATGAAGGTTTCTCAGCTCGGTCTTAAGCCCGGCGAAAGCCCGTTCCTCGAGCAGGAAGAGAACGCTCAGGGTGAAGAGGGTGCAGAGAAGAAAGAGGAAGGCGAAGTCGACAAGTCAGCAGACGACTACAGCCGTTTCTACAAGTGTACTCAGGTTGATATCGAACTTGAAGATTACGTTGCTCCCGAATATGACAACGAGATCACACTTCCTGAAATCTGCGATATGTTCCGTAACTATGCTTGTTCAAGACTCGGACTTTTCTATGAAATCAAAGTCATCCGTCTTTTCCTTTCAGCGTTTGCATCTACACGTCTTATAATCCTTCAGGGTATTTCAGGTACAGGTAAAACTTCACTTGCTTATGCTTGGGGTAAGTTCCTTCAGAATCCTGTTACGATCGCATCAGTTCAGCCGTCATGGCGTGACCGTACTGAAATCTTCGGTTACTTCAACGAATTCACAAAGCGTTTCAACGAAACAGAAGTTCTTAAAAAGATGTACGAAGCTACATTCAAAGAGGACATCTTCGTTACGGTTCTTGACGAAATGAACATCGCTCGTGTTGAGTACTACTTCGCTGAGCTTCTTTCAATCCTCGAAATGCCATCACGTGATGAGTGGGTTGTTTCACTCGTTCCCAGCGTATGGCCGACTGACCCGAAACACGTTATCGATGGTAAGCTCAAGCTTCCCGAAAATATGTGGTACATCGGTACTATCAATAACGACGACTCTACATTCGCCGTTTCCGATAAGGTTTATGACCGTGCTATTCCCATCGACCTTAACAGTAAGGGTAAATTCTTTGAAGCACCGTATACAGAAAACCTTACACTCAGCTA
>JAGBFD010000164.1 GCA_017936645.1 Clostridia bacterium
ACCTGCTCGACATTACATATTACAAAAATCTTGATGACTTTTTTGAGAAAAACAAAAACGGTGAGTTCAGATTTTTCACGACAAAAGCTCTCCATCGTCACACAGACGTGGAGTATCACGACGACGTTTTTCTCTTTTTCGGAAAAGAAACAAAGGGACTGCCTGAGCAGTTGCTCTTTGACAATCCTGAAAAATGTGTCCGTATTCCGATGATAAACGACTCCTCCGCACGAAGCCTCAATCTTTCAAACTCAGTAGCAATCGCTGTCTACGAAGTGCTTCGCCAATGGGACTACCCTGACCTTTTATGTGCGGGTAAGCTCACTCAGTTCAACTGGGAAGACGCTGAATAAAACTTTCAAAAAAGCAAAAGAGGAAGCATTGAGCTTCCTCTTTTTAAAATTTATACTGCAACATTTAAAATTGTAAGTCCGAGACACATCTGTGCAAAGAAATACGTCAGGATATTCAGCTTCCTCATTCCGTAGCTTTTTGAATACAAAGGTGTGAACCTAAGCAACGCAAGAGTGAAATCCGAAATTTCAAACATACACACACCGACCATAAGAATTATTCCTGTCAGCATCCCATTTTCAATCGGACCTTCTTTGATTAAATGTATGCTCAGATTAACCGCTTTAACGAACATAACCATAATTACATTCATATAAACCGTACACGGAATGAATGCTTTTCCGTAATCGGCTTTAAGCACATGCAGTCTGCATTGACCGAAGCACACTCCGCCGATCAGCAGTATCGCTTCAAAGATACTCAGGAACGGAGCTTCCGGGAAAAAGAATTTCTGCACCTTCATAAAAGCTATTATGTAGCTGATGTGACCGCAAAGAAAGATAAGTATACCTGCGACGAAAAAATTTTCATCAGTTTTGTAGTGGAGTATAAAGTCTCCAACCCACGAAAAGGCGAGACCAGCAAGAATAAACCATGCATAGCTTGAAAAATTGTTCGCACAGATCATTGAAAGAACAGCCGTCAGCAAAAAAATCGTTGAACAGGTAGACTTCAGAATCAATGACTTTTTGCTCGGTTTCGGAATTTCAATCTTCAAAAAAATACACGTGGCAATCAGTTGTAAAACAAGCAATGAAACAAAGCCAATAATATACGGTACTGACATTCCGATCCCTCCTTATTCTCTTTACTCTATAATGCGAATTTACTGTCGCTTATCACTTCGTGGTGCTGCCGAAACCGCCGTTTCGGACATCCGTCACGTCGTCGTCGTATGTAATACCGTACTCGACAAAAATACCCTGTGCAAATCCCTGTCCTTTTTTGACTTCAACGATTTTTCCTTCGTTTGAGTCATTTGTTATTTTTATAAATATATGACCTTCGTTATCCGAGTAGAAGTAGTCGCTGTCGATTATACCTACGGTATTATTAAGCTGAACGCGGAACTTGAAGCCGAGTCCGCTTCGCGGATAAACCTTAAGAACCCAGCCTTCATCGATCTCACAGCGGATACCCGTCGGTATTTTGACGGTCTTTCCGGGCTCCAATGTAAAATCAACCGGACTGAAAATATCGTAACCTGCTGAGCCGGATGTCGCTCTGCGAGGCAGCTTTATTTCTTCATAAATTGCTTTGATTTCTTCAGGTGTTCCGCCGAAATCCTCTGTCCAAGAGTCGCAGAAGTTTTCAAAGCTCACCTTACTGAACTGTGCAACCCGTTTGATTTTCACATCTTTATTTCTGCGTTCCCATCTTCTTTCTCTTCTTTTTTCTTTATCCTTATCCTTTTCTTTGTCCTTGTCTTTGTCTTTATCTTTTTCCTTCTTCTTTTCCTTCTCTTTTGCCGTTTCCTCTTCGACGAACTTACCCTTATGTGCAACGTCCAGTACATGGTGTGCCTGTTCAAAGGCCTTAACGCCAAGAATCTGAATCGGTGCAAACGTCGGAAGGAAATGATCCATATCATGCTTCAGATAATCGGCGATTGCCGTAATCGGCGGTTTGCTCGACGGATTGAAGGTTACTGAGTCCTCATCAAATGTAAATTTGATTATACGCTGACAAACAGCTTCAATAGGTCGCATATGTACCGTCAATTCGTTCTGGGTAGTCCACGCAGCTGTAGCATTCGCTGTAAAAGGCATTCCCGCAAGTGTCATCGGACTGCGACGTGGTTTACCGTCCATACCGCAGACGATAGTATTTTGTTCATCGCCCTCTGCCCAGCTCATCGTGCAGGTGTCCTCAAAAAATTCAAATACGACATCAGTTATTCCGCCTGCTCTGTCGCCTGACATATATACAATCGGTATCGGAAGCATACTCAAAGGGAATCCTGCGGCAGAAAGAACCATATTCTTTGAAAACTTCATTTTCCTGCCGTGAAGCCACTCCTCAAGGAGACTCCTCTGCATCTCAGGAAGATCATCGTCAAGCGGTGCCAATGCAGGTTTTTCCTCAGGTGTTTCTTCAGAATCAGCTTCTATCAGGCATTTCGGGAAGTGACGCCAGATGCAGTCTCTCGTTTTCTGCTCGTTGACCTCACCTGCTGTCATGATGAACGATGCACCGTAATCCTTTGCAACGATGCCGAACTGAGAAAACATGCCGTCTGCTCTGTATCCGTTAAGACCCGCACAGCGCCAGAAGCAGTAGCCGTAGCCTGACTGTGAATCGGGAGATTTGTTTACTGCAGAATTATCTGACTGCAGCTTCTGTGACTTATGAACCCAATCGGCAGGGATAACCTGCTGACCGTTGAACATACCCTTCTGCTGATAGCAAAGGGTAAACTTCGCAAGGTCTTCAGTTTTGAGGAAAAGTCCCCAACCGCCTGCTTCAATCCCGTCAATATCGTGTTCCCAGAAAGGAACGTCAATTCCGAGAGGCTCGAAAAGACGCGGTGTGAGGTATTCGATAACGCTCATACCCGTAACTCTCGTAAGCATTGCGCAAAGCATATACTGGTTTTCGCTGATATATTCCCAACCTTCGCCCGGCTTGAATTTCCACGGAGCGTCAAAGAAATCCTTAATCCACTGATTTTTACCCTTATCCGTAAAAACGCTTACACTCTTACCTGACTGCATTGAAAGAAGATGATGCACATTGAGAATCTGAAGATTTTCATCAGGCTCACCTTCACAGTACTCAGGGAAGATATCAATGAGCCTTGTGTCAAGAGACATAAGACCTTCACTGATTGCAAAACCTACTGCAGCAGATGTGAAACTCTTACTGACAGAGTACATTGCGTGAGGCATATCGGGAGAATAAGGATCTGCCCATGTTTCAAAGGCGACCTTACCCTCTCTTAAAATCATAATGCTGTGAACTTCAATATTATTTTCTTTAAAATCCTTTATAAGCTCGGCTATCTCTTTAGAAGATACTCCGACCTGCTCAGGATAGTCAGCCCTTTCGAGGCTGATTTTTCTTTTATTTTCCAAACCTATCACCTCAAAAATAATTATTTTTTACTTTTATCTCTCTTTTTAAAGAAGAAAACCTGTGCCGCTATTATCGCTCCACCGCAAAGCACGACTGCAATCGCTCTGCCGACGGTAAAGTCAAACTTGAGAGTCACCGCTTTTTTCTCACCGATCGTGAGTCCGTCATAAGACGACTGAAGTCCGTGACGTGCGTTCTGAATTTCAGATAAAGAGCTTGCCTTGAGTGACACCTCTTTCGCTTGAGCAAGTGCCTGAGTGAATGCCTTTTCAGAGTCCGTTGTGTAAGGTGTGAGATCAGTTGAATTATAACTGTCTATATAGTAATCAAGCGATTTTTTCTCTTCATCTACCTGCAGAATATACTTCGCAAACTTTTCCGGGTAGTCAGTTTCTATGACAGAATACCCTCTTGCGATCAGGTCATCCCAACCACGCTCATTGTCAGGTCTGCCTCCGCATCTGCCGTTTACCATAGATGCCATAGCTTTACCTTTTTCGTCAAAACGTTCCATCAGGAATTCGTCGTAAAGCACACCGTTTTCGTTTGCACTTCCGAGCTCGATTATATTCATACCGTTTTCAAGGCTTTTATCAACGGCCGATGTCGCCATAAAAATTATATTGCCCTGATAGTTGCCCGATGCCGATATGTCATACTTTTCCGCAATTTTAACTATATCAGCATTTGAATCCGTGTTGAAACGGTAGAAAACCTTGTCTTCAGCATTCAGCTCCTTTACCTGCGAATATACTGTTTCAAAATCCGCACAGGTAGTGTTGAGTATGAGAAGCGTATCATCCGGTACTTCCGAAAGTGCATCCCCGAGACCTGCTACGTGGCAGTCTGTCTTCGCTTTTGTCTGTGAGCCGTTTTCCGCACGAAGATAAAGCGACGTCAGCTCTTCGAGAGTTTTTTCTGAAACAAAACCTGAAACAGTATTACCCTGTGCATCGACCACCATTCTGTCCGTGGTGTCATCTGCCATCAGCACAACCTTTTTATCCTTTGTAACCTTCAGGTCAACTGATACAAAACCATACTGCGTACCGGCCTTAACAGCCTGAGCAGAATTTTCGGGATAGGCGTGCCAGTCACCTCTGTGAACTACACAAATTATTTTATCTGCCGAGTCGATATCTTCTTTTGAAGTTGCAGCAACACTTATTGCAAAAATGTTGCAAACAAGAGTAACGATCATCACATACAGCAGTGATTTACTGAAAAAACGTGTCATTTTTTGCTCCTAAGCCATATTTTTCTATTATTATAGCACAAATTTGTTAAAAAATAAAGATAAAAATTTTATATTTTTTAGCAAACAAATGTTTGCTTTTTGTGAAATTGTGTGTTATAATAGTTGCAAGAATAGTGTAAAGAAGGGATTTTGTTATGCAGATTAATGACACCCAGAGAAAAATATATGAATTTCTTGTAGAAAGAAGTACTGACGGTGTACCTCCTTCCGTACGTGAAATCGGTGCAGCTGTAGGACTCCGCTCTACTTCGTCCGTCCAGTCAAACCTTGATGCACTTGAAGCCGCAGGTTACATTCAGCGTGACCCTCTTTTAAAGCGTTCTATCCGCATCATGGGTCAGGCAGACAACGTCACTCAGGTTCCTATTCTGGGTACTGTTACTGCCGGTGCACCGATTCTTGCCGTAGAGCAGATCGAAGGATACTTCCCGTACACAGGTACTGTCACAAGAGACAAGCCGCTTTTCGCCCTTCACGTACGCGGTGAAAGTATGATTCAGGCGGGTATACTCGACGGTGACCTTGTCATCGCAGAAAAAACACCGTTTGCAAGAAACGGTGAAATCGTCATCGCTATGGTTGACGACGAAGCTACATGTAAAACTTTTTACAAAGAAAACGGTCATTTCCGTCTCCAGCCCGAAAACGATACTTATGAGCCGATAATCGTTGATGACTGCTCTATTCTCGGTAAGGTTGTCGCTGTAATGAGATACTATTAATACCGACTTGAATTGAATACAAAAAGCAAGGGACTGTCAGCCGACAGTCCCTGTTGTCATATCATATTGAAAGAATACCCACAACCCATATGGAAATTACCACACAAACTACAGCAACGAGTATGTAGAAGTAATACAGCACAGTTTTGAGCATATAACGGATTTTTTTATCAGGCTTATCTGCAAAAGCAGCACGTTCCGTACTGACTTTATGAGCAGCGATAATTATAAAAGCCATCAACACAAGAGAATAGATGATACCTGCAAACAAAGGTATATCCACCTTATTTATCTTCAGGAAACAACCAAGAGCTGCTGTCGCACAAGAAATTAAAAGCCATATGAACTTTTCAATCGGTTTTGGCATCTTTACGACTGTTTTCTCATTCTCAGCCGTCTGTGCCTTTTCAATCTCACTCATCGTTGTCACCCCCATATTTTCATTCTGAAATATAATAACATAATAATTACTTAAATTCAATATACAGATTGATATTTATTTAGTATTGCAATAGATTTTTCTGTATGGTAAAATTAATTTATTATCTCAAGGAGGTTTATCCTATGCAGAAAAGAAAATTTGAAAATCTCGGTGCTGAAGCATCGCTTCTCGGCTTCGGCTGTATGCGTTTCCCGATGAAAGACGGAAAGATCGATGAAGCCGAGTCTGAACGTATGCTTGACCGCGCTATGCAGGCAGGTGTCAACTACTACGACACAGCCTATCCTTATCACGACGGTGAGAGTGAGCCGTTCGTCGGAAAAGCTCTTAAAAAATATGACAGAGAGTCATTTTACCTTGCTACCAAACTCCCTATCTGGAAGTTAGATTCTATCGAGGATGTAGACAGAATTTTTAATGACCAGTTAGAAAGACTCGGTGTCGATTACGTCGACTTCTATCTTCTCCACGCAGTTGATATGGAGAAGTGGAAAAAAATTCTTGAGCTCGGTATTCTTGATTACTGTGATAACCTTAAAAAAGAAGGTAAAATCCGTTACTTCGGTTTTTCGTTCCACGATGAATATGAGGCTTTTGAAGAAATCATTTCCTACAGAAAATGGGATTTCGTACAGCTTCAGTTAAACTACATTGACATCCGTGAGCAGGCAGGTCTTCGAGGTGTTGAGCTTTGCAACAAGCTCGGTGTGCCGATCATCGTAATGGAGCCCGTCAAAGGCGGTACACTCGCAAAGCTTCCCGATGAAGTCGAAGCAAAGTTCAGAGCAGCCGATGCAGACGCAACCACAGCTTCGTGGGCTATGCGCTGGTGCGGTACTCTCGAGGGTGTAAAGGTAATCCTCAGCGGTATGAGTACAATGGAGCAGGTCGAGGATAATCTTAAAACCTTCGGTGACTTCAAAGAACTTGACGAAAGTGAAAAATCACTCGTGCAGGATGTCGCAGACACTCTCAACAGCAGAATGAGAAACGGCTGTACTGACTGCCGTTACTGTATGCCATGTCCCGCAGGTGTAAACATCCCCGCAAACTTCGACCGTTGGAACAAATATGCAGTTTACGGAAATGCAGAGGACGCCAAAAACCGTTGGGCAAATCTCAAGGATGAAGAAAAAGCTCACAACTGTATCGGATGCGGTGCGTGCGAAACAAAGTGTCCGCAGAAAATAAGTATCCGCGAAGACCTTGCAAAACTTCAGATTGAAATGGATGCAATAAAATGAAGCGTAACACAAAGACGATAAAAATATCCCTCGGTGCTATGCTGATGACACTCAGCATAATTTTACCTCAGATCTTTCATCTGACGGGCATCCCTCAGGTCGGTTCCGTATTTCTGCCGATGCATATACCCGTTCTTCTCGCAGGATTTATGCTTGGCCCCGTTTACGGTTCCGTCGTCGGTGTCGTCGCACCTGTGGCAAGCTATTTCATTACGGGTATGCCGTCAGCCGCAAGACTTCCGTTTATGATCGTTGAGCTTTTGTTTTACGGACTTGCAAGCGGAATTTTATATCACACATTCAGGTTTAAAAGCAAGAAATTCGGCACGGTGATATCGCTCGTTCTGTCTATGCTCATCGGTCGTCTTGCCTATGCTGCCGCACTCGTAATCGCAGGCAGGATCTTCGGTGTGGATGCAGGCGGGGCGATTGCCGCTGTCACAGCTACCGTTACGGGAAGCTACGGAATAGGCTTACAGCTTATCACCATTCCTCCTGTCGTCTATGCAGTTAAAAAAGGTGGTTTTATAAAATGAACAGCCTGCAAAAAGCAAAAGAGTTGCTTTCTTCTGAAAACGCTACTCTCGTTGCGTTTAACGGTGACGAGATTTACATCTCACACGCCCGCGGTATTTCACCTATACTCGATAAAATCGATGAAAACCCTTCGTTCTGGAACGGTGCTTGTGTCGCTGACAAAGTTATCGGAAAGGCTGCGGCGATGCTTTTTTCAAAATACCGTGTCAAAGAAATCCACGCTCTGCTCGTGAGTGAAAAAGCTCTCAGATACCTCGAAAATACAGCCGTTTCAATCACATATGACAGCGTTGTACCGCACATAATAAACCGTGACAAAACTGATATGTGTCCTATGGAAAAATGCGTACTTTACACTACTGACGAAGATGAGGCAGAAAAGCTGATTCGGAATAAACGTCAGGAATTGATGAAATAAGGAGAAATTTATTATGCCGATGATATCAACAAAAACAACCACACCTATCACGGAAGCTGAAGAGCTTATACTCAAAGAAAAGCTCGGAAAAGCCATCGAGCTTCTTTCCGGTAAAAACGAAAACTGGCTTATGCTCGGATTTGAAGATAACTGCAGACTCTGGTTCAGAGGTGACAATTCAAAGCCTCTCGCTTTCGTCGAAGTAAGTGCACTCGGCAAGATCAGCCCTGCCGACGCTGAAAAGCTTACAGCAGAAATCTGCAAGATTTTAAGCGAAGTCCTCGGAATCGAAGGCAGCGGAATTTACGTAAAATACGAAGAAACCGACAAGTGGGGCTTTGACAGCTTTAATTTCTGATAAAATATTAAAAAAGATAAGCGGTAAAGTGTTGACTTTACCGCTTTAAAGTGTTATACTAACGAAAATCAAATTAAAGGAAGACTATTTATGCCTATTACAGAGATACTTGACAAGAACGCGGAGCTTTATCCCGACGATATAGCTCTGATTGAAATCAACCCTAAAAATGAAGCTGAAGGTGCCCGCGTTACATGGCGTGACTATTCGCTTATTGAAGCCAAGCCGGACGAGGCTTACCGCCGTGAAATCACCTGGAAGGATTTTAACAAAAAAGCTAACCGCTTTGCAAATCTTCTTATGACACGCGGAATCAAAAAGGGTGACAAGGTTTCAATCCTTATGATGAACTGCCTTGAGTGGTTGCCGATTTACTTCGGTATCCTTAAAGCAGGTGCTATCGCTGTACCTCTTAACTATCGATATACTGCAGACGAAATCAAATACTGTGTAAACAAGTCCGACTCAGAGTTCGTTGTATTCGGACCTGAATTCATCGGACGTATTGAGGAAATCTGCCACAGAATGCCTAAAGTGAAAATGTGGCTTTATGCAGGTGAAGGTTGTCCGACTTTCGCTGAAAGCTACGAATCACTTATTCAGTACTGTTCTACTCACGCTCCGAAAGTCGAGATCAGCGACGAAGACTACGGTGCAATCTACTTCTCATCAGGTACTACAGGTTTCCCGAAGGCAATCCTTCACAAGCACGAAAGCCTCGTTCACGCAGCACGTGTCGAACAGAACCACCATTCACAGACAAAGGATGATGTTTTCCTTTGCATCCCTCCCCTTTACCACACAGGTGCGAAAATGCACTGGTTCGGTTCTTTCCTCGTAGGCGGTAAGGCAGTTTTGCTCAAGGGTATCAAGCCTGAGTGGATCCTGAAGGCTGTTTCCGAAGAAAAATGTTCAATCGTATGGCTTCTCGTGCCATGGGCTCAGGATATACTCGACTCAATCGACCGCGGTGACATCAATCTCGACGATTACGAGCTTTCACAGTGGCGTCTTATGCACATCGGTGCACAGCCCGTTCCGCCGAGCCTCATCAGACGTTGGAAGTCCATTTTCCCGGATCACGATTACGATACAAACTACGGTCTGAGTGAATCAATCGGTCCCGGCTGTGTTCACCTCGGTGTCGAAAATATACATAAAGTCGGTGCAATCGGTAAAGCAGGTTTCGGTTGGGAAGTCAAGATCGTTGATATGCAGAGAAACGAAGTTGCCAGAGGCGACGTCGGTGAGCTTGCTGTCAAGGGTCCCGGTGTGATGACCTGTTACTACAATGATGAGCAGTCCACAAATGAAGTTCTCCACGACGGTTGGCTCTTCACGGGCGATATGGCTCAGGAGGATGAGGACGGTTTCATCTACCTCGTTGACCGTAAAAAGGACGTTATCATCTCAGGTGGTGAGAACCTTTATCCCGTTCAGATCGAAGACTTCCTTCGTAAGAACGATGCGATCAAGGACGTTGCTGTTATCGGTATCCCTGATGCACGTCTTGGTGAAATCGCAGCTGCAGTCATCGAAGTCAAGCCCGAATGCACTCTTACCGAAGAAGACGTTAACGACTTCTGTCTTGACCTTCCGAAGTACAAGAGACCGAGAAAGATCATCTTCAGCGAAGTTCCCCGTAACCCGACAGGTAAGATTGAAAAACCTGTTCTTCGTAAAAGATACTGTGGTGAAAGCGTTGTCGCACAGCAGAACGAAATCAAACAGTAAAAAATTTAAGGTAGCAATCAGAAATATGATTGCTACCTTATTTTTATTTTTCAGTAATCGGCACGCCCTTGACGCTTCCGCCCTCTTTGGGAATAAAGATCGTTTTAATCTCCTGCGGTTTGAAATCAAAAGCAAACTTTCTGTCAAGAAGTCTGAAATTGAACTCTGCCATAACAGGCTTTGAAGCACACTCTACAGCACGTGCGATGTATCCCGTTCCGTCCTCTGCGAGTTTAAGCGAGGTGACAATAACATTGTCACAGTCAACGGTAAGTCCTTCATAAACGGGAGGTAGACTGCCCTTGTGATGAGTTTCCTGATAAAGCTGAAGAGGCATATTCAGCACTTCAGCGGCTTTGACAACGTCTGTAAATCCATTCTTAGCATGAGGAATGAGTGCATACTCAAGCTCAAGCTCATCCATATCAATGAATGAAATCTCATCATCACGGAATCTCTGACCGAAATGGTCAAGGAACGCACAGGTACGTGCGGCAATCATTCTCATTTCATTGTCTTTGACACAGAAGCTGTATCTGCCGTTATTGATAAGTGCAACACCGCCGTTATCGCCCTGGACGGAAATCCACTTCTGTGCAGGTTCTTCGAGTCCGTCGGGAGTTTTCTTGATAAATCCGTACGGCATAGAATAAACAGCCTCGGGATTTTCAACGTTCATCGGGAATGTAAGCTTGAGAATTTTATACTTTTCTCTGAAGTTGATTCTGCACTTTACGGCAACCTTCGGACTGTCTTTATAAAGCGTGAAATACTGTTCAAGTTTTGACTCGTTATAATATGAAGTTACCTTGAGAGTTGCACGGATATTTCCTGTTTCAAGAACCTTGAACTCAGCATTACCGAAAGAGCCGATGTCCTTATTGTAGTCAAAGACCATATGACCCCAGGTGTCGCTTTCCTTGTCTTCGCAGACGACAGCCTTCATCGGAGCTTTGCAATACTCTTTATTTTCGGGCTTGTTGAAATAGGAGCTGATCGCACCGTCTGCATCAAATTCAATCCTTACAATGCTGTTTTCGATTGAATTTTCCGTGATTATAAACTGATTGTCTATAGTCTTTGCTTCGTGATTCTGATCTTCCTTATAAATGAAATATGTCGCATATCCGAATGCTGGCATATCCACTTCAAACATACACATATTCACGTGGTCACCGTCAGTATACGGTGCACGGATAAGCTGGAAGGGTACATCGTTATCATTTGAATCTACGACGCCCGATACCCACTGCGTACCAAAGCAGACATACTCTTTAACAGGGAATGAATGAGGATTGAAAACGACCATCGGACTTCCTTCACCCTCACGGACCCAAAGTCTGCCACGCTGTTCGGGCACACCGTTTTCAAAAAATTTCGTTGTATTTACCCTCCACGAAATACGCTCTGCCGCAAAAGTGCCGACTTCGAGTGCGACTTCCTTTGCACAACCGAAAGCGGAATAAGCATCATCATAAGCAGGTTTGATCGAACAACCTGCAAGGATATCGTGAAACTGGTTAAACATAACTCTCTGCCAGGCTCTCTCAATTCTGTCAGTCTGAGTCTGAGAGCCGGTGAGAAGGTTTGCCATAACGTCAATTTTCTCTGCATAAACAAGTCCGTTTTCAGCCTGACGGTTAAGCATCTTAACCTTTGAATTTGCACTGTAGCATCCGCTTGCGTGGTGCTGTAAATCCTCTTTGACTACAGGGAAATCATCAGGTTCGTTGTTTCTGACGTAATCAAAATATTTATCAACACCTGAGTAGATGTATTTTTCTTTGCCGTCGCCTTCTCTGAGCTTTTCTGCCATCTGAAGAGTCTCGATTGACGGTCCGCCGCCATGATTGCCTACACCGTAAGCAAGCATCTGTGAATGAGGCTGTGACTCGTAACGTTCAATTCTTTCATCCTTAAGGCTGTCACCGTAACCGTCAAGAATTCTGAAAGCAAGTACACGGCTTCCGTCGGGACTCTCCCACCAATGGAGATTTTCAAACGGAAGATTCGGCTTTTCAGGTCCTCTGTGCGGACGCATATATACGTAATTTTTAATACCCGACTTCGCCATAAACTGAGGCAGCATACCGTTATGACCGAAAGAGTCGACGTTGTATGCTGTTTCTGCTTTTTTGCCGAAGTTTTCTGCATAGAATTTCTGTGAATAAAGAAAATGACGTGCGAAAGCTTCACCTGACGGGATGTTGCAGTCAGGCTGTACCCACATCGCTCCTGTGTACTGCCATCTGCCTTCTTTAACCTTTTTCTTTATTTCTTCAAACATTTCAGGTTCGCTGTACCTGATCCATTGATAATAGCCTGCACATGCTGAAGTAAAGACATAATCAGGAAACTCTTCCATTCTGTCAAGTGCCGCTTTGAATGTGGACTTTACAAGTGAAAGTCCCTCAGGCACTCTCCATTGCCATACGGGATCAAGATGAGCATTGCCCATCAGAAAATATTTCTTTTCCATAAAAAGTTCTCCTTATTTATAGCACTCTACGACTGTCATGTCTACGCCTGTAACAGAGAATTTGCCCTTTATCGCTTCAGGGACGAAGAAATAGTCGCCCTTTGCTACTTCCTTTTCGTATCCGTTACCTATGATTTTACCCTCGCCCTCAGTCACAACGTAGATACAAGCACCCTTATCAAGGACGAATTTACCACCGTCGAAGATGATTTTTCTGACCTTGAAGCTCTCTGTGATGCTTTCGTCGATAACAGACTGATAGTCAACTCCCGATTCACTCTCAAGCGGTTTGCTTGAAAGGGGTGCCGGGAAAGTTTTTTCCATATCAAAGCATTCAAGTGCCGTCTTTTTATCAAGACCGAGATACATCTCGTTATCAGAAAGTCTGTATTCACCGCACCAGCGTTCAGGCTGGATAGTAAAATCTGTCGGCTCCTGAACTTCAAGCAAAAGACAGCCTGCACCGATCGCGTGAACCATCTTTGCAGGGATGTAAATTATATCTCCCGCTTTGACAGAAAATGACTCAAGCAGATCTTCCATAGCTGTCAGACTTGTTTCACTCTCCTCGATAGCCTTTTCAAACTGCTCCATAGTTACACCTTTTTTGAAGCCGTAAAAGATCTTCGCATCAGGTCTTGTCGCAAGGATAACCCAGCTTTCTTCCTTACCGTAGTTTGAGTTGAAATGCTGTCTTGAAAAAGCTTTGTCGGGGTGAGCCTGAACAGGTAATCTGATCGCGCTGTCGAGAATTTTGGTAAGGATACCGATATCCACTCTGTCGCCTATAAGCTCATTTTTATATTCTTTAAGAGCATCGCTGAGATAAAGGTCTGCTCCCTGAATCTTTGAAATGCCCTCGTACTCATCTGTACTGCCCTCGTTAAGAGCGTGGACGGAAGAAACCACCCACTCTTCGGGATAGTTGCCGTCTGTAGAATCATCTGAAAAGAAATCCGCAAAAAGCTTACCGCCTGTGTAAACACGGAAAACACGGTTCTTCTCAAAGAAAATAGGATAATCAAAAAACATAAAATCACCTGTATATTATAAGTTTCTGTGCTTCATCAATATTCTCTGCTTCACCGATCGCAACGAGCGAAGTCAGAGCCGCACCGTATGCAGCCTCTTCCTCGTAGCGGGGAATTTTAATCTCTGCCGAAAAGACTTCAGACACTACCCTCTGCAACGCAGGATTTTTCCGTATACCGTTGCCCGAACATACAATCTGTTCCGTTTTGCCTCCTGCGTACATCGAATAAAGCTCATTTGCAATACCGTAAAGCATCGCAACAGCCATATCCCCTGCCGTGAAATTGTCCTGCGACATATTCGAAAATCCACCACGGATCTTCGGGTCTGCTCGTGTACCGCAAAAACGGCTGTCCGCTACAAGGTCAGTCTTGACTTTCGTTTCAAGCATTTTGTCTATCTGCTTATAAAGTGACGGACATTCCTCTCCCGTTGCCATTTCCACGACAGAAGCAAAGAAGCGTTCAAGCATAGAGAATGCACGTCCTCCGCAGAGTGCCGCACCGACGACGAGATATCTTTTCCCGTCATACGGTCTTGTTTCCACGCCCTCGGCATTTACGGGTTCGGAATTAAGATAAGAAATCTGTGAGCCTGTACCTACATTAAGCAGAGGTGCATCAACTCCGACCGAGCCGATGAAGCTTGCCTGATTGTCACCGACCGCAACGGATACTTTTATTCCGTGCCACTCACCTACCGTGGCGAAGTCAGCAGTCACTTCGGGAAGCATTCCGTTGTCGAGAGTAAATTTATTATTAACTATATCAAAGCAGCCGAAGCTTGCGGCATTTGTGATGTGCATTAAAGCCGTTTTTCTGCCCGTGAGCTTCATCGCGATGTAATCGCCTATCGTACATACACCTACAGCCTGCGGTGGCACAAGTGAATTTTCACGGTTGTAGAAGTCTGTCACAAGACCGTAACCCGCAAAGCTTCCGAGGTGCTGTGCATAGGTTTTGCCGTCTTTATACGGAAGATTTCCACGCTCGTCCTGCCAGATGTAAAGCGGACTTACGGCATTGCCGTCAGCATCGTAATACATTATACCGTGCATCTGATTGGAGATGCCGATAGAGTCGACAGCTCCGCTGCCTTTGTTAATAATAACACCGTCGATCGCTTCAAAAACCTTCTCTTCGATCTTCAAAACATCCTGGATTTTTTCCCAGCTTTTGTCAGTTTCAATGAATGAATTATTCTGACAGACAGCCGAGCAAAGGATTTCACCCGTCTGATTATTCATCAGCACCGCACATATGCTCGTCGTGCCGATATCTATACCGATTGAATACATAGCTTCACCTCAGCAACCGAGATTTGACGACTTCGGGTCGAGACGCTTGATGATGTCCTGCTGAATTGCAGGTGACAGATCAAGGAAGTTTACGAATGTACCGTGAATTCGCATAATATAAACTCCGCTCGGAGCGTACTTCTTCGGATTTTCAAGTACCTTTTTAAGAATTTCCGCTGTCGTAACGTTTACATAAAGATAGAAAGGAGCTACACCCTCATTGAGCTCGTTGAAGAATAGAGGGTTGATGATCTTATCTCTGAATTCGACACCCTTACCCTCGTCTGTATCGCTTGTGAAATACTTCGGGTCAATGCCGAGGTGTGAAGCGTAACCGCCGTTGAACTTATCAAACGGGAGCTTCATATTAGAAAGCATACGGAAGCCGAGTCCGTTTTCCGCACTGCCGTAAAGCGGGTCAACACCGTAGCCGAGCATATCTCTTGACTTTCTTCCGTCCGGAGTTGCACCAACCCAGTAGCCGTAAAGAAGGTGCGTTGACGGGCTTGAGAAATCGGGACGGAAGCTGTTGCCGAGGTAATTCTTTGCGCCTGCAACGATATCTGCAACCTTTGAAGCAACCTCAGCCGCGTAGTTGTCCACCTTTTCGATGTTGTTGCCGAATTTATCTGCTGAAAGAAGGAATTCACGTAAATCCTCGTATCCTTCAAAGTTTGCCTTGAGTGCAGGAACGAGCTTGTCGGCATCCTCGGGACGTTCGCTGAGGAGCTTATCGATTGCGCTGAATGAGTCCGCGATTACGGATGTACCGTGGATAAGGCAACCGCTACCGTTGTATTTTGTTCCCTGAGCGTTGAAATCACGCATATCAATGCCGTTTTTAAGACCGCCCATAAAGCATGAAAGGAACGGCACGCGCTGAGTTGAAAGGGCTACTGATGCACCGTTTGCTGCCCCTGCCATTTCTTCAACGAAGAATTCAACATTCTTATAGAACTCGTCCTGAATATTTTCAAGAGAAGCCGCCTTTGTGTCTGCAAGACGTTCGCCCGTTACGGTTGAAATACCGCCTGTGAGTGTCATTTCAAGAATCTTCGGGAGGTTAAGCCAGCTGTTTGTTGTGTTGCCGTTGTCCTTTCCCATAATGAGAGGCTCCTGACAGCCTGCGATTGAAATATCAGGGAGATCTTCTGCATCGACACCGTTTGCACCAAGAACCTCAAAGAGTGAATCGTCATTGAACATTGACGGAGTAAGCACGCCCGGAGTGAAGAAAAATCTGCCAAGCTCCTCATAAAGTTTCTGCGGAGTGTTTTTATGAAGCTTGACTGAAAGAATCGGCTGAGGAAGGTTCATATCAAAATATGCGTCAAGCATTGCATATGAAGTATCATTTGTAAGATCGTTTCCGTCATTGTCACGTCCGCTGATGATGATGTTCTGAGAAATCGCCCAGCTTCTGTCCGCAACGTTGAAGAAAACAAGGAAATGCTTGAAAAGGCCTGCAACCGTGTCGCGGTCAAGTCCGTTTCTGTAAGGCTCAAAAATTCTGTCCGCATTACCGACGGAGAAAGCAAACGGGTTCGGGGTCTGCTCAAGGCACATCATCTGCCACATAAGAATGAATGCCTGCATTGCCTCGTACATATTTTCTGCTCCGTTTTCAGGCACCTTGCGGAGAGTTGCGATCATAAGCTCAAGCTCTGCCTTGCGCTCGCCGTCTGCCTCTGCAAGCTTTGCCTCTGCAAGGTCAGCGTACTTGTTTGCAAGAGCAATAACGCTTTCAAGAGCGATTCTGAATGCCTTGTAGCCGTTGCCGTCCTTGTCTTTGATTTCGTCAATCATTGAACGTACACCGTTTTTGATTGCATAACGGAAATCAGGAATCAGGTGTCCCGTAACCTGCTCAACGAAATAGATAACTTCCTTTGTGCTGTTCTCGCACTTTGCATATGTTTCGCCGAGTTTCACGGCATAGTCAGTCTTGCTGAACTCCGTTTTTGCCGTTTCAATACGCTCTGCCGTGAATTCATCATTCGGCTCAATATCGCCGAAAACTGCCGCAGGGTCACAGTAACCGCTGAAACCCTCAACCTTGAATGACGGATTGATAAGAGCGTAGCTTCTTGCAAAAGCATCGTCCTGAGTGCCTGCAAAAATCTGATTGTCATCAATCCAGAGCGGAACTATATCAACGAGCTCACGAAGAATGTATGCTTTCTTCACTTCTTCGCTTTCGTTCTTATATTTTTCCTGAAGCGCAAGTTCGGCCTCTTTAGCGATGAACCAGCCGTCAAGGCGCATCTTTGCTCGTTCATTTACGAAAAGAGCCTTTGCCTTTTTTGTTAATTTTTCCGGAGTGTAAATATTTGTCATAGTGCATTCTCCTTTAAGTTGCAGTAACGTTAAGTCCGTTGGCAACAAATAAATTTTTAAATTCAGTAATTGTTTCGTCAGACACAAAGCCGTCAGTTATCTCGTATTCCTGTGTCCACTTATCCTTTCCGAATTCGTGGTAAGCAAGAAATTCGAAGACTGTGTTTGCCGTATCGAAACGCTTGAAATAATCGACAAATCCATGAGGATTATCGTTTATATTCTTAATAACAGGTATTCTTATATGAAGCTGTCTTCCCGAAGCAAAGATTTTTTCGAGATTTGCCTTCACCGCTTCGTTGCCTACGCCTATCCATTTTTTATGAATATCTGTATCGTAGTGCTTGAAATCAGTTATAAGATAGTCGACATTTTCTGCAATTTTCATAAGATGCGGACTTGAAGCGTTTGTTTCAATCGCTGTGTTTATGCCCTCATCCTGAAGCTTTTTAAGAAGCTCAATAAGCTCGTCGTGCTGAAGCGCACATTCGCCACCCGTGAAAGTGACTCCGCCGCCGTCAAAAAACATCATACGGCTTCGTTTTGCCTCGTCAAGAAGCTCGTCAACCGTATAAATTTTCGCATCGGAACCGTCAGCATTCATGCTTTCAGGATTCGAACACCATTTGCATCGGAAATTGCAACCTTGCAAATGATATACAAGCCTGTTTCCGGGTCCGTCCTGTGAATAATTGAATCCTTTTTGCAGAATTTTCATCGCACTACCCCATATATAATACCTTTATAATATTAGTTTGATTGTATACTTTGACGAACCATTTGTCAAGAAATAAAATAAATTGTATATATGCAATAAAAAATATAATATTTCTGCATTTCGCTTGACTTTTTACAAAATAATTGTATAATTATTCATTATCAATGAATATAGGGTGATTAGGTGAAAAAGATTTTTATTGACGGAAAAGCAGGCACAACAGGACTGCGTATTTATGAAAGATTAAGCGAAAGAAAAGACATTGAGCTTATGCTTATTTCTGACGAATTGCGTAAAGACGTAAACGCAAGAAAAGAGATGCTCAACTCCTGCGATATTGCATTTCCCTGCCTTCCCGATGCGGCGGCTATGGAGTCCGTTTCGCTTATCGAGAATCCCGACGTAAAGGTTCTTGACACATCAACGGCACACCGTACAAACCCTGCATGGGCTTACGGCTTTCCCGAGCTTTCGGACGCTCACAGAGAAAAGATTATTTCTTCTAACCGTATCGCTGTTCCGGGTTGCCACGCAAGCGGTTTCATCTCCCTTGTTTATCCCCTTGTTGAAAAAGGTGTTATTTCTGAGGATGCTCTTCTCACCTGTCATTCACTTACAGGCTACAGCGGGGGCGGAAACAAGATGATCGGTGAATATGAAAGCCCCGAAGTTGAAGAAGCATACGGTTCACCGCGTCAGTACGGTCTCGCACAGACACACAAGCATCTGCCCGAAATGACGGCAATTACGGGAATAAAGAACGCTCCTGCATTCACTCCGATCGTTGCAAACTACTATAGCGGTATGCTTGTAACCGTTCCTTTGTTCA
>JAGBFD010000018.1 GCA_017936645.1 Clostridia bacterium
CATAATAACCAATAAACCCGACATCATTTCTACTGAGTGTCGGGTGTTTTTATTTAAAATATTTCATTAAATTTCCACATTTTTCAGTAAAATTATCAGATTTTTATGTAGATTTTTACTGTTATATATGTTATTATATAATGTAATAATTCTCATGGAGGGTTAAAAATGACAGTAAAAGAAATTGTTGATATTCTTGAAGGTACAATAGTTTACGGTGAAGAATTTCTCGACCGTGAAGTGTACAAAGCTTGCGGCAGCGACATGATGAGTGACGTGCTCGCATATGTTAAAGAACAAGCTGTTCTTCTGACAGGTCTTGTAAACCCGCAGGTTGTCAGAACTGCTGAAATGATGGATATGAAATGTATCGTTTTTGTAAGAGGCAAGTCACCTGACCTCGGTATGATCAACCTTGCAGAAGACCGTGAAATCGCCCTTATTAAGACAGATCTTGAGATGTTCACCTCCTGCGGTCGCCTTTATGCAAACGGACTCAGAGGAGGCAGCGGAAAATAATGGAAGAGGTAAAACTTCATTACGATGTCAATGCCTATGATTTCACCTGTGCAGGTGAAGCATCGGGTAAACTTAAGCGTTCTCTGAAAGATCTCGGATTCGACGCATCGCTCGTAAGAAATGTAGCAATAGCCGTCTACGAAGCAGAAATCAATATGGTTATTCACGCAGAAGGCGGTGTGATCGATGCGACCATAACACCTGAATGCATTACCGTCGTCCTTGACGACAAGGGTCCCGGTATCCCTGACGTTGAACTCGCAATGCAGGAAGGTTACTCAACCGCACCTGAAAATGTCCGTTCGCTCGGCTTCGGTGCAGGTATGGGTCTTCCGAATATCAAAAAATATACCGATGAAATGTCTATAGATACCGAAATCGGTGTAGGCACAACAATCACACTTAAGATCTATAACAAATAATTACTAAAAAATCCTAAAGGAGGAGAAAAATGAGTACTGTGTTTCATTCAGTTAGTCTGAATAAAGACAAGTGTCTGGGCTGTATGAACTGTATTAAACGCTGTCCTACTCAGGCAATCCGTGTACGTCGCGGCAAAGCAACTATCATATCTGAGCGTTGCATCGACTGCGGTGAATGTATACGTATCTGCCCTCACCATGCAAAAACAGCTATGAGTGACCCTCTTTCCGACATTGAGGCATATAAATACAAGATAGCTCTGCCTGCACCGTCACTTTACGGTCAGTTCAATAATCTCGATGATGTCAACTACGTGCTTACAGCACTTTTAGAGCTTGGCTTTGACAGCGTTTTTGAAGTTGCAAAGGGTGCAGAAATCGTTTCTGATGCTACGAGGAAAATGCTTAAAACGCAGAATCTTACAAAACCCGTCATTTCAACGGCTTGTCCTGCGGTCATAAGACTCATACGTGTCCGCTATCCGGAGCTTATTGACAATATGATTACTCTTAAAACTCCTATGGACGAGTCCGCAAGACTTGCCCGTAAGGAGGCAAGAGAAAAAACAGGTCTCCCAGATGAAGACATCGGTGTATTCTTCATAACCCCGTGCCCTGCAAAGATAACAGCTATCAAGTCGCCTCTTGCAGCTAACAGCTCTGACGTTAACGGTGCAATCGCCATGAGTGAGATCTATCCGCTTCTTTTGCAGAAAATGGATAAACTTGACGAAAAACAGCTCAAGGCCCTTGAACAATCAGGAAAAATCGGTGTCGGTTGGGCAGCAAGCGGTGGAGAAGCTTCCGCATCACTTTGTGAAAAATACATAGCTGCTGACGGCATTGAAAACGTAATTCAGATTCTCGAAGAGGTTGAAGACGAAAAACTTAATGACATTGAGTTCATTGAGCTCAATGCCTGTACAGGAGGTTGTGTAGGCGGCTGTCTTACGGTTGCGAACACATTTGTCGCAAAGACACGTCTTACGGCTTTGAAAAAGTATCTTCCCATTTCCTGTAATCACATTGAAAGTGAAATTCCGAAAGAACTCGGTTGGGATTATCCGCTTGAGCCTCTTTCCGTACTCAAACTTGCTGATAACGTAACAGATTCGATGAAGCTTATGAATCAGGTTTCGGAAATGGTGAAAAACTTCCCCGGTCTTGATTGCGGTACTTGCGGTGCACCCACCTGCCGTGCTCTTGCAGAAGATATTGTAAGAGGATATGCAAGTGTCAATGACTGCATCTTCCGAATCAAAAATGAAATGGCTTCAAAAGAGTTGGCAGAAAAAGAAATCGATAAACTTATACCTGTACCCTTCAGAGGTATTGACGAGGAGAAACTGAAATGGACGTAAAAGAGCTTGTTGAAAAATTAGACCTCAGAGTGCTTTGCGGTGAAGATCTAGGAAGAAAAGTCAGCGGTTGCTATTGTGGTGACCTGCTGAGCTGGGTAATGTCACGTGCAAACGAAGGAGACATCTGGCTTACGGTTATGGGTAATATCAACTCAGTCGGTGTCGCTGTACTTGCCGATGTTGCCTGCATTGTGCTCACCGAAAATGCTGCACTTGACAGCGATGCACTGAGCAGAGCAAAGCAGAACGATGTCATAATCCTTCAGACTGATAAAAATTCATATCAGATGGCAGCCGCCATTTCTAAGTTGATATAAAATGAAGCTTTACTATGACTTTCACACTCACTCGTGTCTCTCCCCTTGCGGAGACAGAGATATGACACCGTATAATCTCGTCAATATGTCAAAGTTGCTCGGACTCGACATAATCGCACTCACAGACCACAACAGCTGCGAAAACTGTGCTTCTGCGATCAAAGCAGGTGAAAAAATAGGTCTCACGGTAATACCCGGGATGGAGCTTTGCACCTCAGAAGAAGTTCACGTTGTCTGTCTTTTCCCTGACGCAGAAAGTGCGATGAAATTTTCTGATTATGTAATTTCCACTATGCCTCCTGTCAAAAACCGTCCTGAAATCTTCGGTGAACAGCTTATAATGGACGAGTACGACAATGTCATCGGCAGTCAGGAAAAGCTACTCACTCTCGCAAGCTCGATCAGTATAAGCGACATCTGCACTACTGTCGAAAGCTACGGTGGAGTCTGCTACCCTGCCCACATCGACAGAAACTCTTACAGCGTACTTTCAAACCTCGGTATGATTACTGAGGATATGGGATTCAACGCAGTTGAAATGACTGCCGATGCTGACAGAAATACTCTCATCAGTATGCATCCGATACTTGAAGGGGCTACGATTTTCGTTGATTCAGATGCACATTACCTTGAAAATATGAAGGAAGCAGAAAATGTAATTGACGTCTCTGAAAACTCTGCAAAAGCAGTTATCAATTACATAAAAAACTTAACAAAACTAAAATAACGGATATAAGGTCAGAACCTTATATCCGTTTAATTTTTAAAATGAAATTTTCATAATGTTCTTGCCGAGTGCTGTTGACTTAGACTCTTTCTCAAAAACAGCATAGTACTTTTTGATATCATCGACCTCAACTGTTGAAAGAAGAAGTTTGAGTACTCTTTCTCTGAAGCCTTCGATCTTAAGAAGTTCGAGTGCCTGTTCAAAGTCACATCGCGTGCTTCGTGTGGTTCCGCGGATAGAAAGACCGTGTTCAAGCACCATACGTGTATTAAGAGGTATATTATCGTTTGCTACACCGCAGAGAATTAGTTTACCGCCTGAGTAAAGCTTGTCGATAGCCTGATTTGCCGCACTTCCTGACGGGTTACCGCCAACAGCTTCGATAGCGACTGTCATACGCGGTAAATCTTCGATATCATTAGCGTAGTAGATATTTGCAAAATCAAACTCAGCAAGTTTTTCCTTGCTAAGACCGATTACGTCAACGTCACACTCAAGACTGTATTTTGCGACAAGAGCTATGATATAACCCATAATTCCGTCGCCCCATACAGCGATATTCTTCGGTGCGTTTGATTTATCAAGTCCTGCACGACGTAAAGCACAGCAGCCTACAGAAATAAGCTCTGAGAAAACAGCCTCAGGACCCACCTCATCAGGAATAGGTACAAGATAATCTGTACTGATATCCATAAGCTCCTTACTGAATCCGTCAAAGTTACTTGAACAGAACTTTGACTCAGGACAGTAGTTGTCAAGCAGATGCGGATTATCTCTTACACACTCGTCACATTTTGTACCGTCGCACTCATCTGCCTTTCGGCAAGGCAACATAACAACTCTCTGTCCGGGAGCTAATTTTCCGCTTTTATCCTTGACTACTACACCCGTCGCCTCGTGGATAAGACTCATCGGGAACTTTCTTTTAAGCACATTAAGGCTTCTGTTCCCGAGGTAGTAACGGATATCTGCCTTGCAGACTGCGAGATATTCCGGACGGACGAGTACGTCTTTATTCTGAATATCTTCGACAAATATTTCAAATCTCTTCGGTTCGGTTATTTTATAACTTTTAGCGAACAAGATACTTCATCCTTCCTAAATTCGTCAGGTCAGCTTATCTGCCTGTTCTTACAATCGACTTGACGAGAAGCAAGTCTTCCATAGTTGTGATTTTCATATTAAGCTTATCGCCCATAGCCATTCCTATTTTAACGCCTGCAGCGAGTACAAGTCCGCAGTCGTCCGTCATTTCAGGACGTTCATTTTCAGGAAGTGCAAAGTAGTCGTCATAAGCCTTTCTTACGATTGAATACTTAAAAGACTGAGGAGTCTGACCCATATAAAGCTCCTTACGGGCAGGAATGGATTCAAGTGACTCACCGTCGACACTTCTGATAATGGTATCGTGTGCAGGGACAACTGTATCACAAGCACCGTACTCACGAACTTTAACAATATTGTCATTGATAATTTTCTGTGAGATAAGCGGTCTTGCCGCATCGTGAATGATTACATAATCATCATCACCGCAGACATCCTTGACAGCATCAAGTGCGTTGAGTGAAGATTCCTGTCTTGATGCACCTGCATTCGCAATCCAGCGTACCTTACGGATGTCATACTCCTTGAGCCAAAGAGCAAGATCATCCTGCCACTCTTTGACACAGACTACGCAGATAGCATCAATTTTTTCATTTATCTCAAAAGCTTCAAGCGTGTGGATAATTACGGGTTTGCCGTAAATATCGATAAACTGCTTCGGTCGGTCAACCATACCCATACGGCTACCTGAACCGCCTGCAAGAACAACAGCTATATTCATAAAACATTACCTCGCTTCAGATTTTATATCTATGAAATTATACTATACCTGAATGTCTTTGTCAATAAAACGGATAGTTGCCATGCCCGGGAAAATATGCTATAATCGAAACAAATAATCAATAGGGGGATGTAATTATGCAGGAACGTGCAAAGCAATCCTTTTTAAGTAAATCAGTCATAGTTCTCATAGGAGCTTTACTTATGGGCTTTCTGTGGAGGGTAAGAGGAACTCACGGTTGGGGTTCATCGTGGGGACTTCTCAATGCAGGTATCGTTTTCATCATTTTCATTACCGCTGCAATCGGTGAAAGAAAAAAGATGAACCTTGCCTGGACTTCACTTACAGCTCTTTCATTTATGATTACCGTACCCGCCTGGGGCACTCTGCTCGGTCAGATCACCGGTGTACTAAATCTTGATGATGGCTTTGCCTACATTTCACCCTGGTCCGGTGTATTTATGATGCTGTGTCTCGGCTTTGGTCTTGCATCGATTTTCGGAGTTTTACTGGGCAGAGGTTTCAGCGACAAACAATGGAAGTTTTACCACGTAATAATTCTCGTCGCAGTATTCTTTGCCGTCTACTACATATCAATGGCGACTGTTTCCCATTGGATTCTCAATCTTGTTCAGCCCGAATCAGCAAAAGTTTTTGTCGATGACCTGAGAAAAGTCGGCATTGAAGGCAGTGCTTATGAAGTATTTATGAAGCACTTTGACAACGATTCGTGGGCTAAGAAATTCACGGAAGAAGCTCTCGGCAGAACAAGCTTTGCAGGAAGAAACTACTTCCAGGAAATTATGACGATCTCCTCTGCAGTAAGTGCAATTGCGGTTTTGCTTACCACAAGATTTATCATCAAAGACAAGCGTGCAGCCACAACAGGCTTCGTCACCTGCTCAGCTTTTGCGGTAGCAATAACTGTCGCTGACCTTTTCTTCTATTTCGGAGACGGCGGATATCATATGCTTCAGGGAAATCCTTTCCCCGATACATTTGCACCGTGGTCACTCTGGGAATACTTCACGGGCTTCATCGCAGGCGGTATCATCACAGCTTTCCTTGTCAACCTTAAGCCAAAGGGCGACTGTCAGGAAATTGCATTCCAAAAGATACCTGCCAAAGTATCTGACGTACTCACATTTTTACTCGGCTTCGTCGGTATGATAGGAGTAAGCGTCGTACGTCCCGTAATCGAACGCTTCGACGAATCAAAATCAACATATATGATCGTCGCAATCATAATCGCTGTGGTCGTTGCAGCTTTGATTATAGCCTTACTTGCGAAGAAATACGGCATCACTCTTCAGAAGATTTCTTATCAGAAATTCTGCACAGCCGCACTCCCCTGCTTCGTGTTCTATATTTTTGTTGCATATATGTTCATCGGTTCTGTCGAATATATGAACTTCTTCAGTCTGAATATGCTTCACAATGTTCTGATGATGGTTTCATTCGGTATTATTATGGCATGGAGTGCATCGCAGATTTACAAAATCAATAAATAATACAGCTTCAGGGTGGTATCAACCACCCTGATTTTTTATAAATCGTCTGCATCCTGAATAGGTCTACCGCCGTCCTCAGGTGTACCTGTATAGCTTCCCAATGCGTCAAAAACGCCATCTTCTTCTGCAGTTTCCCACTCTTCCACAATACTTTCTACAAGCGGTGAAAGCTTCTTCTGTTTCTTCTGCTTTTTGTTTTTCTTTTCCATTTTCGTCACCTCCGTAATTTTAGTTTCTGCAGAAACTACACTTTTATTGACACAAAATAAAAATTAATGTATCATAAACAGCACAGAATAATAAAAACACAAGAGGTTCAAATTATGAAAAAATTTCTTTGCATATTACTTTGTTGTATCATCGTGTCAGTTACCTTCGCTTCCTGCGAAAAGGGTGACGGTGTTCCGTTTCTTACAACAAAAAGCTCAACCACAACCGTTAAAAATACCGTAACAGTTACTTTCCCTGAAGGATTTACCGTTTTGCAGATCGCACAAAGACTTGAGGAAAACGGTGTATGCTCAAAAGACGAGTTTCTCAAAGTCTGCAACGAGCCTTATGAAGGAATTGAGATCAGCAATCCGGATGAGAGAGTTTTTCTTCTTGAAGGTTACGTTTTTGCAGACACATATGAGTTTTATTTTAATTCAGATGCTAAAGATGTTCTGAAAAAATTTATCGACAATTTCAATAAAAAAATCACACCGGAAATCAAAGCAAAAGCAGAGAGTCTCGGCTATACACTCGATGAGATGCTTACCCTCGCTTCCGTCATTCAGATGGAATGCGACAAAGACATTGCAGAATGTGCAAATGTTTCTTCTGTCTTTCACAACAGACTGAAGTCCCCTTCTTTCCCTAAGCTTCAGAGTGATGTCACCACATTCTATATCACACAGAAGCTCGGTGACTATCTCGGCTATGCAAAAGATGCTGACGGAAAGGCTTTACCTCTTGAAGAACAGAGTGATGAGATCAGACATTATCTTGACATTTACAGCACATATTACTGCAACGGTCTTCCTGCTGGACCTATCTGCAACCCGAGCATAAAAGCTGTCAATGCCGCCGTAAACCCCGCTGATACTGATTACGTCTATTTTCTTACTGATCCGTCAGGAGAAAACTTTTACTATGCAAGTACCCTTGCACAACACAACAAAAACGGAAAAGAAGCAGGATTATTTTAAAAAACGAACAAAGAAAAATGTATCGTTTACAACGAACGGAACAACGCAACTTTTCTTTGATATTTTTAAAAAAATGTTTAAATAATCGTTGCTTTTTCCTGAAATTCACGTTATAATAAAATAATTTAAAAAATCACTACAGTTGAGGAGGATTTTGAATGACTTTTGATGAGAAATTTGGTAAAGAAGGTCTTACGTTTGACGACGTACTTCTTATACCTGCTGAATCGGACATTTTGCCCAAGGATATTGATATTTCGACGAAGCTCACGTCGAAGATTACACTCAATACTCCTATTATGACTGCTGCTATGGATACTGTTACGGAAGCTCCGATGGCTATTGCTATCGCCCGTGAAGGCGGCATCGGTGTTATCCATAAAAATATGCCCATGGAAGTTCAGGCACAGGAAGTTGATAAGGTTAAGCGTTCTGAAAACGGTGTTATCTCTGCACCCTTCAGCCTTACACCTGACCACTATGCTTATGACGCTGAAAACCTTTGCAGAAAGTATAAGATTTCAGGTGTGCCTATCTGTGATGAACAGGGCAAGCTTGTTGGTATTCTTACAAACCGTGACATGCGCTTTATGACTGATTTTAATATCAAAATCAGCGAAGTTATGACTAAGGAAAATCTTGTTACTGCTCCCGTAGGTACAAACCTTGAGCAGGCTAAGGCTATCCTTATGAAGCACAGAATCGAAAAGCTTCCCTTGGTTGACGATGCAGGCTTCCTCAAGGGTCTTATCACAATCAAGGATATTGAAAAGAGTGTTCAGTACCCCAACTCTGCAAGAGACTCAAGGGGCAGACTCCTTTGTGCTGCTGCTCTCGGTGCAACAGCTGACGTTCTTGACAGAGCTGCTTGTCTTGCTGAAGCAGGCGTAGATATGTTTGTTCTCGACTCTGCACACGGTCACAGCCATAACATCATCAAGGCTGTTTCAAAAGTTAAGGCTGCATATCCTGAAATTTCACTCATTGCAGGTAATGTTGCAACTGCTGAAGCTACAGAAGCTCTCATCGCTGCAGGTGCTGACTGCGTTAAGGTTGGTATCGGCCCCGGTTCTATCTGTACGACACGTGTCGTTGCAGGTATCGGTGTTCCGCAGATCACTGCAGTGTTTGACTCAGCTAACGTTGCTGCAAAACACGGTATTTCAGTTATTGCTGACGGTGGTATCAAGTACTCAGGCGACTTTGTTAAGGCTATTGCTGCAGGCGCAAGTGCAATTATGGTCGGCTCACTCGTTGCAGGCTGTAAGGAATCACCGGGCGAAACAGAAATCTATCAGGGCAGAAGCTTCAAGGTTTACCGTGGTATGGGTAGCCTTGGTGCTATGGCTAACGGCAGTAAGGACAGATACTTCCAGGAAGACAACAAGAAGCTTGTTCCTGAAGGAGTTGAAGGTCGAGTACCTTACAAGGGCCCTGTTGCTGACACAATCTATCAGATGCTCGGCGGTCTTCGTTCAGGTATGGGTTACTGCGGATGTCACAACATTGAAGAACTCAAAACAAAGACAAAGTTTGTACGTATCACAAATGCAGGTCTTATCGAAAGCCATCCTCACGATGTTTTCATCACAAAGGAAGCTCCCAACTATTCAAATTCAAAATAAGATATATGCTAAAAGCCTTGCCGACCGGCAAGGCTTTTTCATTTTTAGATTTATTGTAAATTTTCAGAATTTTCGCTACGATTTTCCAATACTATACAAACAATACACAGCCCTGTTTTCTGAACTGTTCTATCTTCTTTTCAAGAAGCTCTTTGTCACACTTGAAGATCTCACAAAGACAGTCCATGCAGTAAAACTCAGTTGAGCCTCTGTTTATGAGTTTTTTAGTAAGTCCTATTTCGTTTGGAGTTACCGTTTTTCCGCAATTTTTACACGCACTCATTATTTATCAATAACCCTTGCTCTGTAAACCTCACAGCAATGCGGTTCAAGCTCGAAGAGAATCGTGCCGTTTGTTACGATCTTCTTTTCACCGGTCCACACATTTGTAAGTTCAAGAGTTTTTCCCGTACATTCGCCAAGGCCGATGCTGTCAAGAGTAGCGAAAAATCTGCGTTTTTCGTCGTGGAAGCTGAATCCACCGATTGCAATGTCACCATTAGCGAGAAAGCGTACAAGAATCGGTTCATCGACAGGATAAAAATCATAAAGAGGCTCGTCGCCTTTACGGTTCTTATTTATATGTCTGTCACCGTTTACCCAGAAAGGCTGTCTGTGTGCTTCATCCTGATCAATTTCGATAAGCATTTTATTTTTAAGAATTGCCATTGCATCATCGTCAGCTTTTCTGAGGTCACAGCCGATGATAAGCGGTGAACCCATCATTGCCCAGTAAGCAAAGTGAGTTTTGTATTCTTCAACGGTACAACCTTTGACTCCGACGTTGCCCTCGCCCTTCATTCCAACGACAAGCATATCCATATCATTGTAGCAACCGTTGCCGTTATACTCCGGCACCTTGAGCTGATCCTGAGCAAGAAGCTTAATCGACTCCCAGTTGTCAACAATATCACCTGTCGAACGCCATGTGTGTGCACCTGTTTCCTTTATCCATGCCTTTGTGTTTTCAGCACCCCATGAGCAAGCCGCAAAAACGATATCACGTCCGCAGTTCGCAAGAGCAAGTGACATTCTCTTATAAAGGAAGTGACCGAATGTCGAATGCGGATGGAAACAGAAATCGTACTTGAGATAGTCAACACCCCACTCAGCAAAACAACGTGCATCAGTAAATTCGTGGTCATAGCTACCCGGATATCTTGCACAAGTGAGTGTGCCTGCACAGGAATACATTCCGAATTTCAGACCCTTTGAATGAACGTAATCCGAAACATACTTCATTCCGTGAGGGAACTTTTCAGGATCGGGTACAATTTCGCCTTTTTCATTTCTTTCACGAAGACTCCAGCAGTCATCGATAATAACATACTCATATCCGCAGTCCTTAAGTCCGCTTTCTACGATAAAATCAGCTGTTTCCATGACAACCTTTTCATTGATATTTTCACCAAAAGTATTCCATGAGTTCCAACCCATCGGTGGTCTTGTGATAATCATAATTATTCCTCCTGATTCTATGATTCTTTATCATATTTCTTTTCCGAGAATTTTTGCACTTTTCACGAGCTTTTTGATTTTTATATACTCGTTCTTACCGGGACAGATATCGTAAATTCCGAGAGTGCCGAGAATGTACCAGGATGCTGTCGCACCGTTGTCCTCATCGCCCGGAAATCCGTCATCCTCAAAGCTGAATGCTTCTCTGCAAAGCTTCTCAACCCAATACTCGGTCTTTTCCTTTTCACCGAGTACAGCGTAAATATACGGAATATGGAAACTCGGCTGATTTGAAATCGCACACTGACCGAAGTCAACTGCAGCCATTTCCGTCATTTCGTGAATTTCCACATTGTATCCGCCAATGTTATACTTCGGCTCTGCAGCAAATAACTCGTCAAGCTTTTCAATCAGCTTGTCCTTACCGCCGTAAAGCTCTGCAAGACCAAGAAAATCGTGAGGCACAGCGAACGAATTCTGCCAGGCACTGCCCTCGGTGTAATCTCCGCCCCAATCGTATGGGTCAAAGTTATCTTCAAAGCCGCCGTCGAGCTTTCTGCCGCGCATAAAGCCGGTTTCTTTGTCGAAAAGCTTTTCGTAATTCTTGCTTCGTGCCATGTATTCGTCAACCAACTCATCACGTCCAAGCACCTTAGCTACCTGTGCGATACAGAAATCACCGTAAGCCGCGTCAAGAGAAAGATTGACATTGTTGCTGAAAAGATCCTTGGGAACATAACCGAGCTTGCAGTAGTAGCTTGCACCTTCTCTGCCGTAGTCCTCATCATCTGAGTCATTGTTTGCATGGTGGAGCATACCCTCAAGTGCAGTTTCAAGCAAATCACCGCTGATAATTCCCTTCACTGCAGCATCTGCAATCACCGCATCAAGAAGAGTGCTCGGCATACATCCTCTCTCACCGATAGACGGCCAACGAGGAAGCCAACCGCCCTCTGTGTAGTCAACAATAAATCCTTCGAGCATCTCTGCATACTCCTCCCTGCCGATGAGTGCAAGGAGAGGAAACTCCGAACGGTACGTGTCCCAGAAACCGTTATCGGTATAGCGTACACCTTCATGCACCTTACCGTCTGAGGGACAGTAGTGGATCTTTTTTCCGTCCTTATCGATTTCATAAGCCTTGTGCGGAAAAAGACCTGTTCTGTACATACAGGAATAGAAAGTTTTCATCTGTCTCTCATCGTCAGTTTCAATTTCTATCCTTGAAAGGTACTCTTCCCAGAGAGTCTCAGCCTCTGCCTGAACATCTTCAAAGCTCTTTTCAAGGCTGTCCTGCTTCATATTTTCAAAAGCTTGTTCAAAGCTGATGTATGAGCTCGAAATGTCAGCTGTGATAACCTTGTCATAAAACGCAATATGCACGCAAGCATCCTTGCCCTCGTTTCCGCTTTCTCCGAAGCGTGAATTTTCCTTATCTATAGGCTTATCAAACTTAACAACAAGATATGTTTTGAAATCTACCGCTGTACCGCCGCTTTTTCCGTTTGTCCAAGCCTTTACACAGTTGTTTTCGAAGTCAATTTCATAACCGTAATCACCTTTTACAGGGAAAATAGTAAAGTACGGAACTCTTGACTCAGGATAAGTCAGACGGATTTTACAGCCTCTTACGCAGGGAGCAAGCTCAAAATCTGCCTGAGAGCGAAGAAAGCGAAGCTTCATATAATCAGGTCTCATGACAGCTTCCTCAGGTCTGTAGCCCGACCACGCATCATTGAATTTGTCGTAAACTCTGTCTGTCTGCGGAGTGAAAAGGAATGTACCGTAGTCATTTATCCACGGACTCGGCTGATGCGTAAGACGTACACCTTCAAGGAAACGGTGATCAGGGTAATAATACCATCCGCCTTCATACTTTGTCTGTGCAGAAATACCGCACATTGCAAACGGAAGCTGCACGTAAGGCAGAGTGTTACCGTTTGAATAGCGGTGTACTGATTTAGTTCCCTGCTTTATATTTATTAAAGGAATGTATTTCATAAGCTTACTCCTTAACTGTATATTTGTTTCATTTTACCATATGCAAAAACTAAAGGCAAGATATTTATATCAGTTGTCATATTGACTTTTACTCACTTTAAAGTTATAATTCATATACAAAAAATTATCGGAGGATTATGAAAATGAAATCATTTAAAAAAGCTCTTGCAATTTTTCTCGCAACAGTAATGGCTCTCGGTGTTATGTCAGTCTCAGTTTTCGCTGAAGGCGAAAGCGTTTCAGGCATACTCGTTTCTGAAGTAGATGTAACTGTCGAGGCTCCCGTTGCTGACTGCTACGCTTCAGGTAATTACCTTATCGAATCAGAAGAGTATGAACTCATCGAAATGATGTGGACAGATGCCGATACAGGCGACATTCTTTACTCAACAAACGCTGATGCAGAAGTCGCAGATGTTACTTTTACGGAAGGTTCGGTCTACACAGTAAACATCGCTCTTTACGCTGCAGACGGTTATGTTTTTGAGCTTGATTCTGAAGCACTCATCGTTTCAATCAACGGTTATGCTGCTGAAGTCGAAGAAATCAGCGAATTAGGCAAGCTTCTCATCGTAAGCTGTGACTTTGAGTGTGAAGGCGAAATCGTTGACGGTGGCGACGATACATCAGGCATCACTTTTGATCAGATTCTTGACCTTCTTAAGACTGTTCTTCTTACATTTGTACGTTTCATCGGTTCACTTCTCGGAATCAAATAATTAATTTTCAATTTAACTGTCCTGCTCGTCGGGGCAGTTATTTTTTTGAAAATCCTTGAAAAAGATCCGTGTATATTATATAATTCTCCGTAGAATTACTCTCACAGGGAGGTGGGTTTCTTGTCGACACCGCTTGCACAGTTAATAAGACCGCAGACACTCGATGACGTAGTGGGTCAGAAGCATCTCATCGGTGAAAATATGCCTTTGAGAAACATCATTGAGTCAGGAAATCTGCCGAATATGATTTTTTACGGCCCTTCGGGAATCGGCAAAACAACCGTTGCGTCAATCATCGCGAAAGCTACAAACCGTAAGCTTTGCAAGCTCAACGGTACGACTGCAGGTACGGCAGATATAAAAGCTGTCGTTGCACAGCTTGATACATTTGAGGCACAAAACGGCATTCTCCTCTACCTTGATGAGATTCAGTACTTCAATAAAAAGCAGCAGCAGGTTTTGCTTGAATATATCGAGGTCGGTTCGATAACCCTGATCGCATCCACGACGGAAAATCCGTATTTTTACGTTTACAATGCAATCCTCAGCCGTTCAACCGTTTTTGAATTCAAGGCTGTTACACCTGAGGAAATCGTACCTGCCGTAAAACGTGCATTCAGCTTTCTCGAAGACGATAAAGGCATAAAAATAAACGTCGAAGACGATGTGATAACACACATTTCAACGGCCTGCGGCGGTGATGTGCGAAAAGCAATGAATTCCGTTGAGCTCTGCACACTTTCAACCAAACCCGAAGCAGACGGAACTCTCAATATCACACTTGAAACTGCCAAAAGTCTCACTCAGAAAAGTGCGATGAAATATGACCGTGACGGTGACGAGCACTACGATATCGTATCTGCTTATCAGAAGTCGATGAGAGGCTCAGACCCCGATGCGGCACTTCACTACCTGGCGCGACTGCTCGATGCAGGTGACCTGCCGTCAGCGTGTCGCAGACTAATGGTCTGTGCCGCAGAGGATGTAGGACTTGCATATCCAATGATTATTCCTATTGTCAAAGCGGCAGTAGATATGGCAATGATGGTCGGTCTGCCCGAAGCACGTATTCCTCTCGCAGATGCAGTAATACTTGTGTGCAACTCACCTAAATCAAACTCAGGCGAAGCCGCAATTGATGCCGCACTTGCAGATATCCGCAGAGGAAAAAGCGGTCCTATCCCCCGCCAGCTTCAGAATATGCACTTTGACGGTGAGGATAACAAGAATAAAGGTCAGTTTTATATCTATCCTCACGATTATGAAAATCACTGGGCACCTCAGCAGTATCTGCCCGATGCTTTGAAAAACGCAAAATACTATGTTCCCGGCCCGAACAAAAACGAACAGGCATATAAAGAGTATTGGGATAAGGTGAAGAATAAAAAGTAACCTTTTCTAACAGCAAAATGCCACACACCGCAAGGTGTATATCACATCTGCGTCAGCAGATATATCACTGCAAAGCCAATGGCTTTGCCCTGCGGGCCCGTAGCTCAGTTGGGAGAGTACTGCATTCGCATTGCAGGTGTCGTGAGTTCGACTCTCATCGGGTCCACCAGAAAATACCTATGCTTTGATACAAAGCATAGGTATTTTCAACGAAATAAAGCCCTTATACACCGCAAGGCAAATATTTCACTTTCCGTCGCAACTTTATACAATGTTGCAGTTATTTTATGGCATTTATAGAAAGGCGGTAATTGTGTGGAGTTAATTCATTTAAAAATAACTCACACAATAGATTTTATATATCAAGATGTACATATGCAAAAAGACGGTTGCTCCCGCAACCGTCTTTTTTGATTTCACTCAGTTTAAATCTTAATACAAGTCAACAAGATCAAACAATTCATCACCATTAAAGTTCATGACCTTCCAATCACCCTTAATCTTAACGAGAATGAGTGTATCTCTGTCCTTGTCTCTGTCTTCTGAACCTTCAATAACTACTGTATAATCAACCTCAACGAACTTCTTTGCATCGTCAGCATCAAAGTCAAGATCCACGTCTGCAGCATCCTCAATGTTTCTGATCAAAGCATCAAGATCATCGCGGTAGTCCTCCGAACGGCTCTTTGTACACTTTTCAGGGCTTTCAACTTCAACCTTGATCTTATAATCATCACCGTATGTATCCTCAAGCCAGTCTTTCTCTTCCTCTTCAGCCTTTTCAGACACATACTTTGCAAAACCCTTATAATTTGTAAAGTCAGCATCGCTTTCATCGATTTCCTTAGCGATTCTCTCATACATTTCTTTTTCAGTTAAGTCTTCCTCTTTTGCAAGATCCTTTAAAAGTCCCTTTATAGCATCATGATCGATTACTTCGTTTTCAATCGTCGTATACAGATTTTCTTCATACAAAGCCTTAAGATAATCCTTAGCGACTGACTTAGCACTGCCACCGCTTGATGCGATTGCGATAATAAGTACAAGAAGTACAACTACTACGCCACCTGCAGCTGCGGGTACGATAACATTGATCTTACCGTCTTCTTTAAAAACAATTTTTCTGAGCTTTTCATTAGAATTGATAAAAGTTGAGATATTAGTAGTAACTGTAGTGAACAAATTCTTGACAGCATCAATGGGTGAAACCTTCTGCTCCGGCTCTGCCTTTACAGCATATGATGAAGGATCAGAATAAATATTGTTATTCGGTGCTGTATACTGAGCCTGGGCGTTCGGTGCTGTGTACTGGGGCTGAGCATTATTTGCAGGGCCGTTTGAAGCCGGTGCTGCATTCTGCGGAGCCTGCTGCTGTGCTACCTTCTGACCACATGCGATGCAGAAAATGTCACCGTCATTAAGTGGTGTGTTACAATTAGGACAATTCATTTTTATTCCTCCTGTTTTTTCCTTTTATGAACATTGTAAAAAACGCTCACATAAGCGTGTATATTTACACGTACATTCTACCATAATTTGTTTCTGATTGCAACAAAAATTACCTTTTAAAATTACCTTAAGTCCTTAAAAATTTTTTCTTATTTTCTCTTTTCTTATTGATGTTTGATTTTTATTGTGTTAGAATTCTTTTTTGAAAGGGGTGGCTATAATGGCACAGTTAAAAATGTATTGGTTAGCAGGTACTCCTATCGCAGACCTTGCTTTACCGGAAGAATATAAGATTTCAAGATACAACGGTACAGCCGAAGACAGAAAAGCCTGGGTTGACTGCTGTAAAAACGGTCTCGTAGGTGACGAACCGTACGAAGAGATTTTTGAAGACAGAATAACAAACCATGCCTTCACAAATCCTGATACAGACACTTACTTCATCGATTTTGAGGGTGAACACATCGGTACAATTACTGCAGTACATCACACGGACGTAAACTGCGGTGAAGTACATATGGTCGGACTCAAAACAGAGTTCAGAGGTAAAGGTCTCGGCAAGCATCTTAACAATATCGCCCTCAAGGATCTTGAGGCTCGCGGTGTTGATTACATCTATCTTACCACAGACGAGTGGCGTAAGGGTGCTGTAAAGAGCTATCTTTCATCAGGTTTCAAACCCGTTGAGTATGATGAAGGTATGCAGAAGCGTTGGGAAGCAATCCTTACAGAGTACGATATAGACAGCATTGATATGGTCAATGAAGACTGCTCATTCTACAAGACAATTTACAAGGCTCCTAAGATCAAAATAGGTGTCGTGGGTGCAGGCCGCGGTAAGACAATGATCAACTACTGCGTTAACTCAAAGAACGCTGAACTTGTAGCTGTTTGTGATAACCACAAGCCGACTCTTGATTTTGCAAAAGAAAGCTACGGTAATGATACAATCGTATTTTATGACGATCTCGAAGATTTCCTCAAACACGATATGGATGCTGTAGTTCTTGCAAACTTTGCAACTGAGCACACACCGCTTGCAATCCGTTGTATGGAAAGCGGTCTTGATGTTATCAGCGAGGTTCTTCCCGTTCAGACAATGAAGGAAGCTGTTGAGCTCATTGAAACTGTTGAAAGAACAGGCAGAGTTTATGCTTACGCTGAAAACTACTGCTATATGGGTGCTCCGAAGAAGATGCGTGAACTTTACAGATCAGGCGTTCTCGGCGAGTTCGAATACGGTGAAGGCGAATATATGCACAACTGTGAGTCAATCTGGCACGACATTACAAGAGGTCTCCCCGAGCATTGGCGTAACA